>JABILI010000070.1 GCA_018654575.1 Porticoccaceae bacterium
AACATACTAACACCAGAGAGCATTATCGAGGCCACGGCTAAAGCGATTCGCGATGGCTATACGGGCTATTGTCCCGGAGCCGGGGTACCCGAGTTGCGAGATGCTATTGCTCGCGATGTCGGCATAAAAAGAGGCATTGAATACTCGTCTGAAAATGTCTCTATCCAGCCTGGCGGAAAGCCTGTTATAGGTAAATTCATCATGACGGTCATGGATCCTGGTGACGAGGTGCTATACCCTAATCCTGGTTACCCTATTTATGAATCTCAAATCGAATATAACGGTGGAGTAGCTGTACCATACGGCTATGTCGAAACGGCCGATGGATTTGCATTGGATTTAGATGCCCTGCGAGATGCAATTACACCGAAAACAACAGCATTAATTTACAACAATTATCAGAACCCCAATGGCGCACAATCTACTCGCGAAGAAATGGAAGCGGTAGCTGAATTAGCGTTAGAACATGATTTGTGGGTGCTTGCGGATGATGCTTATTATGAAATTCAATACAGCGGTCAACCAATGACCATTGCAGACATTCCAGGTATGCAGGAACGTACCGTTATTCTATATACCTGCTCTAAAAGATTTGCGATGACTGGCTGGCGACTTGGAGCGGCAATTGGGCCATCATCGGTGATTGATGTAATTAATAAGTTCAATACCAATGCCGAGTCATGCACGCCTCATTTCATTCAACGAGGTATGGTTGCTGCTATTGAGGGAGAGATCCTCGGCCCAGCAGATATCCTCAATACGTTGAGAGAGCGACGTGATGCGTGCATAAATGGGTTGAACGCGATCGATGGCATTGATGTAGCTGCGCCTAACAGTACTTTTTACGTTTTTCCTAATGTTAACAAGATTATGGAACGTAAAGGTCTCACTGATGTTAATGCGCTTATGGAGGGAGCATTAACCAGATCTAATGTGTCTTTTTGCACAAGGATGCACTTTGGGCGGCCAGTAGAGGGCGAGTCAAATCACTATATCCGTTTTGCTTACTCGGGTATTGATAGTGCAGATATCAATACCGGATTGGTGCGATTAAAGGACTATTTCGAGTCGACCGATTAAGGGGTAGATAAACTGATTAATGGTGCTTTAGCACCCAATGCAATCAAGAAAACAATGATTGAAGTTCATGCATTCATGGCTTAGTTCCAGCAGTCGAACAGCAGTGTGGATCTTTTAGTCGCTCACTCCTACTCAGCCATGTAATGAATAGGAGAAGACCAAGCGCGCTCTTGGATTGTGGTTGCTAAATCGGGCCTTGTCGCAACACCTGCACGAATCGCGTCCCAGGTTGACCAACGACAGGTTGGATTTTCTAGTGCACGTGCATAATAAAAAGCGCGCTGCTGAGCATCGAAGTCTGGATCATGCCATAGGGAAGCTAGTTGCGTTGCGCCAGTTTCTGGGTTGATAGTGCAGTTGGTAATATCCACGCGGGCACCATTATCAGGACAGCGGTTTGTTTGAGGATCCACCTCTGTATCTCCAGCACAGGCTACATCGATTACGTCCTCGTGGGTGTTACCATCGGCATCAATCCAGCCCTTAATGATTTGTAGGCGCTGTAGCGGCGCATTTTCTGGATCAGCTGACGCCATCACCAGAAACCCTGGAGATTCCATGCCATTACCTACAAGAGAGCCACCCATAGTGACACCCTTAGCATAAGCCTGCTCTACTCCATCTGGCGCACTTAGCATAACTTCATCAAAGTCATACCCTGCAAAAAACCGGAGTCTTATGCGCGGGCCTGAGGTAGCAAACACCTCCTTGCGACGGAACGCACTGTATAAAGATTCTCTAGTATTTTCCTCAGCCCAAGCCGCCGCAAGACCCGCCGCGCCAAACGTTGGTGTTGAACCGCCCGTATAAACGTCACCATCGATTTTCACATACATATTTTTACCCAGGGGTGTAGGGTACAACCGTGTAGCGAGGTAGCTTGCATAATAAGCAAATTGGCCGTCAATACCGTCAAAGGGAACAGAGCCGCGCTGCTCGGCCGTACTGGACAATAACCCTAGCTTAGACACAAACTTTGACTCATTATTTTGACTTGCTGCAGAGTGAGTATCGCTGGAGCCAATAAAGCCAAATCCATAAGGGTTGCCAACACCTTGTTTTTCAATTGCTAAACCGTTCAACAGCGCTTCTCGCACATAGGAGCCTTCGAGTTGACTAAGCGCCGCTGTTGCCACTCTGTAGGGCATAATTTCAAAACCCGCCCACTCATCTCGGGTGGACAATGTCGGATGAGTCTCAGATGTTCCTTTTATCTGTGTGATCTCTACAATAGGTTCATTTCTGCTGCGCTGTTCTACATAGGCTTTATCAAAAGCGTTACCGGCAAAGTCATTGGTCTGAAACATCAAACCATTAGAGCCATTTGAATTATGCGGTATCGCTAAGCTCTCGACACCTTTGGCTCTCAGCTCATCCATCCAATCCCAGAGGTCCTCGGGGTTACTTGAATGAAAACGCGAAAACGGCTCTCGGGGCAGGCTTTCCGTTCCGTCAAAAATAACGTTTCTGTGTAAATTTCCCATCCCGACACTGGAGGTCGTGTATTCGTAGGCTGCAAAGGTGGTGAACTCACCAGGACTATTAAATTGATCCGCCGCAACAATAGTGTCTTTCCATGCGGTCCTGACAACATTAAGCACCTCACCACGATCAATACTGCCCCCTGAGATACCGGAAATAATTTGAGGAATAAATCCAGAGAATGTGAGCAAGCGTTTCATGCGGCTAAAAAAGCCCGTACCAAAGTTATCTGGCGCATTAAGATCATGATAGGGTTCAGAGAAAGGATTCTTTGAAAAATCTGTCGATGTGTCTGCAGCGGCCTGCACAACCCCCAAAAACATGCCATGGTCAGTTACTGCATAAAAATCCATAGGCCGGGTTAACTGCATTTCATAGCCTGCAGGATTTTTAATAGCCTCCCCCCTAGCAAAACGATAGGCATCGTAGGGTGTGGCTAGAGTGCCAAACGCATAACCATCAAAGGAGTAAGTAGTATGCACATGCAAATCGCCAAAATAGGCATTACGCGCTCGCTCTAAGGTCTGTTTATCGTTTGACTCCGACCGAGGTGCCCCCTTGTCCTGCAGCAACTCTGTCTCAACGTCAAATAAGGGCTTTTGGCCACCTAAAATAGCACCGCCCCGCTGCTGTAATAGCTCATCGATTTCACGCGTTGCAGCAATAACGTCTTCATTGTCATGAACATCTGCGGCAGTACTAAAAGCCTCATTTGAGGGCTCTATTTTGTCACCAGAACAGGCGGTTAAGCCAAGTCCAATAAGTAAAACCAAAATTGATTGTCGGTATTTAGCGTGCCTAGTTATCATAGTTATTATCTCTAGTTAACAGATCGTTTTACGGGTGTGGGTAGTCTAGCTAAATGTTATTGCGCATTCACCCAAATAGGTGATCCCCAAGCCATTTCTGATGAGATTAACGGCGCATCATCACGGGGAGGCTTATCCAGGCGGAGGCTGTCATAAGTGCTCCATCGACACGTAGGGTTTTGAATAGCGCGCACATAATAGAACGCATCCTCATCAGCACTAAAATCAGGGTCAGTCCACAAGGTCATTAATTCAGACGCCCCAACACTGTTATCCCAACGACAGTCAGTCATATTTACCGTCGCACCATTAGCTTTACATTTACCGGTTACAGCATCCAAGCCTGATCCACCGCAAGCAACGTCATAGACAACTTCCTGGCGCTGCCCATCCTCTATCCAACCTTTGATCACTTGAATCTTTGCCAGGGGCGCATTGTCTGGGTCCTTCACCGCCCATATAAACAAAGACAGGCTGTTACCCTCGCCAGCAACTAAGCTTCCACCCATAGGCACGCCGTGGGTATAAGCAGCCGCTATATCAGCTGTTACTGCAATATCCTCTGGTAGATTAAATCCACCAAAAGATCTCAGTTTAATGCGCGTTCCACTGGTGGCGTAAACCTCTTTGCGCTTCATTGCATCAAACAGAGCTTCTCGGGTGTTCTCAGGAGCCCATATGGCGGCTAGCCCACCAGGGTTGTTGTATTGAGTACCAACTAAGCGAGTACTCTCGTACCTTCGCTTGGCTGGGCTTGAGGCAAATGTGGTTGCACCACGATAATCCCATTCTTCGGTGTCACCCGGGTTGGAATTGTGGGTGTCTGTAGAACCAATCAATCCTACCTTAAGGGGATTAATACCGATTTGATCTTCCAGCGCTAAACCTATTTGCAGTCCATCGCGCATCATTGACGTAGGGTAAATACAGGACGTCTGGCCCTCTTCTTCACACTCTGGGAAAAATTGTTCATAGCCGCACTCTTCATCCCCAGCACCAAACGCCACGGAGCATTCTGAGTTACCCTTGATCTGAAACATCTCCACTAGGGGTTCTGATCGTTCTCGTAACTTCCAGTCGTCCTCTGTGTAAGCGGCCCCATCAATAGTTTTGCCGGAGAAGGCCAAGCCCCAAGTTTTGTTTAAATTATGGGGAATGGTCAAGAATTCGCACTCATTGGTACAGGTCGCTTCTAGTTCTTTCCAAAGGTCAATTTCAGACGCTGCATCAAAAGATGATATAGCATATTTTGGTGTATCCAAGGACCGAAATATAATATTACGGTGATGCTTACCACGATCAGGTAATACTGGAGAGTACTCGTAGCCTGCAAAGGTCGTGAACTTTCCTGGCTCATAATTTCGTTCTGCAGACGCCTGAACCAATTGCCAGGTACTTGCTGAATATTCCCGCTCTATGGCACTGTCATTATTGAATACGGTGAGGTCTCGTCGCGGCCCTCGATTGCGTAATTCTAAGAAAATACTGAGTGAGGCTCGGTCAAATTTATTGCAAACCTCTTGGGCCTCCTCACTCTTTTCCGTCTCAAGGCAGGCTAACCGCAGCCCAAACCCCTCTGCATGGTCAGTCAAGGCGGCAAAATCTAGAGGCCGGGTAAGCTCCGCTCTCTCACCAGAACGAAGCACCACACTGCGACCTTTGGCTACTTGGTAGGCTGTATCCATATCAAATCTGTTGCCAAACAAATAGGCATCAACAGAGGCATTAGTGTGAATATGAAGATCACCAAAGAATACGTTGTTCAACGGGTTGGCTTTTTGGATGATTGCTGGTTTTCTTTCAGGCCGGTAGAAGGCTTCCTCATTTTGGGCCTCAGCCGCCGCATTGACTTCAGCGATATCCTCCTCACTTTGGGGTAGCATTAGCTGGCTTCCAATTTGCGCAAGGCGATAAGCACTGACAACTACAACTATTGCGAACAGCACGCCGGCCCATTTTTTCCAACCCATATCGTTATCCCTAAGTTATGAGATTGTCTTCGATAGACAATATAGCATACTATATGCCATATTATTTATAAGCTATTTATTTCACCTGATAAATGATTCTATTCTCGCGCTGGTTGTAATCTAACGATTATTCTTATACGTTGCCCAGAATAACTACAAAATGGTTGTGACATGAAGGAACCGCATCGCAAATCTAAATTGCTAAATGACCAAGAGGTTATCGAGCGCATTTTTAGTCACATAGATAATAATACGACAGATTTGGGTGATGCGGTCTGGAGAGAGCCTGTTGATCACTATCAGTCCCAGGAGCGATTTGATGCTGAAATTGCTCTTTTAAAGCGTCTTCCTGTGCCTTATTGCCCTTCGGTAGCGTTACCGGACAAGGGCAGTTACATTGCCCGTAAAGCCGCGGGAACCCCCTTAGTCGTCGTGCGAGGGCTTGACGGCACAGTGCGCGCTTTTATCAATGCATGTCGACATCGGGGCATGCAGGTCGCGAAGGGCAGTGGTTGTTCACGATCTTTTGTCTGCCCGTACCATGCCTGGACCTATAACCTTGAAGGCAACCTCAAAAGCATACCAGGTAAGGAGGGGTTTCCTGGTGTTAACCCTGCAGAATACGGTTTGCAGGAAGTCAGCGCGAAGGAAAAAGGTGGCATTGTCTATGTGATGCAAGAGGGGGATATCACTAAAGCGATGCTGGACGATAAGCTGGATTATTTTGTACCAGAGCAAGCGATGTTTGAGCAAGGTGCCCTCACTGATGAGGCTAATTGGAAATTGCTGACTGAGACTTTGTTAGAGGGGTACCATATTAAGTCGCTGCACAAAGAGACGTTTTACCCTTACGGTCTTGATAATGTCACGCTTGTAGAAAATTTTGGTGCTAATTCTAGGGTTATATTTCCCTTTCGTCGGATTGAAAAATTACGGGATATAGCCCCCGAAGAACGGCGTATTGACGGGTTAGTAACGTCTGTTTATCTGTTATTCCCTAATGCCAGTGTTGCCGTTCTGTCCAAACATACGAGTCTGGTTATTCTTGAACCTCTCAGCCCAACCCAGTCAAAATGGGTTGTTTACCGAATGATTAATCAAGATAGCAACGGCAATGGGATTACACTCGACGAGGCCAAGCGTGATGCTCTTTTTGTTAACGAATCAGGCCAGGATGAAGACCGCGAAGCCGCCTGTGCTATTCAAGAATCTGTGGGTAGTGGTGCCAATAGTCACTTTACGTTTGGTCACTTTGAAAAAGCCATTGTCAATTTTCACCAGCACCTGAGTGAGCATATAGACTCTAACTAGTCTTGATTGGAGCTCTTGCACAAAATAGATTTATTTGTTTTTGGCGGCAATTGATTGCGAAAATCTTATTCGCCTAAACTACCTTTAAGAGCAGCAGTTGCTCCATCAAAAGTAAAATAATCGGCCAAAGAACATAAAAAAAGCTCTAAAACCTAAGAGGGCTTTAGAGCTTTTAGATATCTTCGAGCTTATTGTAAGGCTAGTTAGTAGCCACTTTGATGTCTATAGATGAATACATTCTAGAGTTTGTGCAGGATTCTATTACTTCATTTAGTGCCAAGTCTTCATTTGAGCCATTAATTTCCGCCCAGTAAAGATCTGCGGCTGCGCCAAGTTCCGATACCTTATTTGCGTACAAGGTATAAACATAATCATGGTCGCCTTGAGTACCGCCAGCCGTTGGGAAGATCATTTTCCTGCCGAGGTTGTCGCCTTTATCTTTTGCGGCTATGGCAAAGTCTTTATAAGCATCAAATGCTTGCCGTGCAGATACACCATCCTTCAGTTTACAGTCAGAGTATCTAACCATCCCGATGGTGCCTTCGCCTTCAGGCGTAGAGATTGCCCACTGCCATGTGTCGACGACCTGCGAATTGGTGATAGGTAGTTTAGCCATCAATTCTCCGCCATTGGTCAGCCAGTTTTCTAGACCCTTATATTGTGCAGTTGAGGAGGGCCATATATTAAGCCAAACAACATCGGCAGCCGCAGTATTTTGAATAAAGTAGGGGACTAGCAGCGATGTGGACATGCTATCGTAGATTCCAGATTCATTTTGCCAGTCTTTGAACTTAGCTGCCCAGTCTAACAAGTCATCCATATCTTTTCTTTCATTATATGAACCCGCGTAATATTCAGCTTTATTGGCTACAGGCTCGTGCTTAAATGTTTCCTGCGCATATGTAAATGCTGAGCATAATGCTACTAATAAGAATAATGTTTTTTTCATGAGTTAGCCTCTCGTATTATTTTTTCAATTATTTGATATTAAATAATAGCACAGAATAATTGGATTGCATTCTAAGCAATACAGGCCCTGAACTAAATCAACCTTCTAATAGTCGTCTATACTAATTTAAAAGTGATAGATCTATATCACGGGGAATTGGCGCGATAAGTTGGGATGTAAATCCTCGTCTACGTAGATAATAAGCATGAACACTCACGCAAAAAAGATTAGCCCGATGAAAAAATTACTCGTTGGTATTTTATTAGTTATTTGCTTGCTGTACACCGGTTTTACGGTAATACAGATGGCAGTGATCATTTTAGGTTTGCTTTTCGCTGGCGATGGGTTTGGACAGTTATTAGCGTTTTTTTCGACTCTGTCGGAATCTGGCTTGGTTGGTCTATTGGTGCTGATTTGGCCGGTCTTACTAGTTTATTTGTCTCTCTTCTTATGGAAAAAATACAAGAGTCTTTGATTAATTGTATTTTTAGTCTTTCCATATAATCGCCAAAATAAGTGTTCCAACCGATAGCCTGTTATAGAATACATCTTTGTTTTTAGAGTTGGATTCCATCATGGGTAGAGCCTACCAAAACCGCAAAGATTCCATGGCAAAAACATCTGACGCCAAAGCGAAAGTTTATAGCAAATATGGCCGTGAGATATACGTCATTGCCAAGGCTGGAGGGTTAGACCCCACCGGCAATTTAAGTCTGCGTAGCATCATTGAGCGTGCTAAAAAAGATCAAGTGCCTTCCCATGTCATCGAAAAAGCCATTGAGAAGGCTAAAGGCGGTGCAGGAGAGAACTTTGAGCTAGCACGTTACGAGGGTTATGGCCCGGGCAACTGTATGGTCATTATCGAATGTTTAACCGACAACCCAAGCCGCACTTTTAATGATGTGCGATTGTGCTTCAGTAAGACCAAAACCAAGATAGGCACCCAGGGTTCGGTTAGCCATATGTTTGACCATCTAACGATTTTGATGTTTTCCGGTCAAGATGAAGAGGCGGTGTTAGACGCACTATTAACCGATGATGTAGATGTGGTGGATATCGAAAACGAAGAGGGCATGTTGACAGTTTTCGCGCCACACACAGAATCATTTAAGGCTAAAAAATCATTGAGTGATGCTTTTGGCGAGATTGAGTATGAGGTTGATGAAATTCAGTTTATTGCGCAGAATACAGCGCCACTATCAGGTGATGACGTGGAAATATTTGAAACCTTTACTACGATGCTGAATGATCTAGATGATGTGCAGAACATTTATCATAATGTAGAGTAAATTTCGTGAGTCATGTACGCCGTTAAATACAAGTTAAGGATGTTGAATGATGCAGATAAAATCAAGAGTAATATGCTTGCTACTTTGTTCCTGTTATATGTCTTTTAGTGGCGCCAACACCGAGCAGTTACACGTTCAGCTGGACAATAACCTAGAGCCCCTAATGCAGAAGGTCGTCGAATGGAGACATGACCTGCATCAATACCCTGAGTTATCCAACAGAGAGTTCAAGACATCAAAGAAGGTTGAGAATCATCTTCGGAGTTTAGGGCTTGAGGTTAGAACTGGGATCGCTCATACCGGCGTCGTAGCAATCCTTAAGGGCGGCAAACCGGGCCCTATGGTTGCGCTAAGAGCTGACATGGACGGTCTACCCGTCACGGAAATGACGGGTTTATCATTTGCATCCAAAGAAACTAATACCTATAACGGTCAAGACGTTGGGGTGATGCATGCGTGTGGGCATGATGCTCATGTTGCTATATTAATGGGTGTGGCAGAATTTTTGACGTCGGTGCGCGATGAGCTTTCCGGCAGTGTTATGTTTATATTTCAGCCCGCAGAAGAGGGTGCTCCCACAGGAGAGGGCGGCGGCGCCAAATTAATGCTTGAGGAAGGGATCTGGGAGAGCAATAAACCTGATGTCATTTTTGGCTTGCACGTCACCAATGCTCCTCACGGCATTATTGGCTATCGTGAAGGTGCTTTTATGGCTGCATCCGACGCGTGGAAATTTACGATCAAAGGGCGTCAAGCGCATGGTTCTACCCCCTGGGATTCCATAGATCCAGTTATGGTTGCCTTTCAGATTGGCAATAACATACAAACTATTGTGTCGAGAAAGCTGAATTTAACAGAATCTCCAGCGGTTATTTCGGTAGGCAGTATTCATGGTGGCGTTAGAAGTAATATTATCCCTGACGTTGTTGAAATGGAGGGCACCATAAGAACCTTTGACCCTGCTATTAGGGAAAAGATATTCGTTGAGATGCGTACAATAGCGGAAACTACCGCGGCGATGGCGGGTGCCACGGTTGAGGTGTTACTCCCTAATGGCGATAACTATCCAGTAACCTTCAATAATGCTGATCTAACGCAGAGGGTATTGCCTACCCTGAGAAATGTGGTCGGTAAAGACATGGTTATTAGATCAGGACGCAGTATGGGTGCTGAAGATTTTAGTTTCTTCGCCCAGCAGGTACCGGGGTTCTATTTTTACTTAGGGGTCAATAAAATTGGAGCTGATCTCTCAAGCACTGCCGGCAATCACTCCCCATTGTTCACCATCGACGATAGTGCACTGCCTGTGGGTGTTAAGGCCCTAACGCATCTAACGGTCGACTATCTTAATGGTGCTCTTTAATCAACCAGCCAAGGCGCTCTAGCTAGGGTATAGATTAATCTCGGATTAGAAAGGAAATTATTTATGTTGGAATCTAAGTCAGTAAGTTTAGGTATAGCCAATAGAGGTAGGGGCCTGCTGTTGATCTGCGCTGTTCTTATAGCGGTCAATACTATGGCAGACACTCAGGTCATTCATGCTGGAAGGTTGCTTGCGGTCCCAGGTCAAGACCCTCTATCCCAACAGACGATAGTCATTGAAAATGGCAAAATCGTGGATGTAAAAGACGGTTTTATTGGGATTGAAGCAATAAACGAAAATGCAGAGCTAATTGATTTATCCTCGAGCTTTGTCATGCCCGGCCTGATGGATATGCATGTCCACCTGCAGGGTGAGTTAGGTCCAAATAACGATAGAGAAGCGCTGCGAATGTCAGGGTCTGATGTGGCTATGGCCAGCGTTCATTATGCGCATAAAACTCTAATGGCAGGATTTACCACAGTGCGGGACCTTGGCGGCCGACCAGAGCAGCTTTATGCGCTACGCGATGCTATTGAGAAGGGGTGGGTCGAAGGCCCTCGAATCATTGCATCTGGAGGTGTTTCAGTCACCGGAGGACATGGGGATGTTGATGGCGTAAGCCCAGATTTACTCGACATGTACACTGCTAAGACGATTTGCGATGGACCTTATGATTGCCGTAGGGCAACGCGCAGAGCGATCAAGTTTGGTGCCGATATTATAAAAATCACCTCAACCGGTGGAGTATTGTCAGATACCAATACCGGAACTGCTCAGCAAATGGAGGTTGATGAATTAAAGGAGGTTGTTAACGCCGCTCATTCTTTAGGTCGCAAGGTGGCCAGCCATGCCCATGGTGCAGACGGTATTAATGCAGCGCTCAGAGCAGGTGTTGATAGTATCGAGCACGGCAGTTATGCCAACAAAGAAAGCATACGGTTGTTTAAGAAAAGCGGCGCCTACCTCGTTCCCACACTGCTAGCGGGTAATACCGTACTGACCATGGCTCGGGATAGTGATTTCATGTCTGACGCTATTAAAACCAAGGCAATTAAAGTTGCCAGCGCGATGACATCCAATTTCACCAAAGCTCACGAAGCTGGGGTTAAAATAGCCTATGGCACTGATAGTGGCGTTTCTCGTCACGGCACTAATGCGCAAGAAGCAGTGCTAATGTTTAATGCTGGTATGAGTGCGACTGATATTTTAGAGTCTGCAACGGTCAGTGCTGCAGACCTAATTGATCACAGTGATGTGCTCGGTTCTATTGAAGTCAATAAATATGCTGATATCATTGCAACTAATGGAAGCCCGTTGGCCGATATTCAGGAGCTACTAAACGTTGATTTTGTCATGAAAGCGGGAAAAGTAATAAAACATAACTAAACCCATTGATAACCTAAGGACTTAATGTGAACACAACTCTATTTAAAATTATTGCGATTGTCCCCGGCATTCCTCTTCTAGCCAATGCACTTTTGTTTATCGTGCAGCCGAGTACGGTGGTTGCTGATCTTGGCATGCCGTTACTTGATGGTATCGGCAGAAGCACTCAGCTTGCCGACCTTGGTGCATTTTTTGCATTTTCTGCTGTGATGATCATATACGGTGTTATCAAGTCTCAAAGTGAATTGTTACGTTTAGCCGCTTTACTACTTGGCATGACTGCAGTTCTTAGAGTGCTTGCTTGGGTTGCCCACGGCGCAGGTTTAGCCACTAGCTTAATTGCAGCTGAAGTGGTCCTGGTTGTTTGGTTGGTTGCGTCCGCTGCTTATATGGATAAGTTAGCTTTGTCTAGTAATAGTGCTGAGGGAAAGATGTGAAAGTAGTTCGTTGGGTTTTAGGCCAGATTATATTGCTTCTCGACGCGCTTACCTCACCTAAACCTATGGTAAGAGCATTATCGGCACAGAAGGCCATCGACGATGCTACGGCTAGTATGGCTATGTATCAGTTTAAGACTTGCCCATTTTGCGTAAAGGTTCGTCGAGAACTCAAACGCCATTCGCTGAATATTGAATTACGAGACGCTAAAAATGATGCTGAGATAAAAGCGGAATTGGTGAGAGAGGGTGGGAGACATATGGTTCCTTGCTTGCGCACAGATAAACCCGATGGAACTACGCATTGGCTTTACGAGTCAACTGATATCATCGCACATTTAAAAAAGGAACTCAGTTTATAGTCAGACCTAGGCCGCGGTAGGAGGATTAACCCTCCTACCGCGGTCATGTAGTTTAAGGATTTAGGAGAGATTGCATCGTACTCAAATAATCTATCCATGCATCTCGACCTGAGTCCGTTAAATGCACAAGTGTTTGGGGTTTTTTACCAGCATAACCCTTCTCTTGAGCTACGTAGCCAGCTGCCTCTAACTTACTGAGGTGTGTTGACAAGTTACCATTACTCGCCCCTGTTTTGTCCAGTAATTCTGGGAAACTAGCGGGATTTACGGCTGATAAGTAGGCCATGATTCCCAAGCGAAGTCTGCCGTGAATAACCTCATCAATCGCTTCAATATCGACAGATGAATTTTTAGGCGACATATTCGGCCCTCATGGTTTTTAGCGACGGAAGCACTACGGTAATAAAGGCAAAAATGGCTGCAATAAGGTAGAAATGTGATTCTCCAAATACCGTTAAGCAGGCAATACTGGCCGCAAAAGAGGCAGCCGCAGGGTAATACATCCACTTATAATGACTTGTGCGTGCGGTTACTCCGTAGGCAAGACCTTGGCCACCAAAACCAACAATGGGTATAAAATCAAAAAGAGCGACTGTTCCAGAGCCAAAAATCATGCTCGAGGTAACGCCAATCCATAAGCACCCCAGCATAATTGAGAACATAATCCATACGGATTGCTCTACCTTATTTGCTGTTGAATGAATGCCTGGCTTTTTTTTCACTCTAGATCCGAGTATTGCACTACCAACACTACCTAAGATAGCAAAAGCCACCCACAGGTAACCGAGTGCCGGAGCCTGCGCGGCGATCTGTCCAGTGACTATTGCCCAGTGTGAGCATAAAGTAGTTGAGAGTAGGACTCCCCACATTAATCCGAACGGCCCGCCTACCAGGGGGCTTTCTTTTGCCGATTTGGCAATGCCAGTAGCGTAATTAATGTCTTCGATAGCTTGTTGAGATGTCATGATATTTCCTTATATGAGTAAATGTAAAACTAGTTTGTAATGCAAACTAGTTTTTGTCAAGGGTTTAATATTTTTGTCTAGATTAAGCTATGAATAATCGTGCAGTGGGTTTAATAGTTCTCGGGGCACTTGCCTTTAAAGTTTGTGTAATAACTTTGTACGCAGGCGATGTCGCGCTCATGATCATCTGAGATATCTAAGAAGGAATCTAGCAGTATTCTTTTCTCTCCGAAGTCAAACGCGGCAAGGAACACCTTGCCTTGTACTGCATGCGCTATCCTAAGGAAACCTGATTTTAGCCTCTCAGTCTTCGCTCGTGTTCCTTCAGGAGACATAGCAAGCAAAGAGCCATTAAGTTTAGACATATTATCTATAGCAATATCTGTAAGGCCAATACCTGGCTTACTCTTATCAACTGGGATACCACCCATATAGATTAAAAACTTTCCTAAAATAGGTTTATTGAACAGGCTATGCTTGCCAAAAAAGGAGATCTTTGCATCCAGCCCCAAAATCGCAGCAAAACCGAAAACGCCATCCCAGTTAGAGGTGTGTGGACCGACAATGATGATGAGGTTCTGATTATCCGATATTTCAGGTAATGATCCTTCAACTTTCCAATTAAAGGCTCTAAGAAACCACTTTCCAATTAATTGCACTAATCTTGGACGAGAGGCTCTGTATCTTGCGGGGATTTGCTCGCTAGAAACTGTTTTATTTTTAAGGGTCATTTTTATTTGGTTTAGATAATAAGTAGGCTCCATACGCACCAAAAAGGCCACAGGCAGAGATAATTAAATAGTAAATCTTATAACCAAGGCCGCCGGGATATTGCTCTAACAGTGGGGCGCTAATTAGTGGTAAATACCATTCTGGGAAGTATCCAATCATTGAGATCATGCCAATGGCTAATCCCTTAATTTTGTTGGGGACATTACATCCGCCCAATGTAGCCCAGTACAAGCCTCGGACACCGTAGGTAAGTAAACCAATAAGTAGTACGAGAGCAACCATCATAAAAGTTGCAGATGTGGTAGGCAAAAAAGCCATCATCGAAAGTGATATCGAGGCAAGTACCAGCAGTATAGAAAGTACTTTTTCAGGATTCGACCAGTCACCAATGAACCCAGCAGCAATCCCACCTATGGGTCTCATCCACAGCTTAGCCACGGTTATCGTGCCAACTGCCACGGCCGTGAGACCGAAGTTCTCTTGTAGATAGGCTGAGAAGGAGTACGTAGCATAAAACAATTGATAGCCACAGACGATACACAGGGCGCAAAGCCAAATCTCACGACGCCTAAGTACGTCCATTAAGTCCTCTATAAATGGTCTTGTACTTGCCGTTTCTTCTGCTTCAGATTCTTCTTCGAAATCGTCAAGGAGCCAATATACGAGAGGGGATACCACCAGCAAAACGCCAACGTAGAGGTAAATAACCTGTTTGAGAGCAAGGCTTGTTGTCCCGCTACTCTGACTCAATACATAGGCAAAGATTGCGACAGCAACGGTTGCTAAAAGTGCTTCAACTAGTCCTCGACCACCATCCAAGATGCCAAAAAACCGACCCTGTTGATCTGCCCGTGCGAGCATGGCTACTAACTTAATGTGTGCTGACCAGAAGGTTAATCCAGTCGCTATACCCCAAGCACCATAGATGACGAGCAATGCATCATATGAAGGCATGGTTGAGAACCAAATTCCTAGTAATCCAGTGGCTAGTAACGAAAGAGAAAGTAGTTTGCGGGACGAAAAACGATCAGCTAGCCAACCACTAGGAACATAAGTAATGACAAAAATAAGCCCAAGCATCGAACTGCAATAGCGCAATTGTGTTTGGGTAATGTTAAATGACTCTAGTATTGAAAGCTCAAAATTTTGCCGCAAATAGAGAAGAGGGTAAATAGCACCTGCAGCAATAACAATGAGCGCAAGCTGACTGTAACTCCTAAGAGTGGATGAAGTAGCTAATTGCAAAAGGACTCCAAAGTATGGAAATTTGATAGTCAGTGTAGCCTAATCGCATCTGATAAAAAACTGTTCAAAGGGGTCAACTTGCAATGCACATTTTTGCCATAGGCTTTGCTATGTTAGGGGGAAAGCAGCTACTTCTTTTAGCTATTGACTTAATGGACTAGCAGCTAAATGTGGATGTTTTTACATAGGTATACGCTTAACGAACGCTGTTACTCGGTCGGCAAGAGCTTTTGTAGAGGAGGGCGATAGAAGATCACCTGCTAAGGCGTGAGAGTTCGGATCTTCAGTATCATTGAACTCAATGATCTCTTTGTCTATTGAGCCAAAACGACGAAAAGCTTTTATGAGGGCCGGTACGCTAATTGTCTTATCTTTAGAGGAATAAGCCATGAGTGTCGGAGTGGAGATCTCATTAAGATCTGCATCATTAACAATTTTAACCAGGCCCATCATGGGTAACATAGCGGCGGTGGAATAGTCATTCGCCCAATATTTTTCATGCAAAGGGTTATTTGATTCCCAATGGCGCGTTTTACCAATTAGCATTTCGGCGATTTTTTCGCCCCAAGGCCATAAAAGAATGCTCATATTTGAGTTTGCAGGATGAAAATTTGGCGACAAAAGAATCATTGCCTGCACATCCTTGTTGCTTGGCTGCAAAGAAAGCCAAGTGATCAGTGTAGACCCTGTAGAGGTGCCGATTAAAACAACCTTATTGCCGAGTCTGCGACCTATTTCGAGCGCTTCGTTAGCGTCATTAGCCCAACCATTAACTGTACCATCAATCATGCCGGCGCCACCTCGACCGTGACCGGCTAAGCGGGTATAAAACAAGTTGGCTTGTAGAGAGCTTGCAATGATATCAGCCAGTGGTGCTAATTCTTGTCGAGTGGCTGAAAACCCATGAATAAATACAATAGAAACATCTGTTTTTTCTCCAGGTACTCCGTCCCAAATGATCTTCTTTTCTGTACCCTCGGTAATATCTTTAAATCGAGATTCCGATTCAGATAAATAAAGATCTAGATTACTTGGAAGTTCTATTTCATTTAATGAAATACTCATATCTACTCGGGGGCCTGACAGGGCCACAACCACTATTAGGGTAATAACCGCTCCCACCAAGTAGATCATCTTCATACTTCAAGCTTCACTTCTAATACTCTCAAGACCCATAACAGCTAATGGCTGAACCATTGCCTGATAACCAAGAGCGGCCTTACTTGAGGCGTTACCATCAGCGCCGCGTTTCGCCACTCCCTGTGTAATTGCTGCTAGCCTGAAGCAACTGAAAGCAAGATAAAAACCCCAGTTATTTATTCCATCAACACCCATACGCCTGCAATAGCTGGCCACATAGTCCCTTTCTGAGGGTATTCCTAAACTTTGTGAGTCTATTCCGCCGAGGCCGGACATAACATTTTTTATCTCGCGATAGGGAAGTCGAAGCCCCATGCACTGGTAAGCAAGATCTGCATAGGGGTGTCCTAAAGTAGATAACTCCCAGTCTAAAACGGCGATGATTTTTTGATCAGCTTTATCAAACATAAGATTATCAAGGCGATAGTCTCCATGTACCAGAGCCACTTTGCCATCGTCTTCAGGAATGTTTACCGACAGCCAATCGATCAGATCATTCATCTCCGGGATATCAATCATCTCCGACGCCCGATATTGGCTCGACCAGCGATTGAATTGACGATCATAGTAATTACCGGGTCGTCCATAGTCTGATAGACCCACTTTATCAACATCAACGGAGTGAATAGCAGCAAGAACTCGATTCATCTCATCATACATGTGACTGCGGTGATTATTATCAGAGGCTTTTCCAAGTTTTGCAGCCCAGTGGACATTACCATCGCAATGCTCCATTAAATAAAACATGGAGCCTATAATGTCTGAGTCTTCGCACAGATGGTTTGCTTGAGGCACTGGAACCTCGGTGTCAGCTAACGCGCTAATGACACGATATTCTCGATCAACCGCATGGGCAGACTTGAGTAATTTACCTGGAGGTTGTCGTCGCAATACATAACTACCTGAAGGGGTATCGATTTTGAATGTGGGGTTGGATTGCCCACCAGAAAATTTTGTAGCCTTTAAAGGCCCTTCGAAACCTTCCATGTGTTGACTGAGATATTCGGCCAGTACTTTTTCGTCAAGCGTGTTCACATCCGACATAAAATCCTCTTTTATTTTTACAATAGCGGCAGGTGTTTTACAACTCTTATTGAGAGAAAGGCTAACATAGTGACAGTACACATGTCATAATAATTCTTATACTTCTTCCTTCTGTGCATCATATCAAAGGGTTAGGCTAAATAATGATATTTTGGGTAAAAAAATGGTAGAAAAGCATATTTTATATGGGATCCCACACTCTCTGTATACCGGACGCGCAAGATCTTACCTGATCAAAAACAGAATCCCTTTCAACGAACTTTCCTGCGGCCATGAGAGCTTTAAAGCTGACATAGTACCCAGTGCAAAACTTGCGACTATTCCTGTATTAAAGACTACTTCAGGCGAGGTTATCCGTGATGGCGCTGCTATTATTGAGTACTTTGAGTTAGCTAACGGTCGTCCTTGTCTGCCAAAGGGTGCTAGGCAGCAGACCATAAGTCATTTGTTTGACCTAATTGGCTGTGAGGGTCTTTTAAGACCAGCAATGCATTATCGTTGGAACTTTCCAGAGGAAAATCTTGAGTTTTTAAAGTATCACTTTTTTAATGCTCAACGCGCAGGGCCCAACCGTCAAGAAAAGACCGATTACATGATGGACAGAATGCGATTTGCTGGTCGCATATTTGGCGTCTCAGATAATAACCATAGTTTTATTGAAGAGCTCTATATGGATTTTCTTCAAGCTCTTAACGAACACTTTTCTAATGTACCGTACCTTCTAGGCTGGAAGCCTTGCATAGGGGACTTCGGGTTAATGGCCCCCATGTTTGCTCATTTAGGCAGAGATCCGAAGCCCTTGGCTCTTATGCAGCGCGAAGCTATCCATGTTTATCGCTGGGTTGAGAGAATGAATCGCGCAGAATCTGATACAGCTGAGTTTTTCGAAGCCGGACATGGTTATCTTGAGCAGGATGAGATACCTGAAACGTTGGTGAAGGTTTTAAGTATTCTCGCAGAAGATCTAGTCCCAGAAACACAGGCCGCGGCGCTGTCAATTAATCATTGGTTGGCTGATAACCAGCCGTCCCACGGAACCAGCGCGTCTCGGTATTTAGGCAAGAATAAAAGTATGGCCGAATTTACGGTGCGAGGTGAAATAATAGCCGCTGGTGCACAACCGTATCGGTTTTTTATGCTCCAGAAAATTCAAGACGGTTATCTGAAATTTTCAAAGAAAGATAAGCTGTTGGTGGATGATTTACTTGAGCAGTGCGGCCTTAAAGAAATGTTAGATATTAAATTAACTCAACGGTTGGGCCAAGAGGATAATCTAGAGGTTTGGTTATAGCTCGGGATATTACTCACTAAATAAAAAGGCTCCTTTAGGAGCCTTTTTGTCGAAAGCCTTGCCAATAGATTTAAAGTGTAAAGCCACCATCGACTACGATACATTCGCCAGTAGTATAGCTAGATGCATCTGACGCCAGGTATAGCACTGTACCTGCCATCTCATCAGGAACAGCATGGCGGTGAAGAGGGATGGTCTTAATAGCATTCTTGTACATCTCTTCATTAGAGAATAGGGCACCGGCAAATTTCGTTTTTGTCAGTCCTGGGAGTAGGGCATTGACTCTGATATTGTGACGACCACACTCCTTGGCAAAGGCTTGTGTCATATTGACGACAGCGGCTTTAGAGATAGAATAAATCCCCTGCATTGGGCCAGGCTTTAAGGCATTAATTGAAGCGGTATTAACAATGCTACCACCGCCGTTATCACGCATAAGTTTGCCGCCTTCAATGCACATGAAAAAGTAACCGCGAATATTAACGTCGACAGTTTTTGTATAAGCACCCAGATCAGTGTCAAGAATATCCCCAAAATAAGGGTTAGTTGCAGCATTGTTAATCAGAATATCTAGCTTGCCATGGGCTTGCTTTATGTGAGCAAAACAATTGCTTATGTCATCCATATTGCCAACATGACATGCCACAGCTTCAGCACTGCCACCATCTGAGATGATGGCGTCAGCAACTAACTGGCAATCATCCAGTTTGCGGCTCGACACAATAACGTGAGCTCCCTGCTCTGCCAATAGTTTGGCAATTGACTCGCCTATGCCTCTGCTTGCTCCAGTAACTAGTGCAATTTTTCCCGTCAGATTAAAAAGATTTGTAGCCATTTATATTATTACTCCAGTTTGATTTACAGGCCTGTTAGGCGTTGATTAATAATTGTATTGGCTTCAGCCATTATATTGTCGATGAGTTGCTTAACGGTTGGCTTGTCGCTGATTAGACCAGCAACCATGCCGCATGACCATGCACCTGCGTCCATGGTGCCGGTCTTCATGATCTTTGGATAGACACCCGCAACCTCTTCGGCAATATCTTCAAACTTGATGTCAGCCCCAAGTGCAGCTTCTTTTTCCAGTAAACGCTCCACGGCTGAGTTTTTAAGTACCCGCTCAGTGTTGCGTAAGGGGCGCATAACTAAACGAGTATCTAACTCACTGGCCTCGATAATCGCCTGCTTTACATTCTCATGTACAGGTGCTTCCTCGGTTACTATGAAGCGAGTTCCCATATTCATGCCCTCAGCACCCATGGCAAGTGAAGCAACTAAGCTTCGACCATCAGCCATTCCGCCGGATGAAACAAAAGGAATGGTGAGTTCATCAGCAGCTCTTGGAAGCAATATAAAATTTGGTACGTCATCCTCTCCAGGGTGGCCACCGCACTCAAAGCCGTCCACTGATACTGCGTCACAGCCAATTGATTCAGCTTTTAAGGCATGACGAACAGAGGTGCACTTATGAATCACTTTTATATTGTTTTCTTTCAAAATGGGTAGCCATTGCGCGGGATTGTTACCGGCTGTTTCAACTACCTTAACGCCGCCATCAATAATAGCTTGGATAAGACCCGGATAATCAGGAGGAGTCAGCGAGGGTAAAAAGGTTAGATTAACGCCAAAAGGCTTGTCAGTCATTTCTCGGCATCTAGCGATCTCATTGGCCAGTTTTTCCGGTGTTCCCTGAGTAAGCCCAGTAATAATACCCAAGCCACCAGCGTTAGACACAGCAGCGGCTAACTCCGCCAGACCCACATGGTGCATTCCGCCTTGTATGATTGGATGCTCTATCCCGAGCATTTCGGTAATTCTAGTTTTCATGATTTGTCCTTTTCATTTTAGTGTTGAAATTTACTGGCAGATCGACATTTTAATTTTTTGATCTTAACAACTTTACAAGGTAGGAGACCGCCACAGCAAAAAAAAGTAGGCATATTCCAACTATTAATCTAAGTGATGCGAGGTTTATTTCAGGCTTTACCGGAAATACATGTGTTTGTTCAATAGCAGCCCATTTATGGTCAGCAAGATCTGTGGTGCTCATCTCTATCATCATCTCGACCATGTCACGAACACTTCGATAACGTACCATTGCGACGGTGTCCCATTCTTCTAGACTAGTCTCGTTAATAAACTCTCCAGCTACTGTCGAGATAAAAATTGGCAAACTTCCTCTCTTCAGGAGCAGTGGCACTACACCAGCACCATATCTGTTATCTGCTAACATAGGGTCAGTTTCATTGGCCCATAGAGATGTAGCCGGATACTGGGCTTTTTCTCTATAGCGAATGAGATTGACCATGATGAATTCATTGCCATCATCATCTTTAATTAATCGATCCATGTATTTAATAGGGCCAGAAAAATCTCGATCTCGGTTCTTGGCGTTAGCTTGTAATTCTGCTTTGTAAGCCACTGCTTCATTTGGGGATACAGGTTCGCCAGAGCCTCCGTACCATGTACACCATCCCAGGTAGGTAATAAGCACGACGCTGTAAAATATCTTCATTGCGCACCCTCTATTTTTTCTCGCTTGGAAAGTTCAGTAACTCGATCACATCAACTGCGTAATACACGCAAGTAGCAAAATTTAATTATGGCATTGACCATGCCATAATGTAAATATAGTATTATGGACCTGTATTTTGAATTAACAAGATAATTAATTCTTTATTAGTGCAAAGGGAAGCCAATGATTTCAGCGTCAATGCCCTATGGCAAGTGTTTTAAAAGCATCAAGGGAAAAAATATTGCTTATGTTGAGGTCGGTGAAGGAGATCCCATAGTTTTACTGCATGGTAATCCAACATCATCCTACCTTTGGCGTAATGTCATCCCCCATCTAGAGACACTCGGTCGCGTTATAGTCCCAGATTTGATTGGTCATGGTGATTCAGAAAAATTGCCCGTGAGGGAAGGCCCCGACCGCTATACATTTCAGGTCACCTATGATTACCTCGCTGGGCTCCTAGAAGATCTTAGCGTTACCCAAAATGTAACCTTAGTTATTCATGATTGGGGCAGTGCACTTGGTTTTTACTGGGCACAACAGCATGCTGAGGCGGTTCGGGGCGTTGCCTATATGGAAGGTATTGTCTGTCCAGTGACCTGGGATGAATGGCCTGAATCTGCACGTGGCATCTTCAAGGGATTTCGTTCTGAGAAGGGCGAAGATCTGGTATTGCAGCGTAATATGTTTGTTGAGGCAGTGCTGCCAAGTTCAGTGATGCGCGGGTTGGGTGAGGAAGAGATGGCCCATTATCGGAGTCCGTTTTCTACGCCCGATGATCGGCAGCCCACTTTAAATTGGCCTCGTCAGATTCCTATTGATAATGAGCCTGAGCATATGGTGCAGTTGGTGGGTAGCTATGGGCAGTGGATGGCAGAGAATACGTCGCTACCAAAATTATTTGTCAACGCAGCCCCGGGTTCTATTTTGACCGGAAGGGCTCGGGAGTTTTGTCGTAGTTGGCCCAATCAGGTAGAAGTAACAGTTGCAGGAACGCATTTTATACAGGAAGATTCACCTCACGAGATTGGCCGTGCTGTTGCGGCATGGCTGATCACCCTCAAGTAACACGATATTATAACTAATAAGGATTTAAAAATGACTGATGTTCCCGTTTATATGGTAGTCAACTTGGGCGTTACTGATGCCGATGAGTACCGACAGTATGAGAAAGGATTTTTCCCGATTCTAAAGCGTTTTGGAGGTCAATTTATGACCTTCGATGATAACCCCATTACATTGGAAGGTGTTGCGCCACGATCAGGACGGATGATTATTTTTACTTTTCCATCGGAGCAAGCAGCCAATGACTGGTGGGCAGATGCAGAATATCAAGCGCTGAGCGAACATAGGCGCGCAGGTACCAAAATAGAGTTTCTGACTATGGTGCATGGATTACCGCCAAGAGGCTAAAGTCCTCACAAGGCTTGGGTAAAGTGATCTATTCTTGATGAAGCTATAAGGAAGCCGACCTATGGTTACTCCGTTAGTAATTTGGGCAGTTACAGTCTTGATTTATGGCGCTTTTTGGGCTTGGTATGTAGGCTTTGGCCATAAAATTTCAGCACTGGACCTAAACCGTTATATGTCGTGTATTGAGCAGGCTAGTAGGGGTGAAGAGTTTGTGGAGAGTTACCGGGATTTCTTTGCCCATGATGATGGTAAGGAGTTCTTTATGGTTAATGTCTTACATTTGAAGCACCCTAAGCGCGAATCTGCTCAACTTTTGAGTAAGTACACGTCAGTCTTTGTTCCTAAGTTAATGCGAAAGGCCGGACATCCGTACTTTGTGGGCTTAGGTCAAGCCAAAAACCTTGAAAATTTGAACTGTGAGTCCGATGACGAGTGGACTAGTACCGCGCTGATGAGGTATCGCAGTCGTAAAGATCTTGGTGAGATGTTGGTGGATACCATCGGACAGGAACATCATGGATACAAGCTTGCTGCCTTAGAAAAAACCTTTGCTTTTCCAGCATCGGCGAAGCTCAACTTAGGTAGTGTTCGATTAGTTGTTGCTTTGGTCTTGGCACTCATTGCGGCGTCAATGCATATTGGTCTAATCTCTTGAAGGCAGCGTGAAAGAGGTCAAATGAGCATGGATACTCATCAGTCAAAAACTAATCTGATTAGCGACTTCATTTTGCGTAATATTAATGGCTGGCTAAAAGCCGTAACAATTTAATCACAATGAGAACATACATCAATGACCACTGAGAACCCTCTGTTTCAACCGTTCAGCCTAGGTAGTTTGAGTCTGAAAAATCGAATTGTTATGGCACCCATGACTCGTAACTTTTCGCCAAATGACAATATTCCTGGTCAAAACGTGGTCGACTATTATCGACGTCGTGCTGAGGGGGGCGTTGGTTTAATTGTCACTGAGGGCACCTGTGTTGGGCACATAGGAGCGAGTGGTTACCCCGGGGTGCCTTATTTTCACGGAAAGGCACGCTTGGAAGGCTGGAAAAAGGTAGTCGACGCAGTACATGTCGCTGGTGGAAAAATTGCGCCGCAACTTTGGCACGTCGGTGCTATGCGTAGGTCTGGTACTCCGCCAGAGGGAGATGTGCCAGGTTTTGGCCCCTCGGGGATGAATGTTCCCGGTAAGGTCAATCGGCATACTATGACGCAGCAAGATATAGATGATGTGGTTGCTGCTTTTGCCCAAGGCGCTGCAGATGCTAAAGGGTGTGGCTTTGATGCGGTCGAACTGCATGGTGCACATGGTTATTTAATTGACCAGTTCTTTTGGGAAGGAACAAATCAGCGGGAAGATGATTATGGTGGTTCTCTGCAAAATCGAAGCCGTTTTGCCCTGGAGATTATTAGAGCGGTTCGTAAGGCAGTTGGCCCTGAATTCCCTGTAATTCTTCGCTGGTCTCAGTGGAAGCAACAAGATTACACGGCACGTTTGGCTCAGACGCCTGAGGAGCTGGAGAGCTTTTTAGTGCCGCTCGCTGATGCGGGAGTTGATATATTTCATTGTTCGCAGAGACGCTTTTGGGAGCCTGAATTTGAAGGTAGCGAGCTTAATCTTGCTGGTTGGACACGTAAAATCACAGGTAAGCCCTCCATCACAGTGGGTAGCGTCGGTTTGGATGCAGATTTTATCCCAATTCCGGGTGAGGTAACTTTCCGTGAGGCTGAGCCGGCTAGTCTCGATGATTTAGAGCGCCGATTACAGGCGCAAGAGTTTGATCTTGTCGCTGTGGGTAGGGCTCTAATTGCGAATCCGAGCTGGGTAGATATGGTGAGGGACAATAAAACTGATGATATACAGCCCTTTCGAAAAGAACATCTCGGAAAACTTCTTTAAGATGCTGTTGAACTAAAATACACGGAGAGGAAAATGTCTTGGAATTAAAAGATAAGATTATAGTCGTTACTGGCGCTGGGAGCGGTATTGGTAGGGCCTTGGCTGTTCGTTTTCATGCTGAGGGTGCTAAGAAAATTATTGCTGTGGATATTAACCTGAGCAACGCCGAAGATACCGCCAGCATGGTTGATGGCATCGCGATGATGGCCGATGTAGCAAAAGAAGATGATATTTCACGCATAGTTGAAGACACTGAAGCAAATATAGGCCCGATTGACCTTTTTTGCTCTAATGCAGGCGTTGGTATAGGGGAAAACATACACTCGCCTAATTCTGAATGGCAGGCTATATGGGATATCAATGTGATGTCTCATGTCTATGCGGCGCGTCATTTGGTGCCTCGTATGGTGGCACGTGGTGGAGGTTACTTCTTAAATACTTCCTCTGCTGCTGGCTTACTGAATCAGATCGGCGGTGCAGCCTATGGCGTGACGAAGCATGCCTCAGTGGGATTTGGGGAGTGGCTCGCTATTCATCATAAACATGAAGGAATCAAGGTCTCTATGCTGTGCCCGCAGGCTGTGCGTACGCCGATGACGGAGGTTGCCAATGACGCTACAGCGGCGGCGGCGAGTAATGGCATGATTGAACCTGAGAAATTAGCAGAAACTGTGGTGGAGGAGCTGCGCAAAGAGAGTTTTGTTATTTTGCCGCATCCAATAGTGCTTGAGTATATGCGTAACAAAACCACTAATTATGATCGATGGATAGGTGGTATGAACAAGCTAATGAGAAAAATAACTGGAGTAAGCTAATAGTTTACTGACTTATTATACGAGGGAATCTAATGAGTTTTGAGTTAACGCCGCGGGCCGAAGAGATTAATAACAAGCTAAAGGCTTTTATGGATGAGCATATTTATCCGCGAGAGTCAGATTATGACGAATTTACTAATGACCATAAGAATCTCTGGCAGTATCCCGAATGGTTTGAAGACCTTAAGGCAGAGGCTCGCAAACAGGGACTCTGGAATCTGTTTCTTCCCGCAGAATACAAACCTTGGAGCCCAGGCCTTACCAATAGCGAGATAGCACCGTTATTTGAAACCATGTCTAGGTCTGCTTGGGCCCAACAAATATTTAACTGTAATGCCCCTGATCGGGGAAATATGGAGGTGCTTGCGAAGTACGGTACGCCAGAACAACAAGAGCAATGGCTGATGCCCTTATTAGCAGGGGAGATTCGATCGGCTTATGCCATGACTGAGCCGGATGTGGCTTCGTCTGATGCTACCAATATGGAGCTAAAAATAGAGCGAGACGGCGATGAATATGTGCTTAATGGGCGCAAATGGTGGACTACGAATGTCATAGGTCCAAAGTGTAAGTTAATGTTGGTAATGGGTAAGTCGAACTCCAATGGTCCTCGGCATCAGCAGCATTCGACCATTTTGGTGCCCACCGATGCTCCCGGCGTTACTATTGCTCGGCCACTGCGAGTTTTCGGCGAGTACCATTCGCCAGGTGGTGAGGGTGATGTCATTTTTAGAAATGTTCGCGTCCCCGTCACCAATCTGATTTTGGGTGAAGGTCGAGGGTTCGAGATTGCTCAGGGTCGACTAGGGCCCGGACGATTTCAGTACGCAATGATGTTTGTTGGTATGGCACAACGTAGTTTAGAGCTCATGTGTGAGCGCGCAGTGAGCCGTGTAGCCTTTGGTGAGCCTTTAAGTAAGAAGACCAGCGTACAGCATGAAATTGCTCGTAGCCGCTGTGATATTGAGCAGTGTCGCTTGCTGGTGCTATCTGCCGCGGAGAAGATGGACAAGTATGGTATTGATGCCTGTAGAGCGGAGATCTCTATGCTGAAAATCGTTGCCCCGAAGATGTGTGAAGACGTTTCCAGTCGAGCTATGCAGATCTTTGGTGGTATGGGTGTATCTCAAGATACCCCGCTGGCGCATATTTTTACCGTGAGTCGCTTTTGCAGGATTGCGGATGGCCCTGATGAGGTGCACATGTCGCAATTGGCAAAGCTGACTATTCGTTCATTGGCTAGGCAGTAGAGAAAACTGATATGGGTGCCATTAAAGAATTTTTCCGGGTTGCAGCTGATGTTGCAAGAGTAATACCGGTAACGCTGGCTAAGCAGCCGACTTCGGATGAGCCCGCCTCGATCGCTATGGTTTTTGAAGATACGGTTGCCCGCTATCCTGATAGAAACATGATCATTTTTGAGGGCCGTGAGGTCAGCTGGTCAGAGTTTAATCAGATAGCCAACTCTATGGCTCACGCATTGATCGCTCGAGGTGTAAAACGAGATGATTGTGTTGCGGTGATCATGGAAAATAGAATTGAAATGCTAGCCGGTATAATGGCGGTACAAAAAATTGGGGCCATTGCGGGGTTAGTTAATCCAGCCTTAGCAGGCGCCCAGTTGGCTCACTGCATTAATATAACGAAATCGGTTAAGTGCCTAGCGGGAGAGGAAGCGTTTTCAAATGTCTTAGACGTTCGCGCAGACTTAGACATGGGTGATAAAGATATTCTCTGGGTCGCTGATCTTCGTGAGAGTTCACCGCCTGAGCCAATGGAAGATATTATGGCTCAGCTAAAGCAACACCCGACGACCAATTTGGAAGACACTAAGACTATCTTGGCGGGCGCAACGGGCTTATACATATTTACCTCCGGAACTACTGGAATGCCTAAGGCAGCCAAAGTCGGGCAAAGGCGTATATTGGCTGCGGGTTCGTCTTTCAGTGAGATTGGTGTGAGGGCAAAGCCAAGTGATCGGATATATCTTTGCCTGCCTTTGTTTCATGGTACTGGTTTTATGTGTGGCGTTAATAGCGCTTTATTCAGCGGTGCTTCGATGTTTTTACGCCGAAAATTTTCAGCGTCTGCTTTTTGGTCAGAGATACAAAAACATCAGTGCAGCATTTTCTTTTATGTAGGTGAACTTTGTCGATATCTTGTGACTCAGCCATCATCCCCAGAAGAGAAAAATAATCCCTTAGATCGAGTTTTTGGAAACGGTTTACGCCCAGATGTATGGGATGAATTTAAAGAGCGCTTTGGTATTGATCGCGTTTGTGAATTTTATGGTTCTAGCGAAGGTAACGTGTCATTTCTTAATGCTTTCAATAAAGACAAAACCATCGGTTTCTGTCCAGGCACAATAATACTTGTCGAATATGATGTTGAGCAGGATGAAATTGTGCTGGATAAAGAGGGTAAGTATATTCAAGTTGAGCCAGGTACCCCGGGGTTGCTGTTGGCAGAGATAGATGATCGCTATCGTTTCGATGGTTATACCGATAGTGCCGCCTCAGAGTCGAAGACGCTTCGGGATGTTTTAACGCCCGGCGATGCTTGGTTTAATACCGGTGACTTAATTACTGAGGTTGATGTCGGTTTTGCCATGGGGAAACCTCACTATCAGTTCGTTGACCGCATTGGAGATACTTTTCGATGGCGCTCTGAAAACGTCTCTACGAATGAGGTAGGGGAAATTTTGAATGCCAATAAGCAAGTTGAAATTGCCAATGTTTACGGTGTTGATGTTCCTGCCACAGAGGGTAAGGCAGGTATGGTTTCTCTTGCGTTGAACCCTGGAAAGACATTCGACATGGATGAGTTCTCTGCTTATGTTGCTGCGAATTTACCGGGTTTTGCTCAACCAGTTTTCGTGCGCATCCAGGCTGACATTTCCACCACTGGAACATTTAAAATGGTAAAGGGCGATTTGCGCAATCAGGCGTTTCATTTGGAGCAGTTGGGCGGCGATGCTATCTACGTGATGATGCCTCGCTCAAAATCATACCAAAAGCTTGATCAGAAGCTGTACGAGTCCATTCTTGATGGGTCGGCGGGCTATTAATTACAGAATATCAAGATTTATAGGAGAGTAGGACAATGAGTTTTTCTTCAGACTATATAACCATCGAAAAGGCCGGGGCGGTAGGCACTGTCTGGCTTGATCGTCCGGATAAATACAATGCGCTGTCTGAGCCGTTTTGGCTGGCGCTGCCCCAGGCACTGAAATCGCTAGAGGCGGATGATAGTATTAGAGTGATAGTGTTGGCGGGCAAGGGCAAGCACTTCTGCGTGGGCATCGATCTAGTCGAGAGTGGACTGCTTTCGCAGAAAAGGCCCAAAGGCGCTTCTGAGGCGGTGTCTAACTTAACACAGTTACAGGGCACTAGCCGTTTTCAGGACGCAATATCATCCTTAGCTAAATGCTCGCTGCCAGTCATTGCTGTGGTTCATGGCCACTGCTTGGGTGCGGGGATTGATATGATTACAGCGTGTGATATCAGAATTGCCGCAGAGAATAGTAATTTCAGTGTCCGTGAGACTCGGATTGGGCTGGTTGCTGATATAGGTACTCTGCAACGATTGCCAAAGATTCTCAATGCGGGCCACGTGGCAGAGCTCGCCTACAGTGCCAAAGACATTAATGCTGCTCGTGCTGAGAAAATAGGCTTAGTGAATGACGTTTATGAGTCCTTTGAAGCGACTTATGCCGCGGGGATGGCTCTGGCTGGTGAGATAGCCGCAAATCCTCCTATGGCTGTTCAAGGCACCAAGTTTATGCTTCAGCAGAGTGACACATTAACCACAGAGCAGAGTTTACTCATGAATGGCATGTTTACGTTAATGACTAGCTTAAAATCCGATGATTTGAAGGAGTCTATGCGCGCTTTCGCCGAGAAGCGAGCGCCAAAGTATACAGGGACCTAGTAAAATGGCATAAAAACCAACTTTGGTTAGTTTCCTGATTTTCTGGTTTGGCCCAATATGTAGTAATGATCGAGTTAAAATTTTTTTAAGATTATTGAGAGGGAATTATGAGTAATACAGCTTATATTTATGATGCGATAAGAACGCCACGCAGCAAAGGAAAGCCAGGAGGCTCATTGCATGAAGTGAAGCCTATCGACTTAGGTGCGGGTCTTTTGCGCGCCTTACAGGAGCGTCATGACCTTGATACCTCTTATGTTGATGATGTTGTGATGGGATGCGTGTCACCAATTGGTGAGCAGGGCAGTGATATTGCAAAAATGATCGTCCAGAATGCCGGTTGGGACGAATCTGTCGCCGGAGTTCAGCTTAACCGTTTCTGTGCTTCTGGCCTAGAGGCTGTGAATACAGGCGCTCAAAAAATCGCTTCAGGTTGGGAGCAGTTAGTGGTTGCCGGTGGCGTTGAATGTATGTCTCGCGTACCCATGGGGTCTGATGGAGGCGCTATGGCAGGTGATGCAGCTTTCGCTATTAGCCAAAGCTTTGTACCCCAAGGTATAGGTGCAGACACCATAGCGACTATTGATGGTTACAGTCGCGATGACGTAGATGCTTATGCTGTAGAGTCCCAGCGTCGTGCAACCCATGCCCGAGACAATGGCTACTTTGACAGGTCAGTCATTCCAGTGCGTGATAAAAATAGGCTGATAATTTTAGAGAAAGATGACTTTATCAAGCCCGATACTACCATGGAGGCCTTAGCTGGCTTAAGACCGTCATTTGAAATGATGGGAAATATGGCTTTTGATGAGATAATACTAAGAAAATACAATACTTTAGAGGGAATATCTCATGTACATACTCCAGGTAATTCGTCAGGTATTGTGGACGGCGCTAGCGCGGTATTGATCGGTTCTGAGAAGGCAGGCAAAGATCTCAATCTAACTCCTCGTGGATGCATTGTAGCCGGTTCTATATTGGCCTCGGACCCAGTCATTATGTTAGCAGGCCCCGGACCAGCAGCGATTAAATGTCTGAAAACTGCAGGTTTAAAGCCGAATGATATTGATTTGTGGGAAATTAACGAAGCATTTGCTTCTGTTGCCATGCGTTACATGAAAGACCTAGATATCGACCATTCTGTGACTAACGTTAACGGCGGCTCGATTGCTATGGGTCATCCACTTGGAGCTACTGGTGCGATGCTAGTTAGTACTATGCTCGACGAACTAGAGCGTCGGCAACTTAAGCGGGCCATGTTGTCGCTCTGCGTGGGTGGCGGCATGGGTATTTCCTGCATTATTGAGCGGATTTAAGCTGTCGTTTAGAGCCAATAATGCGATGACTATAGAATTTTAAAGGAATTGGATAATGGGTGTTTTTAAGTACGAGAAGGACGAGCAGGGTATTGTCACTGTGACAATGGATATGACTGGTCCTGTGAATGCAATCAACGATGAATACAGCGAAGCAATGGATGAGACCGTTATACGGCTTGAAGCTGAAGAAGGCTTGTCCGGCGTGGTATTTGCGTCGGCTAAAAAGGTTTTCTTTGCGGGTGCAGACCTTAAAGAATTAGCTGTGAGCAATGATGATGCTGCGGAGATTTTCGCCAACGGTGAATTTATCAAGGGACACTTTCGACGACTGGAAAAACTGCCGGTCCCTGTGGTTGCGGCGATTAACGGAGCCGCATTAGGTGGTGGTTATGAGCTTACATTGGGCTGTAACCATCGGATCGCTTACAACCATAAGTCAGTCCAAATTGGGCTTCCTGAGTGCGCTATAGGGGTATATCCAGCAGGTGGAGGTGTTGTTCGTCTGACTAAACTGATTGGGGTTGAAAAAGCCCTTGATATCATCCTTAAGAGCCAACGTCTGACTCCGCAAAAGGCCTTAGATGGCGGGTTGCTCGATCAACTGGTTGAGTCCATAGATGAGCTGATCCCCGCGGCTAAGGCGTGGATCCTTAAAAATAAGGATTCCCATCAGCAGCCGTGGGACATAAAAGGCTATAAGGTTCCTGGTGGCGCTATAAATTCACCACGCAATGCTCAATTTGCCGGCATGGCGCCGACTATGCTTCATAAGCAGACTCGAGGGCTAATGCCTCAGATGACGGCGGCAATGGATGTTGCTTTTCAGTCAACGATGTTTGATATAGACACTATGCTACGCATAGAAGGCCGTGAATTTATTAAAATTCTTACTGGGCCTGTGGCAAAGAACATGATTACGGCCTTCTTCTTTCAATTGAATAAAATCAATGGTGGTGCAAGTCGGCCGAAGGGTCTCGAAAAAAATC
>JABILI010000092.1 GCA_018654575.1 Porticoccaceae bacterium
CAGGTGTATTAATATTAAAAAATGGATTAATAGATTGCTTTATCCAATCGACATAAACCGCATCCATCTTATCAAGCAGCGGTTTAAACCCGCCATACTTATCCACTAACAGGGTATTTTTAATCGCGGCTGTTTGCCGTTTATGCCACAAAGAGAACGTACCTTGAATAACGCCCTCATAGCGAGCACAGGCCACATCAGAATCAGCCAGCCTAATCTCCCGATATAACCGCGCAACCAAGTCCTTGGGCACCAGGGGGCCATCACAGGGAACAACTAACAGATACTCAGCGTCTGACAAGTCTGAATAAATTAAAGCGCTATATAATCCGGCCAGCGGCCCTGAGAATTTAGCGGTGAGATCTTCAACCACTGGATACTCAAGATCACCCAATAATGTTTTATCACCACTAACCACCAAAGAATCAACCTGTGGCGCTAACCTAGTGATCACATGATCCAATAAAGACAAACCCTTTAAGGGCAGTAGAGCTTTGCTGGCTACCCCCATGCGGCTTGATTGACCCGCTGCGAGAATAACGGCATCAACATTGATCATGACTATCCTTATTCCACTTTACCACGGCATCGGTATCGGACAACTTAGCATCTAGCCATTGCTCTTTGCCCTCAGCTGTTAGCTTTTTCCAGAAAGTCGCCTTAGTTTTCAGATAGTCCATTAAAAACTGAGCGGCATCAAAGGCTTCTTTTCGATGTTCACTCGCCACGCCTACAAAGACGATCTGATCATTAGGCGCTAGGGTCCCAATTCGATGAATCACAGTCACTGCAACTAAGTCCCAGCGAGCTTTCGCCTGCGTTACAATATCCTCAAGTAAGTTTTCTGTCATTCCAGGATAATGCTGAAGGGTAAGATAGTTGACCACCTTGGTAGACTCCGACTCCCCTGCACTTGACTCGAAATCTCTAACTAACCCGCAAAAAGTTACGACCGCTCCCACTCGTGAGTTGATATTGCTTAATCGCTGATACTCATCAGCCAAACTAAAATCATCCGATTGCACACAGACTAAATCGCTCACTATCACTAACCCCCAGTGACCGGAGGCAAGAAGGCGAGCTCATCACCGTTAAACAGCGGCTGATCCCACTTCACAACCATTTTGTTCACCGACACAAGAACCTGAGGTTCTGATAAGGCTTCCGCTAACTCTGGGTGCTCCGCCATCATTAACTGTCTAATTGTCAGTGGTGTCGGGTCTAGCCCTGAGCTAGCGATACAGGTTGGCGCATCTTTAGCTAGGTCTCCCAAGCGACCGAAGAACAATAAATTAATCATCGCTGACTCCCTGCCGATCTGTACTGAGCCAAAGCCCAGACTTGCCCCCAGATTTCTCGAGCAATCGAGTCTCTCGGATAATCATTCCTTTATCAAGCCCCTTACACATATCATAGATAGTCAGTGCCGCAATAGAGGCGGCCGTCAGAGCTTCCATTTCCACACCAGTCTTTCCTGTGGTTTTACAAAGGGCTCTAACCCTCATGACATTGCCCTCTAAATATATATCAATCGTGATTTTGGACAATGGTAAAGGATGGCATAACGGAATTAAGTCACTACATTTTTTAGCCGCTTGGATACCGGCTATTCTAGCGGCGGCGAACAAGTCACCTTTTGGTAACCGATCGTCCTGCACCGCTGTAGTAATAGCATCAGTAAGCTCTACTTGCGCCTCGGCCAGTGCGCTGCGAGCAGTATCTTCCTTAGCCGATATGTCGACCATATGTGCTTCGCCAAGGCTATTTAGGTGGGTCATTTTGGCCATTATTGGTACCCTTAGGTAAAAAATTAAACACTAGCGTTTAGTCTGTCGACTATTATGGCAAAAATTTACTGAAGGGCATACGGTTTAAACCCTCATCCATGTTTTCATCTGGCACAGCCATTAACCGGATGATAAGCTTCTCATGGCTAATACTGCTTCTCCCACCACTAAAAGGTTATACAGGCATGCCTCTCAAGCAAATAATGTCTATATTGCTACTTGCGGCCACCTGTTTGGTTCAGGGCGGGCAACCAACAAGTAGCGCCAACCAACCGAACTTTATTATCATCTATACGGATGATATGGGCTATGCCGACGCCGGTCCTTTCGGCGACCCATTGATCAATACTCCGGCCATCGATTCACTGGTAGAAAACGGTCAGGCATGGACCAACTTTTACGCCGCTGCGTCCGTCTGCACACCTAGCCGAGGCGCCCTTCTAACAGGAAAACTGCCTGTTAGAACTGGGCTGTATGGTAATAATCTTGCAGTGTTCTATCCTGAGAGTAAAAAAGGTATTCCTACAAATGAAAAAACCATCGCCGAGGTCTTTCAAGATAATAGCTACGCTACAGGAATGTTTGGTAAATGGCATTTAGGCGACGCTAAATCCTACTATCCCACAAGGCATGGATTTGATGAGTGGGTAGGTATTCCCTACTCAAATGATATGGACTGGGAAGTTGATGGAATAACTTTAAACAATATATTCTCACCGCCTTGGAAAATTGCCGATAAATTATCAAAAGTCATGCCTGTGATCCAACAACAAATCTACAACCCTAGTATTTCTGACTGGCAAGTTCCTCTTATTTCTAGCCGGCAAGAGCCAGATGGGACGTTCAAGGATATCGAGTTAGAAAGACCGGCAGATCAAACCCTGATTACACAAAAGTACACCAACGAGTCAGTTCGCTTTATGCGTGAATCCGTTGATGCAAATAAACCTTTTTTCCTCTACCTTTCGCACAGCATGCCTCATGTGCCACTTTTTAGATCCTCGGTATTTGCCGGCAAAAGCCGACAAGGCATTTATGGTGATGTTATTGAAGAAATTGATTGGAGTGTTGGACGCATTCTTGATGCTGTAGAGCAGTTCTCTATTACTAGCAATACGTATATTGTCCTTACCAGTGACAATGGGCCCTGGCTTATGTATGGAGTGCATGCAGGCTCAGCAACACCACTTAGAGACGGCAAAGGAACAACCTTTGAAGGCGGTATGAGGGTAATGACCTTCTTTAGTGGGCCCGGAATTACACCTGGACTTAGCAATGAACTCGGCATGCAGACTGATCTATTCTCAACCTTTATATCGCTAGCCGGATTTACGAAATCCCAGGCATCAATGGATAGCTTTGACCTAAGCGACTCTCTAAAAAAACGAACGCCCAGTCCACGGACGTTTGTGCCTTTCTACAAGGGCTCTGAACTCCGTGCATTTCGATTAGGGAATCATAAAATACAATATGTCACCCAAGGTGCCTATGGCATGCCTCCAGCACGTCAAGTGCATGATTCTCCGTTGCTTATTGATTTAATTAACGACCCGAATGAAGGCACTGACGTTTCAGAGCAGAATCCACAGATCGTCTCCCAAATAGACGCTATTGCTCGAGAATTCGAGGAGTCTATCGATGTAAAACCATCTATTTTGGATAGCCAATATAGTAAATTGCTATATTGGCTATCCAAAATATGGAATTAAAGCCAAGGCAGCAAGCGTTAAAATCAGCAGTAGTCTAAAGCGACGGAGTCTCGATTGGTTGATTAATATCCAAAGGGGCAGCCGTATTATTTTCCTTTTTGCATTAAAGCCAATTGTATAACCGCCTTATGAGAAATTGAGGCGAGCCCTACCGTATTATCATCAGCATAATCGCTGACTAGACTTTTCATCGGTGGCGACCAAAATTTCTCGAGGTGCTCTGCGACCTGCATTGCAACTTCATCAGCCGGTCCATTTGAGCTCATATTAAGTGAAATTTGATTGACCATTTTGACCAGCCGATCGATTTTTGACTCTCTCATGGTGTTCCACCTACTAATCTTTGTTCGTTTGAATAAATAACATGTCGACCCTGTCGCGAAAAACCAACCAAGCTAAGACCGCACTTCTTAGCCAAATTAATGGCAAGAGATGTCGGTGCTGAAACTGCAGCCAACAAACAAATATTAGCGCTGGCCGCTTTAGACACCATTTCATAACTTGCTCGGCTAGTCACTAATACAAAACCATCACTTGAGGTCTGATTTCGGGCCATAGCACCAATCAGTTTGTCTAACGCATTGTGGCGGCCAACATCTTCGCGAACAATCAGTATCTTACCTTGGGCATCACACCAGGCTGCACAGTGGACAGCACCCGTTTCTTTCTGAAGTTCCTGCAAGTCAGCCAGAGCGACAATAGCCCTCTGCAACGCCTTGTGACTTAGCTGTAATAAACTATTAACGATCTTTGGCGTAGGTATGGCTTGGTCTAGTGACTCTGCACCGCAGAGCCCACAGCCAGTCCTACCGACCAAATTTCTTCGCCTTTCCTTTAATCCCACAAAGGCCTCAGCCGCGATAGTGGCATGTAACTCAACACCCTTATCTGTTGTGATTTCTTCAACATCAAGTAGCTGATTGGTGCCGGTAATAATACCCTCGCTCAAACTAAAGCCTGTTACAAAATCTTCAAGATCAGTGGGCGTTGACATCATCACCACATGCGAGATGCCGTTATAAACCACTGCTACTGGGGTCTCGGTCGCCACCTGATCATCAGCCGATACCAAGTTGCCATCCAGCCATATATGCCTTTTGACACAGCTAGCTGGAGGAATTGTCGTGCTCATCATTGCCTGGCTTTAGCTAACAACTGCAGCTGTTGGGTATCAAAGGTTTTTTGCCTAGCTTGCCAACTTGAAGGAGCCGTTACTTTACTAATCTGCACGGCGGTGACCTTATATTCAGGACAATTAGTGGCCCAGTCGCTGTTGTCGGTCGTTATCACGTTGGCACCTGATACAGGATGATGGAAGGTCGTGTAAACCACACCAGGCTTTACCCGACTCGTCACGTCGGCATGCAGTACGGTTTGCCCTACTCTGCTTTGAATACCAACCCAATCACCGTGGTTAATACCGCGCTCTTCAGCATCATGAGGATGGATTTCTAGGATATCTTCGCCATGCCACTCACTATTATTGGTACGTCTAGTCTGAGCGCCCACGTTGTATTGTGACAATATGCGACCTGTCGTTAGTAACAATGGAAACTTACGGTTGACGCGCTCTTCAGTTGGCACGTATTCAGTAATCGCAAAAAATCCTTTACCCCTGACAAATTCATCGACATGCATAACTGGCGTGCCTGCCGGCGTATGATCATTGCAGGGCCATTGGATACTACCCAGCTCATCAAGTTTCTTATAAGAAACGCCGTTAAATGTTGGCGTTAGCTTAGCGATCTCATCCATTATTTCCGACGGATGGTTATAGTGCATATCACACCCCATGGCATTTGCGAGCGCCATAGTACCTTCCCAATCAGCTTTTCCACTGAGTGGCGGCATGGTCTTACGAACCCGAGAAATACGTCTCTCGGCATTAGTAAACGTGCCGTCCTTCTCTAGAAATGAGGCGCCAGGTAAAAACACATGGGCAAACTTAGCCGTTTCGTTAAGGAAGATATCCTGGACGACCAAGCATTCAATTGATTTCAGTGCCGCCTCAACATGATGCGTATTGGGATCAGACTGGGCAATATCTTCGCCCTGGCAGTAAAGCCCTTTAAAGTCACCATCAATCGCGGCATCAAACATATTGGGAATGCGCAGACCGGGTTCAGGGTCTAGCGCCACACCCCACTCGCCTTCAAAAAGCTTACGCGTCACTGCACTTGAGATATGCCTATAGCCGGGCAATTCATGTGGGAAGGAGCCCATGTCACAGGAGCCCTGAACATTATTTTGACCACGAAGTGGATTAACGCCTACACCCTCTCGACCAATATTGCCGGTCAACATGGCCAAATTAGCAATCGCCATGACGGCCGTAGACCCTTGACTGTGCTCCGTCACACCGAGACCATAGAAAATAGCCCCATTGCCGCCAGTAGCATAAATGCGAGCCGCAGCACGCATATCAGCCGCTGGGACACCGCTAAACTGCTCGGTTTGCTCAGGTGAATGGCGCTCATCGGCAATAAATGTCACCCACTTGTTAAAACCTTCAGTGTCGCATCGCTCGGCAATATAGTCATGGGCCTGTAAGGCTTCATTGACCACAACGTGGGCCAAGGCATTTAGTACGGTAACATTAGTGCCTGGACGAACGGGCAAATGATAGTCTGCTTTAATATGGGGTGCGCTGACCAACTCGATCTGTCGTGGATCAATAACGATAAGTTTAGCACCCTCTCTTAGGCGTCGCTTCAATCGTGAACCAAAAACGGGGTGTGCCTCAGTAGGATTAGCGCCCATAACAATCACAACGTCTGCTTTGGCAACCGAAGCAAATGTTTGCGTCCCTGCCGATTCACCAAGCGTCGTTTTAAGTCCGAAGCCGGTTGGAGAATGACAAACTCGAGCACAGGTATCGATGTTGTTGTTACCGAAACCAGTGCGCACCATTTTTTGCACTAAATAAACCTCTTCATTGGTGCAACGAGAAGAGGATATAGCGCCAATACTGGTGCGCCCATGCTTTGCCTGAATAGCCTTAAAGCGTTCGGCCGTATAAGTGACCGCCTCATCCCATGAAACCTCGCGCCATGCATCATTAATACTTTCACGAATCATAGGCTTAGTAATACGATCTTTGTGTGTAGCATAGCCAAAGGCAAAACGACCTTTAACGCAGGCGTGGCCTTCGTTCGCCTTTCCGTCTTTATGGGGCGTCATGCGCACAACTTCGTTACCCTTCATCTCAGCTTTAAAGGAACAACCTACGCCGCAATAAGCACAGGTAGTGATCACTGAGTGCTCTGGCTTACCCGCCTCAATAATACTTTTTTCGGTCAACGTTGCCGTCGGGCAGGCATCAACACAAGCACCGCAGGATACGCAATCAGATTCCATAAATGATTCAGCCTGACCAGCACTCACTTTAGACTCAAAACCACGGCCATCAATGGTTAAGGCAAAGGTACCTTGAACCTCTTCGCAGGCACGAACACAGCGAGAGCAAACAATGCATTTAGACGCATCAAAGGTGAAGTAAGGGTTGGATTCATCTTTTTCAGCGACCAAGTGATTGTCACCTTCAAAACCATAGCGGACCGCGCGCAGACCAACTTCACCTGCGGTGTCCTGCAGCTCACAATCGCCATTGGTCGGGCACGTTAGGCAATCTAGCGGGTGATCAGAGATATATAATTCCATGACATTACGACGCAGCTTACCAATCTCATCTGACTGAGTGCGCACTTCCATTCCATCCTCCACCGCTGTGGTACAGGAGGCAGGAAACCCACGACGACCTTCAATTTCGACGAGACAAATACGGCAAGAACCAAAAGATTTTAACGAATCGGTTGCACATAAGCGCGGGACCTTAACCCCACCTTCAGATGCTGCGCGCATAACAGAGGTGCCCTCCGGTACAGTCACCGAAATGCCATCAATAATGAGCGTAACTAAGGTTTCACTGTCACTTTGCGGCGTTCCAAAATCTAATTGAGGTTCGTAAAATTCCAACATGTTAATTCTCTCTAGGGCTTTCGCCACCGAAGTCTTCTGTAAAATAGGTTAATGCACTGCGCACTGGGAACGGAGTCATACCTCCCATTGCGCAGAGGGAGCCGAGCTCCATAGTGTCACAGAGATCAGTCAGCAAGATCAAATTATTATCACGATCTTGATTTTGTACGATGCGATCAATAACCTCTACGCCGCGAGTAGCGCCAATCCTGCAAGGTGTACATTTTCCGCATGATTCAACCGCGCAGAACTCCATTGCAAATCGAGCTTGGGCAGCCATATCTACAGTATCGTCAAACACGACTATACCACCATGACCTATCATCGCTTTAATAGCCGCGAAGGATTCATAATCAAGCGGCGTATCCCACTGAGATTCGGGCAGAAATGCGCCCAAGGGACCACCCATCTGAATAGCACGAATGGGCCGTCCGCTATAAGTACCGCAACCAAAACCTTCGACAACTTCCCGTAATGTTACGCCAAAGGCTAACTCGATAACGCCACCACGTTTAACGTTACCGGCTAACTGCACGGCCAATGTTCCACGCGAACGCCCCATGCCAAAGTCTTTATAGGTTTTAGAGCCCTGTTCTAAAATAGTAGCCACGGCACCAAGGGTAAGCACATTGTTGACGACCGTAGGCTTACCAAATAACCCTTCAATCGCTGGCAAGGGAGGTTTAGCCCTAACCATGCCCCTCTTTCCCTCTAAACTTTCCAAGAGCGATGTTTCTTCACCACAGATATAAGCACCAGCACCGAGCCTAACTTCTAGAAAGAAATCGTTGCCGGAACTGCAGATATTTTCCCCAAGAAAACCAGCTTCAGTCGCACGTTCGATCGCCTGATTTAATATTTTATGAGCCACAGGGTACTCTGACCGTAAATAGATATAACCCTGATTCGCGCCCACTGCAAGACCGGCAATCGCCATGCCTTCAATGAGCTGATAAGGATCGGCTTCCATCAATAATCGATCAGCAAATGTGCCTGAATCGCCTTCATCGGCATTGCATACGATGTACTTTTGCTCTCCAGCGGTATCAAGGACCGTTTGCCACTTGATCCCTGCAGGAAATGCAGCTCCACCACGGCCACGGAGGCCGGAGTCTTTAATTTGATCAACAATTTCCTGACTCTTTAACTTGATGGCATGAGTGAGGCCGACAAAACCAGATAAACGTTGATAATTTTCAATACAAAGAGGATCACCCACTCCCGCTCGGCTAAAGGTCAGCCTCTGCTGCCTCGCAAGGTAGTCAATTTGGTCAACCTTACCTAAGAACAGAGGATGATTGCCTGGCTTAGTGTTTTTATCATGAGAGTTCAATGACTCAAGGATTCCAGGCACATCTGAAGGTTTAACCGGACCAAAGCCTAATCGGCTGCCGTCAATCTCTACCTCAAGTAATGGCTCTAACCAAAACATGCCTCTTGACCCGTTACGAATGATTTCACCCTCAAGACCTCGCTCTTTTAGTTCGCTGGTTATCGTTAAAGCAACTGAATCTGAGCCAAGCGCCAATGCCGTGGTATCTTGTGGAATAAAGAATGTCATGCTCATTTCTTCGCTCCAACATCATTAGTGACTGGAGAACACAGCTCACTCATCAACTGATCAAAGCTGGCAGCACTCACTCTGGCATGGATATCATCATTAATACGAATGGAGGGCGAACAAGCGCAGTTTCCCAAACAATAAACCGGTTGCAAAGTTACTTTGCCATCCTTAGTCGTCTCACCGTACTCAATACCTAAACTCTTTTTAGCGTGGGCTTCGATTTGACGAGAGCCCATTGACTGGCAGGCCTCAGCACGGCAGATCTGGACGCAGTGCTGACCCCCAGGACTAGTATTAAAGTCGTGATAAAAACTGATGACACCGTGCACTTCGGCACGAGAGAGATTAAAGCCTTTGGCGATCTGCGGCACAGATTCGTCTGGGATGTAGCCAACAGCGTGTTTAACCGCACGCAACAGAGGCAACAAGCCCCCCGGCAAAGTTTTGAATTGCTCTATGAGTTGGTCAATATTAGCGCTTTTATCCAACCTACTTACCCCTGAATGACTGCGTTTATTTGGTGCTATTTATTACCGCCGCATTCTATCACTATCACCCTAATTATTTGCCGTACCTAACCGACTCTTATTTACCTAATAAGGACCACTACTTTAGCGCAAGTTCTCTGCATGAAATTTTAAATGTTCCTCTATAAAAGTAGCTATAAAAAAGTAACTATGATCATACTCCGGTTGCAGTCGAATTCGCATAGGAAAAGCTACTGAAGCGGCAGTATCAATGAGTAACTGCGTATTGAGCTGTTCAGCTAAGAAGTTATCTGCCTCCCCCTGGTCGATAAGCACGGGCAATGAGCCTCTGGTGCCCTTCGATGACGTTTTGACCAGCTCCACGGTATCGTATTCAGCCCACGGATCAATGCTGTCAGTGGCGTCACCGATATACTGCCCCAAGGCCTTTTGGCCCCAGGGGCACTGTATAGGTGCACAAATTGGTGCAAACGCCGATACCGACGAATAGCGTTCTGGATTCTTTAGCGCAATAGTAAGTGCGCCATGCCCGCCCATAGAGTGGCCTGAAATAGACATCTTATTACCGTCGATTGGGAATTGATCATTGATCAGTGCCGGCAATTCATCAACAACATAATCATACATTTTGTAGTGTTTGGCCCACGGCGACTCGGTGGCATTGACATAGAATCCAGCACCGAGGCCAAAGTCATAAGCGCCTTCAGCGTCATCAGGTACATCTTCTCCACGAGGACTGGTGTCAGGACAGACAATGGCGATGCCATACGCGGCAGCATACTCTTGCGCACCCGCTTTAGTCACAAAATTCTCATCAGTACACGTTAAACCGGATAGCCAGTACAGCACTGGGACAGGTCCCTGCTGCGCTTGGGGCGGCAGGTAAATCGAGAAAGTCATATCGCAATCAAGAGCCGTTGAACGGTGACGATAACGTAACTGTCGCCCACCGAAACTCTGGTTAGACCCAATTTCCTCTACGCTAGCGTCTGGCACCATTTAAAACTCCACCACTGATCGAATACTTTTCCCTTCATGCATCAAGTCAAAAGCTTTGTTTATGTCTTCTAACGGCATTTTGTGAGTA
>JABILI010000094.1 GCA_018654575.1 Porticoccaceae bacterium
CCCCCAGTGTAGTGCGCTACCAGGCTGCGCTACGCCCCGATTTAAGTGTCGCAATGATACAGCGAAAGGCTCTTTTTGCAACCAAAAAGCATTTCTTTGACATCAAATTTTGAAATTTATTATAAGGCTTTCAGAACATCTTCTAATTCAGAAATTGTCTGATCAAGAAGCTGCTTGTAGGGAGTAAGCTCTTTCTTATCTGGTGTATCATCAAGCTTTTGGCGTGCCCCACCGATAGTAAATCCCTGTTCGTGGAGTAAAGAGCGAATCTGACGAATTAATACGACATCTTGCCGCTGATAGTAACGACGATTACCTCGTCGTTTAACTGGACTCAAACCTGGGAATTCTTGCTCCCAATAACGCAACACATGAGGCTTGACCCCACAGAGTTCACTGACTTCACCAATGGCAAAATAGCGCTTACCTGGGATGGCAGGGAGTTGATTATTGTTACTTGGTTCCAGCATATGCCTCAACTCGAGCCTTGAGCTTTTGCCCAGGTTTGAATGTCACGACACGTCGCGCAGAAATGGGTATTTCTTCACCGGTCTTGGGGTTTCTGCCAGGACGACTACTTTTGTCGCGCAGCTCAAAGTTTCCAAACCCAGAAATTTTGACCTGATCGTTGTTTTCAAGGGCTGAGCAGATTTCACCGTAAAACATTTCAACAACTTCTTTGGCTTCCCGCTTATTGAGGCCCAAATCATCGAACAACATTTCTGCCAAATCAGCTTTCGTTAATGCACCCATCTAATAATATCTGCCCCATCATTTTGGCTTAAAAATATATTCATGCTCTGAGGTCAGCCTTACACTCTGCGGCAAGCTCAGATACCACTCGGTCAACCGCTTGACTAACCTCTTCGTCTGTAAGAGTGCGCGAACCATGCTGAAACGTCAAGCCTAAAGCGATGCTTTTTCCTTTGTTTTCAAGATCTTTGCTCTGATACACATCAAATAGCTTTAAACCGACTAGTAGATCGCCGGCCACATTCTTGGCATGGTCGATTAAGGTTTGTGCCCCTACTGACGTTTCAACGAAGAAGGCTAAATCTCGTTTCACTTCGGGGAACTTGCTTACTTCTTCGTGCATAGGGATCCTAACTTCGGCGATCTTGTCAGCATTAATCTGGAACAGATACACGCCAGAATCAATGCCAAGACTGCTCTGAATTCGCGGATGTAGCTGCCCTACCCAACCGATAGCCTCACCATTTCTAGTAAGCTGAGCACACTGCCCAGGGTGTAGCGCCGGATGAGTCGCCGCATTAAAAGAGAACGTGTGCTGTAACCCCGTTAGCCCAGTTAGCCCCTCTATATCGCCCTTGATATCATAAAAATCGACTTTATCTTTACCAGCGGTCCATCCAATAGGGGATCGTGACCCACAGATTAATCCACCCAGCATAGTATTTTGCGTCAAACTTGAGACACCCTTTTGCCCAGGCACAAAGCACTGGCCAACCTCAAATATTCGAACCCGCGACTGCTGTCGATTGAGGTTATAAACTGCAGTATTAAGTAAGCCAGGCCATAAGCTAGTGCGCATGACACCCATGTCTGCTGAAATTGGATTAACCAGAGGCACTGCAAGCAGATCTGGTTCAATCATTTTCTGTAGCTCTGGGTCAACAAAGCTATAGGTAATCACCTCTTGGTAACCCCGACCAACGAGCTGGGCTCGAAACAAACTGAATCCCCGTGTACTCTCAGGATTGGGCTCTAGTTCTAAGGCCATCATAGGCGTCGACGTTGGCAAGTTATTGTAGCCATAAATGCGAGCCACTTCCTCTACCAAGTCCTGCTCAATCGCTAGATCAAAGCGCCAGCTGGGCGCGATCCAAACAGAGCTTGCATTATTTCGTTCAACCAGCGTCAGTCCTAAGCGCGTTAACATATCATCGACGTCCGCTGGAGCAATAGAGACACCAAGCTGCTGCGCCAAGCGCTCATTACGCAGCCTAATAGTAGCTGGAGTGGGCAAATGCTTCGCAGACTCAGTAACTGACACCGGCCCAGGGTTACCACCACAGATATCGAGCATCAGAGCCGTAGCACGCTCAATAGCACTAACTTGAAGATCAGAATCCACCCCACGCTCAAAGCGATGAGATGAATCGGTATGCTTGCCATAGTTGCGCGCCTTACCGGCGATCGCCAAAGGATTAAACCAGGCACTCTCAAAGAGAATATCAGAGGTGCCATTTCCAACAGATGACTCATCGCCACCCATTATCCCAGCCATTGCTAACGCTTTACTCTGATCAGTAATTACTAACGTTGTTTTATCTACAGTAACTTCTGAACTGTCGAGTAGTTTTAGTGTTTCATCACGGCCCATACGTACGACAATATCACCATCAATCTTAGACAGATCGAAGGCATGCATCGGCTGACCTAATTCAAGCAATACGTAGTTAGTCACATCCACGGCGGGGCCCAGACTGCGCACCCCACTGCGCCGTAGTTTTTCTTGCATCCACTGCGGCGTCGGCTGACCAAGGTCAAGACCACGAACAACCCTTCCTACATAGCGCGCACAAGCCTCCGGAGCCTCTAGAGTCACACTTACCTTATCATCTATAGTCGCAGCCACAGGAGCACAGGCTTCCTGTGTGACAGCCTCTTGATTAAGTACCCCCACCTCACGGGCCAAACCACGAATGCTAAGGCAATCACCACGATTAGGAGTAAGATCAACCTCAATAATATTATCGTTGAGATCTAAATATTCAATTAAATCAACGCCCACTGGCGCATCTGTTGGAAGCTCCCACAGGCCGCTATCGTCGTCGCCTAACTGCAGCTCAGCTTGCGAACAAAGCATGCCGAAAGATTCAGCACCACGTAGTTTCGCCTTTTTAATTTTAAAATCGCCAGGCAATTTCGCGCCAACAACAGCAAAGGGGACTTTAATTCCGACCCGTGCGTTGGGTGCACCACAAACTACCTGTGCTTGGGCTTCGCCGCCCAGCACCTGACAGACTCTTAGCTTATCTGCGCCTGGGTGTTGCTCAATACTAATAATTTCTCCGACCACCACGCCAGACATACTTGACGCTGCAGGTTCGACACTCTCGACCTCTAGGCCTGCCATAGTCACCTGAGCGACCATTTCTTTAGTGGAGATCGATGGATTTACCGACTTCCGTAACCAAGATTCACTAAATTTCATATGTTATCCCAGCTTAGAATTGTTTGAGAAAGCGGAGATCATTTTCAAAAAACAACCGCAAATCATTAACGCCGTAGCGCAACATGGCTAACCGTTCCACGCCCATACCAAAGGCAAAGCCGGTCAATTCGCCTGTGTCACTGTCGGGGTAACAGTGTTCTAACACGTTAGGGTGTACCATTCCGCAGCCCATAACTTCTAACCACCCAGTCTGACTACAAACCCTGCAGCCGTCTCCCTTACAATTGTTGCACTGTATGTCTACCTCTGCCGAGGGTTCGGTAAAAGGAAAGTACGATGGTCTAAAACGCACGGGTAGATCGGCCTCGAAAAAAGCCTTTAAAAATTGGTCAATTACTCCTTTCAGATCAGCAAAACTAATGTTTTTATCAACAACCAAGCCTTCAACCTGGTGAAACATTGGCGTGTGCGTTAAATCTGAATCGCAGCGATACACTCGGCCCGGACAAATAATCCTAATAGGTGGGGCCTGCCGCTTCATAGTATGAACCTGGACAGGTGATGTATGGGTGCGCAATACCGTAGTCGGGTTAATATAGAACGTATCATGCATTGCCCGAGCAGGATGGTGCGAGGGAATATTGAGCGCCTCAAAATTGTGATAGTCATCTTCAATCTCAGGACCCGTCTCCACGGCATAGCCAACGCGGCTAAAAAATGCCTCGATACGCTCCATGGTGCGAGTTACCGGATGTAACCCACCAACGTCTTCTCCACGGCCAGGCAATGTAACATCAATAGTTTCACTGACTAACCTAGCATCTAGAGCAACACTTTCGAACTTTTGCTTTTGATCGTTAATCTGCCCCTGAAGACTTTGCTTAACCTCGTTGATCTTTGCCCCCGCTGCAGGTCTATCTTCCGCAGACAAACCCCCCAGGGCTTTAAGTAGGCCTGTTAACTTACCTTTTTTACCGAGGTACTCGACGCGCAGACTTTCCAAAACGGTCAGATCAGCAGCGGCTATAATGGCCGCTTGGGCTTCCTTGGCAATCAGTTCTAGTTCAACCATTGGGGCTCACTTTATTAATCTGTAGTGGGTATCATATTCTGGATAAAAAAATAGGGAAAGGGCTAATGCCCATTCCCTATCTGATTCGCTTTATTTTGATCTGCAAACAGGCAGTCAGTTTAAGCGCCTAACTAAGGCTCATACTACGCCAGGGCGGCCTTGGCTTGGTTAACAACCGCACCAAACGCTGCTTTATCATGCACGGCCAAATCAGCAAGTACACGTCGATCAAGTTCGATACCTGCCTTACTTAGGCCATTAATGAAGCGGCTATATGACAAACCTTCAACACGGGACTGGGCATTAATTCGTGCAATCCACAGTCTGCGGAAGGTACGCTTTTTAACACGACGGTCGCGATAGGCATATTGCCCCGCTTTAGTTACTGCCTGAGCAGCAACGCGATAAACGCGGCTACGAGCTCCGTAGTAACCTTTTGCTTGCTTTAAAATTTTCTTGTGCCGGCGATTAGCCTCAACACCACGCTTTACTCTAGCCATAATATTCTCCTACCAAAATTAGTTAAGTGACTTAAACATTCCGCAACATGCGATCTACGCGAGGCTTGTCAGAAGCATTTAAAATGCTCGTGCCACGCAATTGACGCTTACGTTTTGTAGTCATTTTGGTGAGAATGTGGCTTTTATTCTGGTGTTTATGCTTATAGCCCGAAGCCGTTTTTTTGAAGCGTTTTGCAGCTCCACTATGGGTCTTACCTTTTGGCATTTGATTTCTCCAATAATAGTGAGGTTAATTGACAAGAAGATACGCCCGGACAGCCTGCCAAAACATGTGGCTGAACGCGGGTCGCGTTAATTACCTCTTCTTGCTGCGTGGGGCCAATACCATGATCATTTGACGACCTTCCATCTTAGGGTATTGCTCCACTTGGGCGAGCTCGGCGAGATCCGCTTCGACACGTTTCATCATTGCCATACCAAGCTCTTGGTGAGCCATTTCACGCCCGCGAAAACGCAGAGTAACTTTAGCTTTATCACCATTTTCCAAAAACCGAACCAAGTTACGTAACTTAATCTCGTAATCACCTTGATCAGTTCCGGGTCGAAACTTCATTTCCTTTACTTGAGTCTGCTTTTGCTTTTTCTTTTGCTGAGCAACTTTTTTCTTTATATCAAAGACATGCTTGCCGTAGTCCATAATCTTGCACACGGGAGGCTCAGCATCTGGAGAGATTTCCACCAAATCTAAGGTCTCTTTCTGCGCTGCGTCTAGTGCCTCCTGAAGAGTCACTACACCAACCTGGCTACCATCTGAGGCCACCAATCGAACGTCGGGTGAGATAATATCGTCATTAAGACGTGCCCGCTTGCTGTCTTTTTTAATAAGCTTTACTCCGTTTCTACAAAAATACGCCCGCGACGTCCTAGAGCTTCGGTAAATAGGCTATTAACTTGGTCTAAAGTGATGCTACCAAGGTCTTCTCCATCCCGAGTTCGGACTGCCACCGTGCGCGACTCTTTCTCTTTATCACCGACAACGAGAATGTAAGGAACTCGCTGAATCGAATGACCGCGAATTTTAAAGCCGATCTTCTCGTTTCTCAAGTCACAATTGACTCTAAATCCACTATTTTGCAATGATTTGGTCACTTCTTGCGCATATTTGGCCTGTGAGTCGGTAATATTGATCACAACGGCCTGTTCGGGTGATAACCAAAACGGAAAAGCACCTTCGTAATGTTCGATCAAAATGCCGATAAAACGCTCAAATGAACCCAATATTGCCCGATGCAACATTACTGGAACTTGACGACTTCCATCTTCAGCAACATATTGTGCATCCAAACGACCAGGCATTGAGAAATCAACCTGAACTGTTCCTAATTGCCACACACGCCCGATGCAATCTTTCAAGGAAAATTCAATTTTAGGGCCATAAAAAGCACCCTCTCCTGGCAATTCCTGCCAAGGTAATTCTTTTGCATCTAAAGCCTCGGCCAAGGCTTCTTCTGCACGATCCCAATCTTTATCTGAACCCACGCGTTGTTCAGGACGCGTCGACAGGCGATAGATGATCTCATCGAATCCAAAGTCGGCATAAACTTCATGAAGGAAATCGATAAATTCCGCTACTTCTGACTGAATCTGATCTTCCGTACAAAAAATATGCCCGTCATCTTGAGTGAAAGAGCGTACACGCATTATGCCGTGCAGAGACCCCGAGGGTTCGTTTCTATGACATGATCCAAATTCAGCCAACCTCAGAGGCAGGTCTCTGTAGCTTTTCAAACCCTGATTAAAGACCTGCACATGGCAGGGACAGTTCATAGGTTTAATCGCATAGTTACGATCTTCAGTAGTGACGGTAAACATATCATCGCCAAACTTGTCTGCATGACCTGATTTTTCCCATAAACTAAAGTCCACTACCTGTGGTGTTTTAATTTCCTTGTAGCCCTGCTCAATTTGCTTGTCACGCATAAACGCTTCAACGGTTTTGTAAATACTCCAACCCTTCTGATGCCAAAAGATTGATCCTGGCGCCTCTTCTTGCATATGGTAAAGACCGAGCTTCTTGTTGATTTTACGGTGGTCACGCTTTTCTGCCTCGGCAAGTCGATTAATATAGGCTTTTAGATCTTTCTTATTGGCCCAAGCCGTGCCGTAAATACGCTGTAACATTTCGTTGTTGCTATCACCACGCCAGTAAGCTCCGGCAACTTTAGTCAACTTAAACGCAGGTAATTTGGCGGTCGATGGCACATGAGGGCCACGACATAGATCAATGAAATCACCCTGACGATAAAGCCCAATAGGCTCTCCAGCGGGAATGCTGGCGATGATCTCCGCCTTATATTCTTCTCCAATTCCCTTAAAAAACTCAACCGCTTCATCGCGGTCCCATTCTTCGCGCGCAATGCAGTGGTCCGCCGCCACTAGTTCTGCCATGCGTACCTCAATAGTCTCCAGATCTTCTGGCGTAAAGGCTCGCTCAAAGGCAAAGTCATAGTAGAAACCATCTTCAATCACTGGCCCGATAGTCACCTGAGCTGAAGGGAATAACTGCTTAACGGCCATAGCTAGTAAATGAGCAGAAGAGTGCCGGATGATATCCAACGCCTCGTCAGAGCGATCAGTTACAATCGACAGTGTGGCGTCTTCAGTCATAACGGAAGAGGCATCTACAACCTCACCATTGACCACGCCAGCAAGGGTGGCCTTAGCCAGACCGGCGCCAATGTCAGCGGCCACATCAGCGACAGAAACGGGGTTTTTAAAAATGCGTTTGGAACCATCAGGCAGGGTAATAGCGGGCATTGTGCTTTCCTATCAGTGGTGACCCATACCAAGGGCCACATGCATTAAATTCTCAAAGTGCTATTTTACCTTGTATGCCCTGCTTTACAAGCCTGTCTGTAGGTTTAAGTTAGGTTACAATTGATCTATCGAATCTAGGAAAATCGCTATTGTGAAAATCTATGTAGATGCGGACGCCTGTCCAACTGTCATTAAAGATATCCTCTACCGCGTCTCACAACGCACAGGAATTGAAGTCATTCTGGTGGCCAATCAGCCTTTGTCCATACCTAGAATTCCCACCGTACGCTCCATTCAGGTCAGTCAGGGCTTCGATGTTGCCGACAACCACATCGTTGAATTAGTCCAGAAAGATGACTTGGTGATTACCGCTGATATCCCACTAGCTGCAGAGGCGATTGATAAAGGCGGCAAAGCGCTGAATCCAAGAGGCGAGCTCTACAACAAGGCAAATATAAAGGCGCGACTGAATATTCGGGACTTTATGGACTCAATGCGCAACAGTGGCGTTCAAGTCGGTGGAGGGCCGCCGCCTCTAACCCAACGCGATCGTATGGAATTTGCCAATTCCTTAGATCGATATATTGCCCAATGCACGCCTTAAGCAACCTTAGCTTAGTAAGCGCATAATTTGAGCGGCGGTAAAAGGCCAGCCCTTTTCATGCCCATTGGGCAGGGTTACCACAGGAATACGCAGACCGTATTTTTCTTGCAGAGTCTCATCGCCAGTTATGTCCACTTCTCTAAGACTTAGTCCTTTCAGCTTTAGTAAGGGCAATAATATATCTTTGGCCTGATCGCAAAGATGGCACTGACGGCCGGTATAAATAATGATCTCAGGATTCACCTTAGATTCCTTGATGTTAAACATCTAACCTAGCCACGGGCCAGCGAACTCTTGAATATTTGCATAATTCATAGGAAGAGTCCCCATTAATGCGCGGCGGGCGAAAGGTTAAAGCCCTAACCAAATGTGTCACGCCGCTTTATCTTCCACACGTTATGAATTCTAGGATTTCTCTCAAAATCCAAATCCAACGTCTGCGGCGTAATGTTCTGACAATCAAACTGGCGCTCCGTTAGCTCATCCATTTTGAATTTACGGAAATTATTAGAGAAAATTAAGGTGCCGCCAGGAACAAGTTTAGCCATAGATGCGCGAATTAAGTCGCCGTGGTCGCGCTGTATATCGAGCACAGAATCCATCTTTTTTGAGTTAGAAAATGTGGGTGGATCCAAAAAGATGACATCGTATTGCTCGCCTTCGATTTCCAGCCATTTTAAGCAGTCGGCTCGGAGCAGTTGATGCTTGCTTGAACGCAGACTATTGAGGTCAAAATTACGCTGCGCCCAGTCCAGATACGTGTTGGACATATCTATGCTTAACGAATGGCTAGCACCCGCTATGGCCGCCTGTACCGAGGCCGCTGCGGTATAGCAAAACAAATTGAGAAAGCTTTTCCCTTTTACCATATCGCCAATAAGGGCTCTCACTGGCCGGTGGTCTAAAAACAACCCCGTGTCTAGATAATCTGACAAATTTACTTCAAACTGTGCATTGCCTTCGCTCACCTGAATCGTATCACTAGGCCCACTATTGAGACGCTCATACTGACTGTCACCCTTTTGGCGGCGCCGCTCTTTATAATGGATTTTGCCCCTAAAGTTAGCTGAAAACTCCTTGACTGCCTGTTTGATCTCACCGAAGCGTTCTCGGGCAACCTTTTCAGAGATCGTACTCGGTGGCGCATATTCCTGCACGTAAATCGACTGATCATAGATATCCACGGCCACCGCATACTCAGGGATATCGGCATCATAAAGACGGTAGCAGCTGATACCTGACTTCTTACGCCACCCATCAAGCTTTCGTTGGTTCTTCTTTAAACGATTCAGCACCATTCTGGCGCCCTCAGTCAGCTGCTGTGCTGGCGCAGGTTTACTTAATCGCGCGGCTATTTGCGCAGACTTTGAGGTCATGTCCTCAAACACTAGTAATTTGCAGGGAATAGTGCCGTTGAACAGGCTGTACTGTTTAGTCGGTGATAGGTCTGTTTCACGACCAAGGTCCACGTTGCCGGTAAAAATAGCGGCCCGCCAGCCCTGAAAATTCTTCTGTAGCACTGTGCCCAACTTTTGATACAGGGGGATTAACTCGTCAACCTCACCTAATCGCTCACCGTAAGGCGGGTTAGTTAACAACAACCCCCGCTCTGCAGTTGGCTTGCCAAACTGGTCTATCGGTTTGTGCGCTAAACGAATATGCTCATCTAACCCAACATTTTCAATATTTTGCGAGGTATATTCAAGCACCCTTGGGTTGGCATCATAACCACGAATGTCCAGTTTCAGGTTTTCAAGTCCTGTGGCCCTGCGCTGATGGGCTTCATCAATCAACCTTTGCCACAGTTCCGCATCGTGCTGTATCCACTGATCAAAGCCATAGTGCTCACGAAGCATGCCTGGCGCTATATCTGCCGCCATCATTGCGCCTTCAATAATCAATGTGCCACTGCCACACATAGGGTCAAGCAGCGCCCCACCCTCTGCGGCCATAGCTGGCCAGTTCGCTCTAAGTAGCAATGCCACAGCCAAGTTTTCTTTAATGGGGGCAGTACCTTGGCCTGTACGGTAACCACGGCGATGTAAACTTTCTCCGGAAATGTCTAAAGAAACCGTCACCCGCCCTTTATGCTGACGGACCTGAATACGAATATCAGGATTCTTGGTGTCAACGTTTGGACGCTCCCCCTCAATACGACGTATACGGTCGACAATGGCATCTTTAACCCGCTGAGAACCATACATAGTATTATCGATCAGGCGTGATGTTCCAATAAAGTCGATGGCAATACTTTGCGCTGCCGAAAAATGAGCCTCCCAAGGAATGTCGTTACACTCCTGATATAAATCATCTGCCTCGTTGAGCATAAAACTGTGTAGGGGCATCAAAATACGATTAGCCAGGCGGGACCAGAGGCAAGCTCTATAAGCAACTTCCATTGAACCCTGAAAATGCACAGCGGCTACGGTTTCCTTTATCCCTTCAGCGCCAATAGCCTGTAATTCTTCGGCCAACAGTAACTCAAGCCCTTTGGGGCAGGTCGCGAGCCAATCTGTTTGCGAAGATACCTGAGTCACTTAACTATCCTTTTGATTACTTTAAGATATAAATGCCGACATACATAGACGAAAAACATCTGAACGAATGTGATAATTACAAGTCTAAATTTTTGAGTGCTTAATAAAGCGCACATGATATAGGTCTTTAAACTATTTTGTTTAAAAATAAGCCTTCATCTACAACACAGCGGTTCAACCGTTTATCAGCGTGGCATTAGATGGGACCTATATCGACTTTGATCTAAGTAGAAAAGGAAATGTCTATGAAGAAACACAAGAGAGACCCAGAGCATCGTTCGTATGTAAAGGGGTACCAATCTGCAATCCAAGGACGCTCACTGTCCGTTTGTCCGCATCAAGAAAACACAACAATGGCCTATCACTGGTCACGCGGATGGCGTGAAGGTAGGCAGGACGGCTGGTCTGGGTATAGCACTAGCACCTGCCAGCAAAAAGCAGGGAATTTAATTCTCAGTCATTGACCGTTAGGTAATAAAAAACATATTGATATGGTAAGACTAAGTTTCCAAAGAGGCCTGCACTAAGTTTAGGAGTTCTCTGAGAGCCACTGAAATCATCGCAAAGTCAGACTGAGGCGCTTTACGTAAGTCTCTCATCATTAACGTCCAGCGATGAATAAGCTCTTGCTGCTGGCTTTGCCAAGCTTCCATAGTTGATGAGTCAGCCTTGCCTGACGTGCAAAGGCAAGCGGTCAACCTGCGTCGTTGACTCTCAAGGTCGTCAACGTAGGTTTCACGAGCTAAGTCCTGCCATCGGTTTCTCGGTTGCAGATCAACTATTTGCGCCATGAACCAATCTAGAGACAGGAACTCTCCGAGGCCAAAGTACACCTTCGCAACCTGCTGTACAGGTATGCCTAGGGTTAGGGCTGTCTGAACCACGCCCATGCTCATGAACATACTGTCAGTGGCGGCAAGCCGCTCTGCGAGTTTGAGCTCTACACCTATATCTGTGAGCTCATCGCGCTCACCGCTCCAAAGCACCTTCCACTGCTCCTTTTGCAAAGTCGAAAGCTCTGACAACAAGGTCTCAGTGGGCAGTGAATATTGTGCAATAAGAGACTCGCAGCTTAGATTTAAGCGATGATTACGTAAAAACCACCGAGTGGCCCGTCGCGTAAGTCTGACCAAAATATGCAGCAACTCTAACTCTGTTGCCGAAGGTAACATAGGGTTATGCTCTTCGACCTGTTGCCACAGGCTTTTAATGCCTAGCACTTCAGTGACTATTATGTACGCCTTGATAACATCCTCTGCGGATGCACCAGTGGACTCCATCTGCCTAAAGAAAAAGCTGAAGCCTACCCGATTAACTAGATCATTAACGAGTTGATTTATAGCAATCTCATTGGCTAGAGGATGGGTTTCCACGGCCTCGCCAAAGCCAGAGACTAATACTGCAGGGAAGTAATCTTTAACTGACTGCGAAAGCCAAGGGTCTGTTAATAAATTGGATCCAGCCAAAGCCTCTTTAAGTACCACTTTAGAGTAGCAAATCAGCACTGACAGTTCTGGCCTAGTCCAACTGGGGTGTTGCCGATTAATTCTATCGGTGAGTTGGTCATCACTAGGTAAAAACTCTAAATCCCGGTCAAGCTGATCACTCGACTCAAGCCAACCTAGGTAGCGTTGGTATTCTGAATGATACTGTTGGCTTCGAGCCATCGCCAAACTAATGGCTTTGGTCTGTCGTACGTTATTGTCTAAGACCAATCCAGCAACATCGTCGGTCATCGACGCCAGCATGGTGTTTCTTTGCTCTATGCTCATAGCGCCTGAGGCGACCTGTTTGTTAAGCAGTATTTTTATATTAACCTCATGATCAGAGCAGTCTACTCCCGCCGCATTATCAATAAAGTCGGTGTTGCATAGACCCCCGCGAAGGCAGAATTCCACCCTTCCTCGCTGGGTCATGCCGAGGTTTCCACCCTCGCCTATTACTCGGCATTGCAATTCGCGGCCATCGACCCTCAACCCGTCATTGGCGCGATCGCCCACCTCTGCGTTGTTTTCTGAAGATGCTTTGACATAGGTGCCAATGCCACCGTTCCAGATCAAGTCTACCTTAGCTTTAAGAATATAGTTAATTAGCTCTGTAGGAGTTACCTTGTCTTTATCGATACCAAAGCGGACTTTGATCTCTGACGTTAGTGTTAGAGATTTTGCGCTTCTTGAGTACACTGCACTGCCTGGAGACATTAGAGTTTTATCAAAATCATCCCAAGTTGTTCTTGGTGTATCAAATAGCCGCTGCCGCTCAGGAAATGTTGTCTGAGCATTAGGCGTTGGATCGACAAAGATATGCAGGTGGTTAAAAGCTGCCAGCAGTTGGATATGCTCAGACAGTAGCATACCGTTGCCAAACACGTCTCCGCCCATGTCGCCAATACCAACGACGCTAAAGTCTTCGGATTGAATATCTATACCTATCTCATGAAAATGTCGTTGCACGGCAACCCAAGCGCCACGTGCGGTGATACCCATTCCTTTGTGGTCATAACCGTTGCCGCCACCTGACGCAAACGCATCACCAAGCCAGAAGTTGTTTGCTTCAGAGATTTCATTGGCAATATCAGAGAAGGTCGCCGTACCCTTGTCTGCGGCTACGACTAGATAAGGATCGTCACCATCACGACGCACGACCTCTGATGGCGGTTCCAGCTTTTCATCCGCCAGGTTGTCGCTAATATCTAACAAGGCCTGCACATAGAGCATATAGCTGGCGATACCTTCCTGAACAAA
>JABILI010000083.1 GCA_018654575.1 Porticoccaceae bacterium
GTTTGAGTAGCGGTGTAGTCCCAATTGTCGCCAGGGGTTGTCTGAAAATGCCACTTGTAGGCACCAGTAGCCGCATCGACAGCAACAATGGAGGATAAGAATAAATTATCGCCTTTACCGGCATCCCGAGCATCGCGATTCCAGGGCGAACCGTTGCCCACTCCAAAAATAATGCTATCATTTACATCATCGTAAACGATTGAATCCCAAACAGTGCCGCCACCGCCGTCGGTTGTCCAGGCACCTTCATCGCCCCAAGTCAGATTACCAATGTCTTTGAGTGCGCTGTCAGAAATAGCACCGTCAGGTTGCTTGTTTGGGTTTGGCACGGTGTAAAAGCGCCACACCAGATCGCCAGTTGCGGCAGAGTAGGCAGACACGTAGCCTCGCACACCCAGTTCTGCACCACTATTTCCAATCAGTACATTACCCTTAACAACGCGCGGGGCGCCAGTTATTGTGTAAGGCTTGGACTGATCAACGGTAATCGTGCTCCAGGCTAGTTCGCCAGTAGCCGCATCTAAGGCTTCGAGCCGCCCATCAATAACGCCAACGTACACTTTCCCTTTCCAAACGGCTACACCACGGTTAACCACATCACAGCAAGCTTTTGCACCAACAGCTCTGTCGACATCTGGATTGTAAACCCATAGTTCACTACCGGTTTTTGCGTCAAGCGCATAAACTACAGACCACGCAGAGGTCACATACATAACGCCGTCCACTACAATAGGTGTGGACTCAACACCACGCTCTGTCGCCAAATCATAGGTCCAAGCAACGCCCAACTGGGCTACATTCTCGGTGTCAATTTGTTTCAGGCCAGAGTGACGTTGTTCATCATAAGTACCGCCATAAGTGAGCCACTCTTCAGGGGTTGTGACTGCATTAAGTAGTCGCTGAGAATCCACGTCAGCAAACTTCTCTGGGTTACTATCACAAGACGTAAGCATCAGGGCGGACATTAGATAGGCCGACAAAGTGAATAATTTTATGAAACGCATGCTCGATACCCTTTTAATTTCTTATTTGTTTTATCAAAGTATACTACGGAAATAAACCGCAAAATGAGAAGGTCAGTGCTCAACCTTCATAGGTATCTTCGGATCCATCCCGAGCGCTTCTTTGTCGGCTTTTACCATAGCGCGCACGTCTGACAATAAGGCCTGGGCGTCATACACAATACCGTCTTTAATCGTCCAACGAACACCCCCAACCCGCTCAACTTTTTGGGTTTGGTTATTTAACTTTGGAACGCCAGTGCCGTACAAAGATTTGAGATTATGCAGCGGGTTTTCATCAACAATAATCATATCCGCCTTTTTGCCGACCTGAATTGTTCCAATATCTTGGTCTTTACCCAGCACTTGAGCGCCAATTTTAGTGGCGGCTCGAATGCCTTCCAGCGGATGAAAGCCCGCCTCTTGCAGGAGCTCTAACTCTTGTATGTAGCCGAACCCATAAAGACTATAAATATAGCCCGTATCACTACCGACAACGACCTTGCCTCCGCGATTTTTATACTCATTGACGAACTGCATCCACAATCTGTAATTATGCTTCCATTCGATTTCATCTTCGGTAGTCCAGTTGAAAAAGAAAGAGCCGTGCTTTTCTCGGCTGGCACGATAGAAGCCCCATAAATTAGGCGAAGTATATTCATAATGCCACTCAGCAGTATAGGCGCGCATTAGATCTCGACTGGCTAAGTAAATAGTGAACGTAGGGCTCAAACAAAAATCCCTTTCAAGCAACGTTTCCATAACCTGATCCCAGCGTGCTGATCCTGGGCCTGCGGCCTGTTTCCAAAGTCGTCCCGCTTGCCCAAAGCGATCTTGCTCGTTGCTGTAAATATAATCTGATGGATAATTTTGTATAACCTTGTCGGTAAATAAAGCCTCCGGCAGACCATACCAGTGCTCCATACAGTCCAGGCCATGACTTGACGTATCCAAGACATTCGCATGAGCAACATCTAATTGCGCATGATGCATCGTTGTGTCCATCCCGACTTTTTCGGCTTCGTCTAAGGCGGCCCACAAAATTTCTTCGGGAGCACCCATAAACTTAATACCATCTGCCCCGATGCTTTTTAGATGACGGACGCGAGCTCGCGCATCCTTAGGAGAATTAATAGGGGGTAACGCTTTATTCAATTCTGGCATGCCAAAATAAGGAAATGAGGTAATCCGAGGAGCCGTGATGGCATTTCTATCACTAAGTTCTTTAAGCGCTATAACGCGACTTTCACCGTCCGAGGAAAAAACCTCTCGTACACTAGTTACTCCGTGACCTAACCAAAGTTTAAAAATGTAGTCGGCGGATACTTTCTGCCTCATATCTGGGGCGTGAATATGTGTATGTGAGTCAACAAACCCCGGTAATAAATATTTCCCAAGAGCATCAATTTCCCGAACTTTTTTATCTGTCCACGTGTTTGTCAGCGGCCGATGTTGAGGGTTAATAGGGATGCCTGGAGCACCGACTAGCCGCACTGCAGTGATACGATCTTGCTCCACCACGACATCTACAGGCCCTGTTGCAGGAGCTCCAGTACCATCAATTAAGTAGGCACCGCGGATGATGAGCTGGTCATACTGCCCTTCTCCGTGCTGACGTGCCGGAATATCATCTTTGAGGCTGGCCATTAAAGTCTCTGTAGTCGCCGCCATGCTCGGTAGCGACGCTGCCCACACGAGTAATACCGCCATCAGTGTTTTCAAATAATTTTTAATCATTAAAATTTCCCCGCTAAACCCCCCGCTCACGCGCACGGTTACTAAAAAACCAATGCCTAAGGCTAGAATATAGTTAAGTGAAGGGCAGATGTATAGGTTCGAACGGCATACAACAAAGAAATCGAAGAGTGCTACTTGATGGTTACCATGGCGCAGAAGCTGGAGGCGCTAGAGTTTGTAATCAGCGTCCTCTTTATCAAGAATTGATTTCAGTTCATTAAAGTGTGCGTCAGCAGAGCCTTTGAAGCCTTCCCATTGTTGCGCCGTCTTTTCAGCCACCTCATTCGATAAAAAATTAAGCTCCATCCCCGTCTGTAATGCGCGAATATAAGTCTCAGCTGAGCGCTCAAAATAAAACAAACGGTTAAAGGCATCAGCTACACTTGACCCTAAAACCATGACTCCATGATTACCCATGAGCATAACGTTTTTACTCGGATCACTGAGCATAGCGGCACAACGCTCCCCTTCCTCAATAAATGCCATACCATCGAACCCAGTATCAAGAACAACTCTATTGTGAAACTGAGCTGTGTTTTGATCGATCGCCGGCAATCTTGGATCTTTAAGACAGGCTAACACCGTCGAAAAAATCGAATGTGCATGCAACACACAGCGCGCATGAGGGCAGTGCCTATGTACCGCGCCATGCAGGCCCCACGCAGTTGGGTCAGGCGCATTGGTCTGTGACATAGTGTCCTGATTACAGGCATCTAAAAGTATTAAATCGCTGGCCTTGATAGTAGAGAAATGTCGTTGGTTTGGATTAATCAAAAACTGACTGCCACTATTATTGATCGCTACCGAAAAATGATTAGCCACACCTTCATGATAGTTTAAACGCACGGCCCATCTGAAAGCGGCGGCAAGATCTGCTCGGTGTTCTTGCAAAGAATCTGACATTAAAATACTCCAATATGTTCAGTCATGATACGTTACGGCAAATAGTGCATCGACCTATTCTGCAGTGAATTTTCTATTGCGAAACATTATACATTTACGATAACCACGCCGCGTCTTTATGCGTTCATCACAGCTTTGTGCTACCCTTGAACGACAAAAATAACAGCAAAATAATATCCTATGAGCGATCACCTTAGCATTAAAACTACAGAGCCCGAAGTCGACTGGGCTGTCTTTATTCCGGCAGTAATCGTTATTTTAGCGTGCGCAATTCCACTCATGGTTTTCCCTGAAGTTTCTACGAAGTTAATGCTTGAGAGCAAAAATATAATTTTGAATAATTTTTTATGGCTTTATCTTATTGCAGCCTTGGGTGCCTTCCTTTTTTGCATGTGGTTGGCCTTTGGTCGATTTGCTCACGTGAAATTAGGTGCGCCAGATGAGCCGCCGGAATACTCAGATACTCATTGGGTAGCTATGATGTTCACCACTGCGATTGGCGCTAGCGTTATTGCCTGGGGTTTTGCAGAACCTATCTTTTATCTTCAAACACCGCCCATGGGTATTGAGGTAGGATCATCAAAATCTTTCGAATGGGCGCATATGTATCCACTGTTTCATTGGGGAATAATCCCCTGGGCTCTTTACGCGCTGCCCGCCGTACCCATTGCCTATATGCTTTATGTTAAACGCTATCTAATTCTTCGAGTTAGTAGCGCTTGTGACGGCGCACTGCCCCAAACCGGCCGCCCCCAAATTAAAACGTTGATCGACATTATGATCGTTCTGGGTATTGTTGGCGGCGTTGCGACATCTCTTGGCTTAGGAGTACCTTTGCTATCAGCGATGCTCTCTACTTTGTTCGACGTCCCCGATAGCATGCTGATCAAAATGACTGTACTGACTCTTTGGACGCTAATATTTGGCGCTAGTGTTTATCGAGGCTTAAAAGCAGGCATAAAAGTTCTTGCCGATATCAATATAGTTTTGGCCGCCATTACTATCATCTTTGTCTTAGTCGCAGGCCCGGGTATTTTTATCATGGACCTGACTGTAAACAGTATTGGTTTAATGTTTAACAACTTCATTAGTGCGTCAACTTGGACCGACCCCATTGAGAACGGCGGTTTCCCAGAAGCGTGGACTGGTTTTTACTGGGCGTGGTGGTTGGCTTACACGGGGATGGTCGGTTTATTTTTTGGTCGCATTTCTCGAGGCCGTACCATTCGTCAGCTAGTTTTAGGCGTCATTGGCTGGGGCACCTTAGGAACCTGGTTATTTATGGCAGTTATGGGCGGGTACTCACTTTATTTAGAGCTCAATGGAACCCTAGCGGTTAAAGAAATTCTAAGTGCGCAAGGCATGTCATTTGTGAATGCTCTGGTGATCCAGAGCCTTCCGTTTGGAAAATTCACGCTGACTATTTTCACACTGTTATCGATAATATTTTATGCCACTACCATTGACTCATCAGCTTATGTTCTTTCAAGTATCTGTGCGAAAAATTTACGGAACGATGCCGAACCAAAACGTTGGAACCGTGTGGCCTGGGCTATATTACTTGCGCTTATTACCGCAGGGATACTCCAAGCAGGGGCCTTGGATGCTATCAAGGCTATCACCGTTCTTAGCTCAGTACCCATGATACCGATCATAGTTCTACTGTGTATTTCTTTGGTTCGTTGGCTGAATAAAGATTTTGGTCATCTAGTCAGACACAAAGAACTGGCATTATCGGCTGAAGATCTAAATTCTAATAACTAAAAAATCAGCGGCCTGTTATCTTAATTGCTTTAGTTAACCTGCCGCTCGCGCCCTTCCCAATGAGGCTTGCGTAGTTCAGTTTTCAATACCTTACCTGCTCCCGAGAGTGGCATCGGTTGATCGCGAAACTCCACTGTTTTTGGACACTTATAACCCGCTATAGCACTGCGACAATGATCAATTAATTCCTGCTCGGTCGCTTTAGCTCCAGCCGCCAAAATTACGATCCCGTGAACCGCCTCGCCCCATTCTTCATGAGGTACACCTATGACCGCCACATCTTGCACCGAAGAATGGCTAATCAGGGCATTTTCAACTTCAGTGGTAAACACATTTTCACCGCCAGTCACGACCATATCTTTTACCCGATCGACAATATACAGATAACCTTCCTTATCAAATATACCGGCATCTCCAGTAAACACCCACCCATCTTGTAATGCGCTGGCGGTCTCTTCCGGTTTATTCCAATAACCAATCATGGCGTGTGGGCCTCGCACCACCACCTCTCCCTGTTTACCCACCTCCACCTCGTTACCCTCATCATTAAGCAACTTTATTTCACTGACCGATAATGGTTTACCTGCTGATTTTAAAATCTCACCGCCACGGCGGTGATCCTCCGTTGACAACATAGTCACTAAGGGTGCCAATTCAGTCTGACCATAGGCTTGAATAAAGCCCACTGTGGGCCATAAATCCATGGCCTGAGTAAGTACCGCGGCCGGCATCGGAGATGCGCCATATAAGATCCTCTGCAAACTACTGAGATCTGCCGTCGCAGCATTTTCGTGCGCAAGGACCATCTTTATCATCGCCGGTACCAACAACACATGGGATATTTTCTCCTCGGCAATAACGTTAAGTACCAAAGAAGGCTCAAAACCTGCCACAAAAATATGACTTGCCCCGGCCAGAACCGTCATCATTGAACAGGCGAAATCAGCCATATGGAACATTGGCGCCGCATGCAAGTATGAGCCATTAGACGCTATTTCCATGCCGCCCATACCACCAATAGCACTAGCCCAGATAGCTTGGTGGGATTGCATTACGCCTTTAGGAAATCCAGTCGTACCACCCGTATAAAAAATACCGGCCATGTCGGCGCCGTTTCGAGTCGACGGCGCAATAGCTTGATTGTCAGCAATGAGAGATTCATAGGACTCGGCCCAGTTGGGCGTCTCACCGTCACCCATATAAATAACGTGCTCTAGAGATGCGACCTCATTCTTTAATTGCTCTGCCTGTGCACTAAAAGCATCGTCAAATAACAACACTCGGGTGCCAGAGTCAGTTAAAGCGTAATTGTTCTCCGCAACGGCCCAGCGAGTATTGAGTGGCACCATACAATAGCCGGCCCAAGGCACAGCAAATATAGCCTCAAAATAGTTGTCACTATTGAGGCTGAGAATGGCAACCCGCTCAGCCTCTCCCAGCTGAAGTCGCTCTAACGCCCCAGCAAACCTAGCTACCCGACCTAAAACTTGCGGCCAGCCACGTGAGCGTTCGTTATACCGAGTCGCTACTGCGTCGGGGTTAAGACGAGCACTGCGTTGAAGTAGTCCAGGCATTGAAATCATATAAATATTCCATGATGTTTTTTTTATCATAAAGGATGTGTCAGAATATGACTAGAGGTCCACCGAGAAGCATGCTTTTTATAAAGACCGATAACAATGGATAAAAAGATATGTCCGAAAAACCGTTGAAGACCCAACCCCTTCCATCTGAGCACTGGGACAAAACGCTGGAGCCAATTATTGCAGGCACCAATGGTGGGCCGATTAATGTCCATAAGCTAATGGCTAATAATCCAGCGCTCTTAAAAGCATGGTGGGATTTTAGAAATCATAGTGTGGAGGGTGGCACGCTCGGTAAGCGCTCAGGAGAGCTGGTTATTCTCCGGGTTGCTGTTCACATGCAGGCTTGGTATGAGTGGGGATCCCATGTTGACCGAGGGTTGATTTGTGGCCTCTCGATAGATGAGATAAACCGTGTCCTAAACTACTCCACTGCAGAAGACTGGGAGTCAGGTGATTCCGTCCTATTGCGTGCAGTTGATGAGCTTGTTGCACACCACTGCTTATCAGATAAAATCCAAATCGAACTAGCGGATCATTTCAGTACTGCCCAAGTGATGGATATTATTGCCATCCAAGGCATGTATGTCATTCTCGCCTGCATGATCAACAGTTGGGGTCTGACATTGGACCACGAAGTCCAAGAGCGCATAGCAGCACAAGCCAGTGAACGTGACTTTATTGCCTCCGCTGCTCGCTTCAAGGCCACCATAGATAACATAAACTAGAATCTTTGTGCGTGCGGCCTCTGGTGATAGCCTAAAACGCTAGATTAGGCAGTGTTAGGGCAACAAAATCTTCCGACTTTAGCCCCAAATAGATTCAGCTTATATCCAAAATCCGATGATATAGCCTAAGAATATTGAGTATCTCTTGATATTCAGACCATTTCATATAAATATAGCTATCTTCTGAGTATTAGTGGTCTCGATTCATTGATGTTCCGCTAAGAAATTACTCAAATGGCGCTCGTTGTCCTGGAGTGATTTTTCGCACCTGAATGCCGTTTTGCTGGCTTTCCAATGTGACGAATGTCGTCCGAGCCACTTAAACATGATAAGTAATAATAAATTTACCATAGGTAATTTAAACATGGATACAAGGAAAGAAGCCAACACGGTGGCTCCGCTATGCAATTATCCGCTGAACAGTGCCGCTCCAACATCTAATAAAGATATTCTGCGCTGGATTGAGCGTATGGAAGCTTTGCTGCAACCCGATCGTGTGCATTGGGTAGATGGCTCTGAAGAAGAGTCTGCCGCCATGATGGAAATGATGGTCAGCCGCGGTGACTGTGTAAAGCTCAATGAAGAGTTACGACCTAATAGCCACCTATTTCGTTCTGACCCACGCGATGTTGCTCGCGTTGAAAGCCGCACCTATATTTGTTCTGTTGCCGAGGCCGATGCTGGGCCAACCAATAACTGGATGGCCCCTGAGCAAATGAAGGTGAAGATGAATGGTCTGTCCGAAGGCGCAATGCGTGGTCGCACCATGTATATCATTCCTTTTAGCATGGGCCCCATTGGGTCTCCCATAGGTAAAACGGGTATTCAAATTACCGACTCAGCTTATGCCGTAGTCAACATGCGAATTATGGCTCGGGTATCGCCGAAGGTGTTGGATATATTAGGTGACAGTAATGACTATGTTCGCTGTGTGCACACGGTCGGACAACCTATACTATCCAAAAAAGATGACGTCAGCTGGCCTTGTAATCCAGATGATACCTATATTGCTCATTTCCCTGAAGAAAAGACGATTCTTAGCTTTGGCTCAGGTTATGGCGGTAATGCTCTGCTGGGTAAAAAATGTTTTGCCTTGCGCATTGCTAGCACCATTGCCCGTGATGAAGGTTGGTTAGCGGAACACATGCTAGTGCTGGGTGTTAAAGATCCTTCTGGTAAGAAAACCTATGTGACTGCAGCCTTTCCAAGCGCCTGCGGTAAAACCAACTTTGCTATGTTGATTCCACCCCCGGAGCTACAAAAGCAGGGCTGGGAAATCTCATGTATTGGCGATGATATTGCGTGGATCAAACCAGATGCTAACGGTAAATTGCGGGCTATTAATCCTGAAGCCGGTTTCTTTGGAGTTGCTCCAGGAACAAGCATGGATACAAACCCTATGGCAATGGAGTCATGCGCCTGTGACACTATTTTCACCAATGTTGCCCTGACCGACGAAGGCGATATTTGGTGGGAAGGTATGACAGATGAAGCGCCAGCGCATCTGATTGACTGGAAGGGCAATGACTGGGCACCCGATAGCGAGACACCTTCTTCACATCCTAATGCAAGATTTACGGCTCCTGCTCGAAACTGCCCCGTTATTGATCCTGATTGGGAAAATCCAGAAGGCGTAGAAGTTGGGGCAATGATCTTCGGTGGCCGCCGCATGACTACTATTCCTCTGGTCTACCAGAGTTTTAATTGGCAGCATGGTGTGTATATGGGTGCCACCGTTGGCTCTGAACAAACGGCTGCCGCTGAGGGAAAAATTGGCAGTATGCGCCAGGATCCATTTGCTATGCTGCCGTTCTGTGGCTATCACATGGGCGATTACTTTCGCCACTGGCTCAAGATGGGCAAAGTCATTAACGAACCGCCTCGTATATTTCACGTTAACTGGTTTAGAAAAAATGCTCAGGGTAAGTTTATGTGGCCTGGTTTTGGAGAAAATGCACGAGTGCTGAAATGGATCGTTGAACGCGTTAATGGTTTAGCTCAGGCCAAAGAAACCCCTTTGGGTTGGATGCCTAGCTATGATGATTTAGATTGGGATGGCTTAGATTTCACTAAAGACGACTGGGATGAATTAATGAAAGTCGATGGCGAAGCCTTAAAATCTCAAGCGCTAAGTCATGAAGAATTGTTCCTCAAGCTATGGGATCACATGCCGAAAGAATTGCTATGGCAACGCGACTTGTTGCTAAGCCGTTATTAAATTTTAACGAAATTCATGCTTTAGGCATATTAAGTAACAAGGGGTTGAGAAACCCTTTGACGCTATTCAGCTTTTACGTAAGGGCAATAGGCGCTAAAGATCTAACCACGCTATGTCTCACTATGAATTTCGCCCTTCTAGCTGACTTATTAAACCTTGAGTTTTTATCTCATTAGATTTGCCATAGGTACAGGTGCTTCTTACAATGCACACCTATAGAAATTTCCAGGAAATAATCATGGCAGAAACTTATAAAGTGGCAGTGTTAGCGGGTGACGGAATTGGCCCTGAGATTACGCAACAAGCACTGCGCGTATTACGACTGATTGAGCAAAAGCGTGACGTTGTGTTCGCCTGCGACGAAGTTGAGTTTGGTGCCGCTGCTTATTTTTCGACAGGTAAAGCTTTTCCCGACGCGACTAAGAAAGCGTGCGACGAAGCTGACGCGATATTAAAGGGCCCGATTGGTCTAAGTCATGAAGAATCTGAGAAGATACCAGTGGAAGAGCGTCCAGAGCGCGGCGCACTATTGCCCATGCGCCGTCGATTGAATACCTACGCCAACTTCCGTCCGATCTCACTACCAAAAGGTATGGCGCATTTCTCTCCACTCAAGCCTGAGATTGTGAGTGAAGGTATCGACATTATGCTGATACGTGAGTTGATTGGTGGATTGTATTTTGGCAGCAAGGAGCGCGGTGAAACCGAAGAAGGGTTACGCTACGTCAAGGAGAGCCTAGATTATGACGAGCAGCAGATTCGCCAGATTCTTGTCGTCGCCTTTAAAGAGTCCATGAAACGTAAAAAAATATTGCACAATATTCACAAGAGTAATGTGTTGATCTCGTCCGTATTGTGGAACGAAGTATTAGAAGAGGTCGCTCTGGATTATCCGGAAGTGCGCGTTATCCATATGTTAGTAGATGCCGCGGCCACGCATCTTTGTTTAAATCCTTGCCAGTTTGACGTGATGGTCATGGAAAATATGTTTGGTGATATTTTAAGTGATCAGGCCGGTGGAATTTTGGGCTCGCTGGGCTTAATGCCTTCTGCTTGTATAGGTCCGGACAAAGCGTATTACGAGCCATCGCACGGGTCTGCTCCTGATATTGCCGGTAAAAATCTTGCCAACCCCTATTCGATGATTGGTTCCGTTGCATTGATGCTCGACATGAGTTTCGGTATGACCGAAGAAGCAAAAGCCGTTTGGCAGGCGATGCAAAGCGTCTTTCAAGCAGGGTTTTCGACGGGAGATTTATCTAGCGCTAGTTCAGGTAACACCTTATTGAGTACATCTGAATTCGGTGACAAAGTACTCGAATCGCTGGAAGGCTTAATAGTTTAACCTTATTAATTAATATAAAATTACAACTTGTTAAATATAATCTTTTCTAGCATTCTGAGTAATCCTTACCTAAAAAATATAAATAGTAGGAGTGTACTGTGTCCGGATTTGACAAGGTGGTAACCAGCTACGAAGAGGCCTTAGCTGGCCTTGAAGACGATATGACCATCATCGCCGGAGGATTCGGTCTGTGTGGAATACCAGAGAACCTCATTAAAGAAATAAAGCGCAAAGGCACAAAAGGTCTGACCATTGCCTCTAACAATGCGGGTGTTGATGGCTTCGGTCTTGGCATACTCCTAGAAGATAAACAGATCAAGAAAATGATCGCCTCCTATGTTGGCGAGAACGCCTTATTTGAAGCGCAGATGATGAGCGGTGAATTAGAAGTAGAGCTTACACCACAGGGTACGCTGGCTGAGAAAATGCGCGCCGGAGGTGCCGGCATCCCTGCCTTTTATACCGCTACTGGCTACGGCACACCCGTTGGTGAAGGCAAAGAAATGAGAGAGTTTGATGGTCGCCACTACATCCTAGAAGAGGCACTCAGCGGTGACTTTTCCATTGCCAAAGCATGGAAAGCGGACCGTCACGGCAATCTAATGTTTCGCAAGACCGCTCGCAACTTTAACCCAATGGCAATTACCGCCGGTAAAATTTCGGTTGTAGAAGTGGAAGAAATTGTTGAGGTAGGTCAACTCGACCCTGATGAGATCCATCTGCCGGGTATCTATGTTAATCGCCTGATCAAGGGCACATTCGAAAAAACCATTGAACAGCGCACAGTGCGTACCGCATAAGGAAACTTGACATGGCTTTGACCCGCGAACAACTGGCTCAACGCGTCGCCCAAGAGTTTCAGGACGGCTACTACGTCAACCTTGGGATAGGGATTCCTACCTTGGCGGCCAATTACATCCCCAATGATATGCAGGTGGTGCTGCAATCAGAAAATGGATTACTCGGCATGGGCCCATTTCCGCTAGAAGAAGAGATTGATGCAGATCTTATTAATGCTGGCAAGCAAACGGTCACCATGGTTGAGGGTGCTGCTATATTTTCATCTGCCGAGTCTTTCGGCATGATTCGCGGAGGTCATGTTGACCTTACCGTATTGGGCGCCTTTGAGGTGGACTGCCAAGGTAATATAGCGTCCTGGATGATTCCCGGTAAACTGATTAAAGGCATGGGTGGCGCAATGGATTTGGTTGCAGGTGCTGACAATATTATTGTCACCATGACCCACGCATCAAAATCTGGGCAGTCTAAACTGTTGTCTGAATGCACCCTGCCACTCACAGGTAAAGGCTGTATAAGACGCGTACTAACCGACCTCGCTCTGATGGACATCGAAGATGGTAAGTTTATTTTACGTGAACGGGCCCCCGGGGTAAGTGTTGACGAGATTATCAACCTTACCGATGGAGAGCTTGTCGTGCCGGATCATGTCCCTGAGATGACGTTTTAAAGTAATACTGGTTTCGTCCTTCAGATCCTAATAGTCGGCACTTAAAGTAGCGCCCTTTAAGTGCCTACCTTTGCCCTCTTATCGTTAGCTCTTTTTACCGTTACATCTCTAGTCTAATATAGACATTAGAAATAAAATGGCATATATTGTGCCATATTATTTTAAGCAAGTTCGTCTAAATTTTAGGGAGTGTTATGGACTTTACAGCGTTTGCACAGTCACGAAAGAGTACCCGTGGTTTTCAAAAAAAAGCAGTCCCAAAAGATGTCATTGAAGACATTATCAATACAGCAAAATGGGCCCCATCTTCCTACAATACCCAAACCTGGTATGTTCATGCTGTAGCAGGTGAGGTGCTCGATAAGATTCGTGAGGGCAATACCAAAAACACCATGGCTGGAAAACCTCATGTGCGTGATTTCCCTTATAAAGAAGACTATGAGGGTGAACATCGCCGGCGGCAAATCGATGTTGCCATTCAGCTGTTTGAGGTTATGGGTATCGAGCGCGACGATAAGGAAAAACGCATGGACTGGATGCTAAGAGGCTTTCGGCAATTTGATGCCCCAGTATCCCTAGTCCTGACCTATGACAAAAGTCTTGAGCCCGCAGCCATTAGTCATTTTGGGCTAGGGTCTCTTGCCTATGGTATTGTTCTTGCAGCATGGGAGCGAGGTATCGGGTGCGTTATTAACGGCCAGGGCATTATGCAGTCTGATGTTGTTCGGGAACATGCCAAGATCCCTGATGACCAAAGTATTATGATCTGCATCGCTATGGGCTATCCCGATGACAGTTTTGCTGCAAACCAGGTACGCTCTGTGCGGGCTGACAATGCCGATTTTGTAAGTTATCAAGGCTTTTAATTATCAGGATCCTGCTACCAATGTAAAAGTCCCGGGAAGTAACTATGAGCGATAAAAGAAGGCATCACAGATGATAAAACGAGTATTCCTGGGGTTGGTCGCCGTGCCTTTAGTCTTAGCGCTGGCCCTTTTTTGGCTCGGTTATTTCTCTAATCGACCGCCACTGACCATTGACCCAGTAACATTAGCGGGCGATGGAAGTACCATAAATTATTGTAACCTGCCTGAACTAAACAGTAGCGCCAAAATGGCCGCGGAGATCCCTAAAGGAAATACCCCTGGCTGTGGATACACTCATTTCCCACTGCCAGTATTAGCACAATGTACCGAACCTCTTCCCGAACAAGCGGATGATATTCGTGGTCTATGGCTTGGCGTAGGGGGTGGTCATACCGGCCATATTGAGCGTGTAGAGCAGTGTGGGAACCGCACTGTCGTGACATCCAACGGCCTTATTCATGATTATGGGCCAAACAGCACCGCCGGACTAAACACCAATGATACTGAAGGCTCTGTGTTGTTTGTCGCTGGTGACAAAGAATACTGCATGCGCACGTCTGCCAGCATGATCTGGAACAATGGCGTGTTGGACTTCCATGCCTTTGGGTGGGGCCCAGTGGTGGTTAATCGATATAGAAAAGGCGAACAATTAGTCTGGGAATATGCCGATGGCAGCACCACCTATATGAACAGAATTTGTACGTTGCCTTCAGAACACAAAGTGCCTTTGCCGCGAGGCAAACGTTATCGACTATTCTAGGGACGCTTTAATCAGCATCTCAGGTTTGACCCGCCGAACGCTTAACGATACCCTCTAAGAATACCCGTCTAACCCCTTACTAATTGAGTTAATGATGAGTGAGTTTCCAAAGTTTAGGCAAGCTGACTACCCGACATTGTATTTAGAGCAAACTGACAAAGATTTGGTGAAAACCTTAGATCCAAATTTGCGTTACGCTTATTTCAAAACCATAGCTAAGGGTGGCAAGTCATTAATTCGATCTTGTAAGGATATGCATTTGGGTCGTGTGGTTTGCTATAAATCATTATTGCCCGCCTTTGCAGACGATCCTATTGAACAAAAAAGACTTCTACGCGAAGCCCGTGTATCGGCTATGTTGCAGCATCCGAACACGATGCCAACCTATGAGCTGGGTCGCGATCGTCAAGGACATTGTTACTTCACGATGAAACTAGTCCATGGTTATACTTTTCGTGAAATTATTAACTATCGTGAACGTTACGACATCACCCAATTACTTGATATTGTGATTCAGGTAGCTCATGCCTTAGAGTACGCGCATACCCATGGAGTGGTGCATCGAGATATTAAACCCGAGAATATTTTAATAGGGCCATTTGGCGAAGTTCTTCTGTTGGATTGGGGGTTAGCCAAAGTTAGAAGTGAAGAGGGACATGAGTCAGAGATTGATGACATTGACCCTCAATCTGCAGCAAAGGCACAAAGCATGACTGGCTTTCAGAAGCTACAAGGGACCATCTCTTACATGTCACCAGAGCAAATAAAAAAAGCACCAGATATTGATGGTAGAACTGATATCTACAGTCTCGGCGTTCTGTTGTACGAAGCCATCACCGGTAACACGCCGGCCTCGGGTGACACCATGGACAAGCTAATAGCCAGCACGCTAAATGACGAACCACAGCTGCCATCTGAACTAGCCTCTATGCCTATCTCCAACGTTCTAGAGAAAACGGTCATGCAATGCTTGCAAAAAGACCGAGACAACCGTGTGCTAACCAGCGGTGAGTTGATTCGCCTGTTGAAACAATAATGGTGGGTGTTTTATCCCTGTTAGGGTTTGACCTGCGCCAAGATAAAAGACACATTGTCTTGGCCGCCACAATCCAAAACTCGATCGAGCAATAGGTTGGCGTAGGACTCTAGGTTATCGCCGAACTTGGCGGCATACTCCAGCATTAGCTCGCTTTTAACGTGGTCAGATAAGCCGTCAGTGCAGGCAAGCACAATATCGTCATTTTCCAGCTCAACACTGCCTGTGTCAGGTTTAAGTAACAATATGCTGCCAACTTTTTGAGTCAAAATGCTGGGAGCACGTCTGTATAAATCAGGCGCCAAAGCCGCATCAATTTTATCTCGATCAAGCGTATGGTCTTTGGTCAACATGGTGATTTTATTAGCTGATGGTCGAATGAGATAAATTCTAGAATCACCCACCCATGAAAAGTGCAGCTGTTTACCAGTAATCCAAAAACAACTGAGCGTTGACCCCATGTTGCGGTATTTTTTTTCGTTGCGCTGGATAGCAATAATGGCTTCATTGGCATACTTTATAGCGTTGCCAAGTTCCTGTGCCGGCTTTTGATCCAGCGTGTCGATATTAGCGTTAGATAAATATTCTACGCTGGCGTCAACAGCAATTTGGCTAGCAACCTCACCAAAGTCATCGCCACCTATGCCATCGGCGATTGCGGCGATTAGTCGATCTTGGTGAATCTGCAGAAAATCTTCATTGTTACGCCTAACTTTACCGACATGGCTGCGTGAACAAAATATGATATTGGCTTTTTCGGGCATATGCATTAGTTTACCTGATGTTAACTAACGAGCGAAGATTTACCTGCCTAAGCACCAGACAGGCACAATTTAGTGACTAAGATAGGTTAAAGTAGACCGATGGATAGAGTCATAAACTCAAAATTCTTAAGGCCACTGACTGTTAATTATTCACGAGGTCTTTGGGGTATGTGCAGAGCATCGACTTTGCCGCTTATTGGGCTGTTGCTCTGGACTTCAGTGCAGACTCAGGCGTTGTCATCAGTTGAGGAACAACAATGGACACCAGCACAGGCGGCTGAATGGTCAGCCCAATTTCCCTGGATCGTTGGCTTTAATTATGCGCCCCGCTCTGCCATTAATCAGCTTGAAATGTGGCAAGAAGACACCTTCGATCCGGTGGTCATCGATCAAGAGCTTGGTTGGGCGGCAGACATCGGGTTCACTATGGCGCGTGTCTTCTTGCACCACTTACTCTGGCAGGAGGACGCCGAAACCTTTACTAAACGTATCGATAAGTTCCTGGCCATTGCTGACGCAAATAACATAGACGTAATGTTTGTGCTTTTTGATGATGTGTGGAACCCACTGCCACAATTAGGTCCGCAGCCTCTGCCAAGGCCAGGCGTGCACAACTCAGGATGGGTTCAGTCACCTGGCGCAGCCATCTTGAGGGATCTTAATCGGCACGACGAGCTAGAGTTTTATGTGAGAGGCATTTTATCCCGATACGGGCAAGATAATCGTATTGCCATCTGGGACCTTTACAATGAACCTGGAAACCTCAATGCTATTGCTTATGGCAGTGTAGAAGTGAATGAAAAGCCCAAGTATTCTCTAAATTTGCTAGCAAAGGCGTTTGCTTGGGCGAGAGACGAGAACCCGACCCAGCCTCTGACGTCGGGCGTCTGGCGATTGAAAAACGGACGCTGGAGGGGAGCCGATAAAGGTGATGATGGCGCCGCTCTGTTTGACTTTATGCTGCAAAACTCTGACATCATTAGCTTTCATTCCTACGAAAATGCCGCGAACACTGACAAAGCCATCCAAGCGCTAGAGGTGTTTGAGAGACCTATGATATGCACCGAGTATCTCGCTCGAGGTCGTGATAGTACGTTTGAGAGTCTTATGCCGCTGTTTGCCTCAAAAAATATTGGTGCAATGCACTGGGGCTTTGTGTCGGGAAAAACACAAACTATTTATCCTTGGCGATCGTGGGTGTCTGTTATCCGTTTTTGGGATGGACTTTTCTCAGACGAACCAGACCCTTGGCACCATGATCTTCTTGAGGCAGACGGTAGTCCCTATCGATTATCCGAGGTAGAATTTATACGCACACAGATAACCAGCGCCGGCGATCCTATTGATGTCAACTAAAGAGTATCAGTCGCGTTTTTCCAATTAACATCTTTAACCTTGGAACCAATAGCAACACTAGTGAAGCTGTTGACAGTCAACTGGGTTCTTGCAAAACTAGTGTTAATAGTACCGCCAATAAGCGTTGGCACGATTAGCGCGTACTAACATCACTACGGAGTAGCTATCTTGGATATTTATACCCTTACGATAGCGATCAGCGTGGTTATCTTTATCGGCGTTGGCATATATGCTGGGCGCAGCGTTAGAAAGCTAGATGATTACTTTGTCGCCGGACGGCGGGCACCCACATTACTGATTGTTGGCACACTGGTCGCTAGTGTTTTCAGTACCTCGATTTTTCTCGGCGAAGCTGGATTTACCTATGACGGTCAATTAGGTCCCTACATATTAATGCCGGGGATCGCTGTGATTGGTTACGTTTATGGCGCGCTATTTTTTGGCACTTTTTTGCGGCGCAGTCGCGCAACAACCGTGGCCGACTTCTTTGGTCAGCGTTTTAACAGTCACCGGGTTCAACAGGCGGCAGGCATGACGATCATTGTTGGTCTGGGCGGTTACTTGCTTGTGGTCACCCAGGGTGCAGCGATCTTATTGTCTGAACTAACCGGCCTGGGTTATTTCGAAGGCATAGTGCTAGCTTGGCTCAGTTATACCCTATTCACCATGTACGCCGGTTCTAAGGGCGTGATCATTACCGACACCTTAATGTTTCTGTTGTTTTGCTTCGCCACTGTGTTTTTTGTCTTTTATGTTGTCGATGGAATGGGAGGCGTTGCGCAAGCCGTTGAAGACTTAACACTGGTCAAGAGCAAACCTGATATTACTGCCTGGCACGGCACCGTTGGCGCCGGCACTGAGTGGCCAACCCCAAGGGATTATCTCATTTGGACTTTAATCGTAGATATGTCCTGGGGCTTCGTTTATGCCGTGGGTCCTTGGCAATCGAGCCGGCACTTGATGGCGCGAGACGAGCATGTCGTTATCCGCGCAGCGGTCTATGCTTGTATCGCTGTGGCACTAATGCAGATACTTATTTACGGTGTCGGCGGATTTATCAACCTAGCTAACCCGAATATTTCGCCATCTGAAACCGTTATGATTTGGGCCGCCAAGAACCTGGTACCAACTTTTCTAGGGGCACTTTTGCTGGCTGGCATTATGGCTGCCGCACTGTCTTCTGCATCAACTTTTTTGTCTCTGATCGGCTTTAGTGTCAGCAATGACATTGTGGTGCGTAAGCAAGCATTGACACTGAGAGCCTCTCGTATTGCCATGTTTACCACCGGCGCGGCTGTGCTGGTGCTGTGTTTTATTTTTCCGCCTAATGTGTTTTGGCTCATGATGTTCATCGGTACCGTTTTCGCATCGTCCTGGGGCCCGGTTGGCTTCATGAGTATCTGGAGTAAATCCATTACAGCTGATGCTGCTTTTTGGGGAATTTTGAGCGGATTTTTTGGCAACGTGATACCCGCGTCACTCGAATACATGGGGCTAATAAGCCTGCCCAGCTATTTTAATCCGGCCCTGATTGGCGCAAGCATTAGCCTCTTAACGATTATCTTTATATCTAGAAGAGGCAATGTCACCACGCAAGAGGCAGAGTACCGCGAGCACCTCCACCGCACACCAGATGTCGATTATGATCTACAAAAAACCAAAACAACCCTGTGGGCACCGGCATTTTTAGTTATCTATGGCTGTGTGATGCCACTGTTGTTGATTAAGTATTATGTCATCCCCTATCAAACAGCCCTTGGTCAACTCCTGCCCGACGGCACCGTGGATTTATCGACTGGGGAATCTGTCTTGGCCATGCTAACCGCACCGGTCTACATTATTCTTGCCCTTATCGTCACCAAGGTGGTCTGGACTAGATATAGCCCACGCCCGCAAACAATCACCTAAACCCACTGACTTCTCAACCTCAGGGTGAAGGGGGCGTCACCATGCCAACGCAGAACAGACTTATTTTTCCGTAAAACTTACCTTTAATAATCATGATATATTCTCCTTTTCCCTAGAGTGTATTCGCTAAAATTCCCTGCTTATTCTATTAGAGCTTAGTGTTTAGTTTGGTTTAGTTGAGTTAATTAACCGTCTAAATTACATAAGCCATACAATAAAGTATGCGGCCAGAATAAAAGCTATTTAAACAAGTTTAAATCATCTAATTCGATGAAAAGAATATAGAACACTTGGTAATACCACCAATGAGTTTTACCAGTTGCATCTATATCCTATCCACTTAATGGGGTTTTCTAACCGCTGTGCTCATTGAGAAAGGCAATAGCCAGTGGATTGTAAAGTTCGGGGCGCTCGTGCTGCGGCCAGTGTCCACATTCTTCAAAAAGCTCTAGGCGCGAACCGGCAATATCTTTGTGCATTTTGTGTGCTTCGGGAACATCACCAAAGGGGTTTTCTCTTCCCCAAATAACCAAAGTAGGCGCGGTTATTTTCGCCAGATCTTCTGGTCTTAAAAGGTTGCGCTGGCGTATTGGCATTTCTTGCATACAGAGTAGGTTATGAATGTTTTTCACAAAATTGGGCTGGTGATAAATAGCGTGTCGAACCTGCACTAACTCTTCGCTAACATTCTTTTCCCCATCGAACATCAGCAGATGTAAGCGCTTGCGCGTTAGTCCAATATCGTCTGATTTGACCGCTTTTGTGGTGCTTTCCTTGATGCGCTGCATAATTTCCGGATTGGCCTTGGTGCCGCCGGCTGCAATTAGCTGTAGGGATTTCACGCGCCTGGGATGATGAATTGCCAGCCAACCCGCGATCCAACCACCTAGGGATTCACCGGCGAAATGTGCCTTTTTAATACCCTGAGCATCCATATAGTCGAGCACATGCTTGCCGTACTTGGGGATCTCATAATTGGAATCTGGTTTATCTGTGTAGCCATGGCCAAGGGCATCAATAGCGTGGCATTTAAATCCCGCTTTGACGTGCGGCACAATATTGCGACAAAACGCCTCCAGATGACCACTGGTGCCGTGCATAAAGATGACGTCTTCGCCCTCACCGGCAATCAACGCTCGGGTTTTTACGCCACCGGCATTGATCCAGTCGAGACGAAAGTCAATATCTGTTAAATCGGTCCAAATAGACATATCTTATACTCCTTCATTAATTGATTTATTCAGGCGGGGAAATTACCGCTACAGCCATGCCTGTTAACCATTCTGGCATGGCGGAGTAGCAGAGTTTTTCTCCGGATTGGTGTCCGAGTGCAGCCGACATCATCAGCCATGCTCGGACTTCATTGGCGCCGTTACCCGCCAGAGAAACGAGTTGGTCGTTACTAATTTGATTGGCAAATTGCCCCAGTGTTCCAGCTTCTATTTGTTCGAGAACGCGCAAATCGAATGCCTCGTTAAGTTGCGGCGGCGCGTTGACAATAATCTGCCTGCGGCGCACTTCGTATTCGCTCCAGTTGTCGCGACCTTCTTTCCATGAATCGACTAAAAATTCGTCGTTGGCAGATTCGGGCTTGCGCCAATCTGGAAAGGGCAGCTGATGAGATAGTCCGCCTGTGGCAATAACCGCCACGCGCATCCCATCTGGAAGAGTTTCGATGGCCTGAGCCAAGGATTCGCCAAATTGCAGGCATCTTTTTAGGCTTGGCAATGGCGGCGCAAAGCAATTGACCACCACAGGTATCACTGGCAGTTTATCTTCGCCGACTATCCACTGTATGGCATGACTAATACCGTGATCCACCGATAGCTTGGTGGAGAAGGCTATATCGAAATCATCGGCTATTATCTGATTGCAAATAGCCAGTGCCGCTTTTTTATCGACTTTTTGTGATCCGAACGGCGTGCCGTGTTCCCCAGCACAGTGCAATTCACCAACGCCAATGGAAAATGCGGGCATCATATCCAGCCAATAACCGCGAAAGTGATTGGAACCAATAATGACAACTGCATCGGGTTTCGCCGCATCTAGAATCGCGGCACTTTCGATCAATGCATCTCTGAACTGGTGAGCGCGCTGTAGGTGATCGACCTTGTCCCACTGGGTGTTCATCAATGTGGTATGAGAGGCACCAATACCCAAAACAATCTTAGCCATCTAAAACCTCCTGCTGCGAAATACCACAAACACTCAGAGCAATATGGATAAGCAGCTGGGTAAATTGATAGAGGTCATCCAGAGATACGGCATTCATACCGAGTTGAAAATCCATATTCGCTAGATTGGCCTTGGGCAGACCTACTCTGGCAGTGGGCAGGCCATGGGCGCGCAATATATTGGCATCAGTGGCTCCGGAGGTAGACGTTATCGGCTGGTGTTGTTTATTGGTCACCGCCTCCCAAGATTGAATACTGGTTTGAATAATGGCTTGCTGGGCGTCTGTTGTGGTGCCAGGAATGGCAATCAAACGTTTGTAGTGAGCCGTTATACCCAATTCTTCACTAATCAATTTTAGTGCCGCGGCAAATTGCTGTTCGGCTTCATCAGGGGTGGTTTTCGGGCTGAGACGCAGGTCGACACGGAAGCGACAGAGTGCCGGAGTAAAAGCCGGCATACGCTGCCAACCGGATTCAATAAAGGCAATAACGCCCTGAGGGGCGACTAACCCAGATCGATGTTTTTCAGGCCATGCTTGGAGCCAGATATCCAGTTTTTGCATTAACGCGGCGGCGTCCAGAATTGGATTTTTATAGGGCATCAGGTGGCGTGAGCCCACATAGTTGTGAGCACCCTCAACGCTGACCTCAAACCAGATTAGACCCACTTCTTGCCACGACACAGCCCACCCAGATTTGGCAATTAGGGCAGAGTCCGGCTGAAAACCCTGTTTTGAACCAAGTTCCAGCATACGTTGACAGCCGATACCGTGACCGGCACTCAAACCAGTCGCCCTTGCATTGGTTGGCATACCGCCGGCACCAAAACCCAGTAGTAAATCTGAATTCAGAGCGATACCCGCTGCGCGCAGGGTTCTCGCCGCTTCAATAATGCAGGCGGCGTGTCCCTTTGGGTTGGACGCTCCTAGACCAAATAGGTGCTTGCCGTCAAAACGGCTTTTGGCCCGCGCTGCTGCGGGTAGTTCCGCTGCCAGCCAGGGCAAGTCTTCTTCAGCACTTGAGGAGGTCACGGTATCGATGGGCGCGTACAGCAGTAGGTTATTGCCTGAATCCGAGTGCTTACCGGCAATTTTGCCGATTGCATTGGATTGTTTGCCGTCGATCTTTTGCTCTAAGCCGCACAAATCAAAATCGTTGAGCATAGCGGTAATATCACGCGCGAGCTCGGCCTCCTCTCCCGTGGGGGAAGCTACATCGACGAGTTTTTGCAAAATTGAGACCAGACTATCGCGACTAATTAGTGCCGATGCCCGATCAAAATGGCAATTAAAATCAAGATTCTGAGTCAATGGTTTCAGTCTCAACTGCAGTATCGTCACTACAGGAACCAATCCAGGTTCCGGTCGAACAAATTAAAAAATCTCGAAATAGGTCACCTAAATAACTAAATGGATTCATGGATTATGTCCTCGGGTTCGGGTTGATCGAGAAAGGATCGCACAATATGGAAGTAGTGCTCTGGACGCTCTTCCTGCAAATGATGGGAGCTGGCATCGAGCACGTGCAATTGACCACGCTGTACCATGCGCGTGAGCATTAGCGGGTAATCGGGGGTAAGGAAGTCGTCTTGCAAGCCCCAGCAGAATAGCGTTGGGCACTGTACCTTGCCGAGCTCCTCAGTTAAGTCTTGCCAGTCGCCGCGCGGGCTATCGGAGCTGGCTGCCAGGCGCATTTCTTCGGCATCCAAACTCTGCAGATAGCGCATTGCGACCGTTTCATCTGGCAATAGGCCTGGGTTATACCATTCCAAACGGGCAATAAGTGCGCGCATTTTCTCCTTGCTGGGACCTTGACCACCGTAGTAGAGATCGCGGGCATTGCGACCGCGGCGCCCACCTTCGGGCAGCGGCGCCAAGGGGCCGTAAAAAACTGGCATAGAGCCGGTCACAGTGAGCGAACGAGCTCGCTGTGGGTAGGTGGCCACAAAGCAGAGTGCAATGGTGCCGCCCCAGGAGTTGCAGACAAAATCGGCGCGTTCAATCTCCAGCGCATCCATCAGTTCAGCCATGGAGCGCGCGTGGTGATCCCACATGGGACCTTCAATTCGGGATTTGTCGGATTTGCCGTACTGCAATAAATCGGGCATAAGACAGCGACGATTTTCGGCAAACATAGGCGCTACCAAACCAAAATCCGACCAAGATGTACAGCCGGGGCCACCGCCGTGAAGCAAGAAAACCGGATCTCCCGCTCCCATTTCAATTAGGTAGTAACTGTTACTGCCCGCCTGCACATAGCGACCCTCGGGGGCTGGGTTCGGTATTAGGTTCATCTTGCTTGTCCTCCATTAACTTCAGCAATAGGCTTTAAACCAGTTGCAACTGGTTTCGGTGTCGGGCCAATCATGGTTTTTCGCCTCCGCTCAGAACGCGAACCGGCTGCTCTGGATTATCGTCGTCCAGCTCATCACCGCGAATAGGGTGTGGCTGGGAGAACAGCTTGCGCCATTCCATCAAGGAAACATCTGGGCGATAGAGCCGCTCTGGGGGGGCATTGGTTTCCGCCACCATCCAGTGATCTTGACCGGAGAAGTTGCCATGGAACATCCAACGGATTCCGCCGAGATACCAGAGATAGAACAACCATTTGGATAAGCCTCCTTTAAACTGGAACATCAGGCCCACATACTTGGTGTGGTTGGCATCAATGGGCACATAAAATTCATAGTGAATGAAGCTTGGATAGACAATACGCAATACGCCGGGCATCGACAGGGAGGCAAAACCGGGAAAATTGCGCGATTCAATATAGGGGTTATTGCGTTTGGCGCCGCCAGTATTGCCCAGAAATTTTCCTTGTTTGTGCTTGGGCATAATTTTCCACCAACGCTTGTTGGTCCATTTGCCGACACCGGGGAATTCGGCCTCCCAGTAGCGTTCATCCTCAACCCTGTACAGCCAACGCCCCTGCTTTTTGATGTGAATTTTGTTCCAGGTTGGCATCACCTTAAAAATACGCCAGATGGAGGTGCGGTGCAAGTATTTTGCGTGCCCCTCATCGAAGCCATTTTCAGCGTAAAAACGCCAATTACCACTGCGATCTTCAATTCGGCCGCCCAGAGCATACTTGGGTGGATTAATCAGCTCTTCGGGCAGTTGATCTTCGAGTGCATGGGGTTTGCCCAGCCCCATATAAATCCAGATTAAACCGTGGCGTTCGCGCGCGGGATAGGTTTGCACAGCAGCATTGCCACATATACGGCTGTCGGGGCCGTCGGTGATTACCGCCGCAACGTCACCGGTTTTTAGATCAAATGTCCAGCCGTGATAGGGGCAACTGATGGTACCCGGCCACCATTGTTTACCCAAGGATATTTTTACCCCTCGATGGGGGCAGCGATCGTGTAGGGCTCGAATATTGCCGTCTTGATCACGCATAACAAATAGATTTTTGCCACAGAGTCTGACCGCAACCGGTTTTTTCTTGACTTTGCGACCCCAGAGAACCGGGTACCAGTAGTCATGCAGTCCGGCTTCGGCCGCTTCGTAGTCCGGCCAGGCGTCCCAGTTTCGACCCAAGGCCATCTTTCTTCTGGAAAGCTTTTCTTTATCAGCATCACGCGCCGCATTCTCAGTCATTTTTTTCACCATTTTGATAGATTGCAATCTGTCCTTGGGGCTTATTAGCATCCAAAGCCGGAAACCATGGCCTTTAAACTGGAACCCAGCATTTGCCGCTGCTCCTTATCGAGGCTATTCAGCACGGTTTGTTCATGGTTTTTCGCAAATACAAACAGGCGCTCGGCAATATCGGAGCTAGACCGATTGATGCGAATCACTTCATCGGATTCAATAACAAGGTAGTCGCGCTCGGCGAGTCGCTGCAGGCTGTAGCGACAGTCTTCTTCAGGCTGCATTACCAGAGCGGCCAGCTGACTGATGCCGATCGAGTCGACATCCGAGAGCGCCGTCAGTACTCGCCACTCTTCCGGAGAGATTCCAAATTCATTTCTAAGCAGCGGATAGAGCTCGCCCGAGTAACAGCTGTATGCACGATACAGTTGGTAGAGCAGATAATTGGGCAGAAAACCGTCTTCGGGAAGTTGCGCTGTCGCTTCTTTGGTGATCACAGACTGCGGCGGCGATACCGCGTAGCTTCCACGGGCAAATACCAGCGGCATAACCGAGTCGCTGTAGCTGTATTCAATCACTTCGCCAACCACAATAATGTGATCGCCGCCGTCATACAGATTCCAGGTTTTACAGCCAAAATAGGCGGCCGCTCCGGATAAAACCGGGCATTGACCAATGCCCGCTCGGTAATCGATTGCAGAGAATTTATCTTCTCCCTGTCTCGCGCAGGCATTTGAGATTGCAACCTGTTGCTTGCCAAGCACATTGACGACAAAGTTGTCGGCCTGTTCAAATACGGTCGCACTGTAGGCCGTTTTGGCAACACTCCAGAGAATCAATGGCGGGTCTATGGACACAGAGTTGAAACTGCTCGCAGTAACACCGACGGGGTTACCATTGGCATCCAGAGTCGTTATTACCGTGACGCCTGTCGGGAACTGACCCAATGCTCTGCGAAAACCTCTTAGGTCATCAGTTGGGTTTTTCACTATTTCCACATCCATTTGTAGGCTCTCCAATAGTTAGTTTTTATCCAAAACTTGTCTTACAGATATCCGGGCAGAGGGTCGTTTCCAAACATCATGGCGCCGGCATTCTGGTAGGTTATCTCACCCATAAATGCGTGCTGGGTGGGCATATGCGCATCTCGAAAGCAGCGCGATAGGCTATTTTCATGGTAGGCCGCTTCCATACCTGAAAGCTGATAGATGGTTTTTACCGCTGCGGCGCATTCACGCGTCAAATTTGTGGCGGACAGGCGCATCATGCTGATGGTCTGAGGATCTAATTTGTCCCCGCGGATGAGTATTTCCCAAGCATTTTCGATGGAGTCATAGAAAAACAGTCGCGAGGATTGAATGCGGGCTTCTGCCCTGGCAACTTCTATCTGCACATAGGAGCGATCGCCAATTCCGGGTGCACCTGTAGGCGACTTACGCGTTGCCGCGCTGTCCAGCAAAATATTCATTGCCGCACGGGCAACACCCAGTGTTGTAACTGCCAATACCTGAGTCGCGATGCTTATAGTGGGATAGTTGAAGAAGGGGCCTTCCGGGGTGAGCTTGCCACCGCGTATAAAGCAGTGGTCAAAGGCAACCTCAACATCTTTGACGATCAAGTCGAAACTGCCGCTGCCCGCCATGCCGTGCACATCCCAGGATTGCATATCAATCTCAGCATCTTTGCGATCGATAACCGCCATCAATGGTAGTGAACCCTCCTTTTCCGGCTTGATTCCAACACCAACCCTATCCGCACCCATACAACCACTGCCCCACTTCCAACGGCCATTTAGCATATAACCTTTGCCTGTGACTGGTGCAGAGTGAAGAGGAAACATGGCGCCGGCAAACACGTCGTCTGGGGTTTTCCAAATATCTTCCAGAACAGTCATGGGTAGACCGGCCAAATAGGAGTGCGTACAGCCGAAACTGGCAACCCAGCCAGCTGAGCCGTCAGCTTGAGAGATAGCTTCAATAGCTAACAGGAAATCAACGGGCGATTTTTCATCGCCGCCGTAGGCGCGCGGAACAAATGCTCGATAAATACCCATCTGCTTGAATTGCTGAACAATATCTTCTGAAACATAGTGCTGACGGCCAAATTCATCTGCTCTAACGCGGATCTCAGCTAGCAATTTGTCAAAAAAATCGGCTCCGCCCCAGTCCTTTTTATCTAATTCATAGCGTCCCATCTTGAATCCTCATCTACCAAATTTATTGGTGTCCATTTATCGATCAGGGTGTTACCATTTCACTATTCACGTGAAAAGTAAAGTAAATTTATTTTAAGCAATGTTGCATATTCTAAAAATACAGCTATTTACCGGCCGTGCTGTTGCGACAGAACCGCTATCATTTGCAATTTAAATAGTACTTGCGGCTAACAAAAAGGCATAAAAAAATGAGTGACTCAAAGGCACAGATTGATAACTACAAACCCACACATCCGGATTTTGATTTCCGCAAGTACCCCTTCTATTGGATTGCCTTAATTGACAATATTTACGCCCAGCGTATGGAGAAAACTTTAAAACCTCTGGGTTTGACTATCATAGGATGGCGCGTAGGTATGCTACTCCGCGATCACAATTCATTAAGCGTTTCAGAGATATCCAAACATTCTGCTGTGAAACTTTCGACAGTGACGAAAACTGTTTACAGTATGCAAGAAAAAGGGCTGTTGAAGGTGCAACAAAGCAAGCAGGATGCCCGTGTCACTGAGGTGTCAATAACAGCTAATGGTCTGGCATTGCTTGAGAAAGTTTTGTTGGAAACAGCGGATATTTTTGACCGCGCCCTGAATGGCATCGGTGAGCAGGAGATACTCGAGATTAACGCGCTACTTGAACGGCTGTTTAATAATCTTTCAGATACCTATTAGTTGGCACTGAGCACCAAGGTGGTCTGGACTAGATATAGCCCACGCCCGCAAACAATCACCTAAACCCACTGACTTCTCAACCTCAGGGTGAAGGGGGCGTCACCATGCCAACGCAGAACAGACTTATAAACCGTTTTCGTGAAGCTCTTGATACAGAGTCTCGCGCCTTAACGCAATAAACTGTTTTATAGAGATCTCACTGGCATCACATAAAGCCGCACCGGCATCCGCATTAATAGCGGTTGCCACTAAGGCATCTCTTGCAGCAAGTTTAGGGCCTACCGGTTATTAGCATTACAATATAATCTGCCAAGAAGTCGTCTTATACTCATTTATCGCGCTTCTCAATTTCTGTTGAAAAGACGCGCTCTTAACTGGCTTCGCATCCCGATACAAGTACCTTGCCGGACGGCTCAGCTTCGGGAAAAAATGCTTGGTCACCTAAAGCAATCCTGAAGGCAAGCGCTTCGGCAGATTTAAGAAGCGAGCGAGTCCTAGGAGAGCTCCTATCCTGCTCGCCGCCCACGATCATCAAGCCTTCAATGACAGCGGCCAGCAGGGTTGCCCGGCGGTTTACTTCTTCCTGGCTCTCGTCCGGAACCAGGGCACTGATATGGAAACTCAATTGAGCAATATCGATAGCATAAAGTTGGCCAAACTTTGCGCCGGAAAAATCGTCCAATGATCCGATAACAGCCCAGAGTTGGACGAAAAATCGACGAGTTTTACTGGATGTAATCTCGTTGAAATTGAAATTCAGTACTGCTTTGAAACGTTCAGTCGGAGAAGTCCCAACTGTAAGGAGATGATGATCGTAGGCTTGTTGATAGATCTTCTCGATCTCAACGAATAAGGCTTCGATAAGATCTCCGCGGGTTTTGTAGTAGTACTGGACGTTGGCCAGACTAATTTCAGCCCGTTCCGCTACATTTCGCATCGTAAATCTGGAAACATCCTCCTGTTCTAGTACTTCCTTGGCGGCGACTATGATCTTGGCGGCTGTTACTTTACCAGCCCGCCGGGTGGCCGTACCTTGGCGTACACCTTTAGTTTTTTCAGTAATTGTTCTGCTGGTGGTATTTTTCATTCTGACTCTTGGGTTTCCATGTGATTAAAAGAAATATATGACAATTTCTTAGATTTGTCACTTGACTTAATTAGGATTAAGTGACTAAATGTAGGTCATCCGACCTAATTAGGTCGAATGACTCAATTCGAAAGAGATAAAAGGAGAACAAAGTGAATCATCAAATCAAACTTGTTGTTGTTGCTGGGTTAGTCATGTTGTTGAACGTTGCTAACGCCGCTGTACTTGACGAGGTTATCGTCACCGCGACCAAGCGTGGGCAGAGTGCGCAGGACGTCGGTATATCTGTGACTGCGCTCAGTGGGGAACAGACCGAAGCTCTTGGTTTGCACACCACTCAGGAAATCATTCAACAGATTCCTGGCTTGCAGGTTCAGTCGTTCACACCGGGGTTTACTACCTTTAACTTACGCGGTATTTCTCAAAACAATTTCCAGGACAATCTGGAAGCGCCTGTGGCGGTGTATGTGGATGATATCTACTTTGGTAGTATGAACGCCGTCAACATGCAGATGTTCGACATGGCCGCTACCGAAGTATTGCGCGGCCCCCAGGGTACACTTTTTGGCCGCAACGCTACTGGCGGCTTGATTCATTTTCGTACCCGTAAGGCAGACGAAGATGAGTTCAATGGTTATGCCAAAGCCTCCTTTGGCGAACGAAACAATAACGTGGTGGAAGGTGCCGTAGGCGGAGCGCTTAGTGACAGTGTCCGTGGCAGAATCGCTGGCCGTTGGGAACAAGCTGATGGTTATGTAGAAGCAGGGAGGGTTGCTGCAGGTGTGCTCGGCCCCACAGGATTTACCGCCGCCGGTAGCGATGCAATCGGCGCTGATGGTTTTGTTTTACGCGGCAATTTGCAAATCGATATTTCGGATAGAACCTCCTTGGATCTTTCTGCAACGCGTACCGAGGATGATGATGTCGCCTCAGGACATTATGTAGTTAGATTTACGGGTGCAGACCCGGACACACTTTTTGGCCTGGAAAATGGACCTGTGATTACCGGAGATGTGCATAGACACGCCTCGGATGTCACTGATACAGGTTTAGATCGCGATAGCACTGTCCTGAGTTTTCATCTTCGTCACGAGTTTGACAGCGGCATGCAGTTGGATTACATCGGAGCCTTTCAGGATGTGTACAAGTTTAATAAGGAAGACGCTGGGGGTGGATTAGTGTTTTTCCCTTATTCCACCGAAGCGGATTACGAACAGCAATCCCATGAGTTTCGTTTGTCAGGGGAAACCGAGAGCTTGCGCTGGCAGTCTGGCCTCTATCTGCTTGATATCGATTATGTTGGTCAGGCACGCACTGGTGGACCGGCTATTATCGGTGATCCTACCGGTGTCGTCATTCAGGATACTGACCTGAGTTCCGAAAACTGGTCAATTTTTAGTGAAGTAGAGTATGATTTATCTGATAGTTTAACCGTAATAGCAGGTGCTCGTTGGTCTCAGGATGATAAGGAAATCAAATTTATTAACACTGCCAGCAATTTCAGCGCGGCTGCAGGACTACCTGATGGTACCGTCTTGTTTGATCTGCAAAGTGCCATTGGCGCAAGTGCAAACCCCGCGCACGCCAAAGTCGATGAGATTGATTACGGTGATGTGGCTACGCGCCTGCAGTTGAACTACCAAGTAGAAGATACCTTGATTTATGCCTCGATTAACCGCGGTATCAAGGGCGGTAACTGGTCACCCTCCTCTGCGGTTACATTGGATGACCTTCGGCATGATGAAGAAGATCTAATGGCCTACGAATTGGGTTACAAAACCACCGTACTGAATGGGACTGGTCGATTGAACGCCTCCATTTTCTATTATGATTATTCCGACTACCAAGCGTTCTCGCTGTATGGGGGTACGCCTCAAGTAACCAATGAGGATGCCAGTGCTTCGGGTGGCGAAGTAGAATTTGCCTATATGCCCAATGACCACTGGGACTTTAATTTCGGTTTGGCCTATATGGACTCGGAAGTTGACTTCATTCCAGGTGTGGTCCCTGGCAGTGGTAACACAGATGTGGAACTCCCGCAGGCTCCAAGTTTGAGTGCAAATCTGCTGGTAAGGTACAACACGGATGTGGCTGGCGGTAATTTGGCTTTGCAGCTAGATGGGAATTGGAACGATGATCACTATATGGAAGGTTCTAATTCAATCGCATCAGTGCAGGAAGCATATACCGTGCTTAACTTCAGGACTTCTTATACGATGGATAACTGGGAAGTATCAGCGTGGGTCAGGAATTTGACCGATGAGGAATATCTTCTGTACAACCTGGATCTGGGTTTTATCGGGTTTGTAGAACAGGTTTATTCAGCGCCTCGACAAGCAGGTCTTACCCTGAGTATGGATTTCTAATGGACTTGGGTTAAGACATGGTCGCAAGTCAGGTTCCGAACCTTGAGCTGGAAAAATTGATCAAAGTTGCTCGTCAGGAACCTGGCAGGGCATTGGAGCAAGAATTCTACTCAGCACGTGAATTTCACACTGCTGATATGCAAGCTGTGTATAGAAAGCAGTGGTTATTGGCAGGACACGTATCCAGTATTCCTGAGAGAGGACAGTATTTCCTTTTTGAAATAGACAAAGAGTCGATCATCATCGTCAGGGAAAACGAAGCCAGCGTAAATGCATTTTACAATGTTTGCCGTCATCGTGGTTCCCGGATCTGTCTTGAAAGGGAAGGTCGGCGCAAACTATTGACCTGCCCGTATCACGCCTGGACTTACAGCCTGGACGGAACGCTAAAAGTCGCGAGGTTAATGCCGGAAGACTTCAAGAAGGAGGAATACGGTCTCCGTGCGTGCCATATAAGACTGTTCGAGGGGCTAATATTCATCAACTTGTCTAATGGTACCCCCCCTGATTTTGATGAAGCCTATCGAAGCATGTTGCCACTTGCCCAGCAGCAGGGATTGGCGACCGCCAAAATTGCCGTCAAGCAGCGTTATCCCACCAGGGCTAACTGGAAACTGGTCGCGGAGAATTTCATGGAGTGTTATCACTGCCAGTCTGCTCACCCGGAATACTGCGCGGTACATCCACAGGATCAGCTTTTGGCCGTTGGTGCTGGACCAGGTTCGGGCTCGGGCGAAGACGCCGCTGCATACCAGCCCATTCTTGATTTGTGGGAAGCGGAGTCTGCAGCCATGGGATACCTGAATGACATGATAGATGCAGGAGTATTGAGTCTGGGCATGCAGCAAGCGGCTCGCTATCCCATCAATTCAGATAAAGGTTTCTTATCCGAAACGATAGACGGCAGACCTGCTTGCAAAAAGTTGATGGGTGATTTCAAGCAGGCAGATGGTGGAGAAACTGCCCTGGCGTTCAACCCATTCAGTTACGTTCTGGCCAGTAATGATTTTGCAGTCATGTTTCGTTGGACTCCTCAAGATGAAATGAATACCGATGTAGAAGTCACCTGGCTGGTACATGAAGATGCCGAGGAGAATGTCGACTATGACCCGCGTAATGTCGCTTACGTATGGGACACGACACTCAAGCAGGATAAGAAAATTACCGAAGATAATCAATCGGGAGTGTGCTCAGAAAGTTATCAACCAGGTCCCTATTCGACACAGGAAGCACGTAACGTTGTCTTTAAGCAGTGGTATTTGGATCAATTAGAATCGTCGCTTTAGTAAATTCATCGCGCTTGGAAGATGCTAAGTGCAGTAAATCGAAGTCGGTACTAAATGAATGGCATCAATACCAGCCTTTTCCATCCCAACAGGTAGTGACATAAATGATTAAACCTCATCGCTTAGTTCCTCTCTATTTGGGTGGAATAATGATGCTGGGGCTTATGGGCACCTATACCATTCCCTTTGTAATTGGGGCGTTCATTGATGGCTTGGGCATGAACGCCCAGTCTGCGGGTGCCTTGGGTACCGTGGAGATTTTCAGTATCGCAGTGTCTGCGCTAACACTATCACGGGTACTGACACCCTCGAATTTGAGAAGGATAAGCGCTGTGGCGATTGTCCTTTGTATTGTAGCTCAAGCCCTCTCATCGGTGACCACCAGTTATCACGGGCTGGTGATACTCCGCTTATTGGCTGGCGTCGCGAGTGGAGCCTTATTGGCTGTTGTGAATATGGTGATCGCAACGTCAAGATCACCGGCATCACTATACGGCTGGGTGTTCGCCATAGCTTCATTAGGATTCGCAATAATGCTCACGTTTCTACCCTACAGTCTTGCGTTTAACGGACAACAAGGACTATTTATAGCTATTACGTTCATCTGTCTGCTTATTTCCCCGCTGACTTGGATGCTACCAAAACCATCTTTTGCAGATACAGGTCAGGCAGAAAGGCAGAGTAGTCAAGACAGTTCGGCTTTCCTTATTGGCCTATTTTTCCTCGCCTTGACGATTGTTTATCTGATGATGGGCGGAGTCTGGTCTTTTAGTGAACGAGTGGCCAATAATTTGCTTATTGAACAAGATGCGATTGGTTTGTTGCTGGGACTGTCGACATTGACAGGTGTCATCGGTGCCATTTCAGCGGGTTTCCTGGCTAAGGCCGAAAGATTAACGACTCCAGTAGCCCTGGGATTTGTGGTAAGCGGAATCTCTGCGGTTGTAATAGCGCAGTCGGGTGATCTCGCCGTTTATTCCATCGGTATTCTTCTCTATGGCTACTGCTATATGTTTACCGTCACTTTTGTGTTGGGTATTGCCGCGGCCCTGGATTCAGCTGGCAGAGTAGCTATAGCCACCAATGCTTACTTAATGATTCCTTATTCACTTGGCCCGGTAGTATTTGGTATCGCCGGCCTGGGTAACATATCAATACTTGGCTGGATATCCCTGGCAGGTTGCGTTCTGGCGGTATTAATTATTTTTCCTGTTAGCAGAAGAGCTGAACGTCACAGCCCATGATGGGTAATTGATCACATAATTCATCACTAAAGATCCAGTAAGTAACGGGCGAGTAACTGGGTTACCTGATTAGGAGGATACTGGTAACGAAGTACTATCCTGTAAAAAGGTAATGCGCACTATTAAGACGCATAGCAAGTTCAGAATGGAGTCCACCCAATACGCATTGCTTCCTACCCTGCTCATTGCCCGACCACTCCCCTTATATAAAGTTGGCCTTTACCGTGAACGGTGAGTGGCTTGCCTTATTTCGTAATTGCAAAACGTGGGTTCGCTGGTGTGGAAGGTAATTCGTGGGCAAAAAATAAAGAAGATGAAATAGATGCACTGATTGAATTAACTTCTTATCGAAATGGTTACTGGGTTCTAAGTATCGGGGTATGGTTTCTATTGATACAACTTTTGTATGTTGGAAGTGGTGGTTGGTATGATATTTTAGAAAATTCGTCCCCTTCCTTTATATCCCATTTGTTACTACTATTTTTTGTTCTGGCAGAAGTGACTAATTTTATTACCCAACTCTACCATTACCGTAAAGGTATTTAAGTTGTCTAAGAGTTTAAGTAACAATATTAGAAGACTGAGATTTGAGGCAGACGAAATGTCGGTAGCGTAACTGCCTACCACCGAAACTCTGGTTAGACCCAATTTCCTCTACGCTAGCGTCTGGCACCATTTAAAACTCCACCACTGATCGAATACTTTTCCCTTCATGCATCAAGTCAAAAGCTTTGTTTATGTCTTCTAACGGCATTTTGTGAGTA
>JABILI010000096.1 GCA_018654575.1 Porticoccaceae bacterium
ATTTACCTGAACCAGGTTGGGTGCTCTAAAGGCAGTCTGTATTGAACCGCGCAGTAACAACCAATCAGTGGCATTCCAACCAACGGCAAACTTACCAACTGTAGCCGATCCAGCATCAGAAATATCCTCATGGCGAACCGCAAACTGGGCATCGATTGTCTCTGTTACTGGTATCTGAAATTCCGCAAAGATAGAGGTTGTATCCTTACTTCCACGTGAATCTGTAGTCGGACTAGAACCCAACACATCAGACACAAACGGAAACTCTGATCCGTTTTGAGCAACGTACTTTATAGTACCGTCTAATCTTGGATCTCTATCATCAGAGTAAGTCTCTTCGCGATATTCAAACCCAAGCAACATGCCGACAGGACCTGCTGGTAGTGAAAATACATCGTTGTTGCTCGTCTTGAAATCAAAAGAGGTTAACTCACTTGCATCATTTCGGTAAACATCGACCAATGCACGTTCAATATTATCTGCATTAATAGAGAAAATATTGAAAGCCGCTTCTGTAGAGTCAGCTAAGGCTTCAGTCAGCAAGTTATTAGAGATACGGTTCTCGGTGAGGTCATCAGTGGTTGCTTTAGAGTGGAGAAACGCCGTCTCCCAGTCCCAATCACCACGAGTACCCCTTAAACCAACAAGAAAGCGAGTGGTTTCTTTGTCAGCATGAACAATTCGTCCATATTTGGGGTTACGCATACCATCAAGCTTGATCGCACCGACGCCCGCTAGAGGATTTGTACCATCTTGGACTAACTGGTTGGTATAGTAATAGTCCGCGCCAATAGAGATAGGTGCAGACGAAGATGTTCCAGCTGGTTCAATATGTCGTAGTGACGAAGAGCTGTAATAACCAATCTCAGTAAAAAGCTCAATATCATCATTCATCATGTGATTAAAGGTCGCGAAAATATTTTTCCGTTCGACCGCACTTCGAAAATCACGATATAACCCTGGGTTTAGGTAGTAATTATCAGAGGTTGTATCAGGTACCAAGCAGGTTCCATACCCAGTATCGAGCGCTTTAGACCCTGCACACTTAGCATCGTCACTTGGTAAAATCTGCATCTCACCACTGGAGTCTGTAAAACTGTTTTTGCCAGATTGATCTAATTGAGCGTACTGGTAAGAATAAAGATTTCTAAAAGCCGTACTGGTCTTCCAGGGAGAGTCGTCTGGTAGAAATGGACGATGGTCTCCAGCACCCCAGCGTTCATCTTCAGTTGCCTTAATACTGTCACGATCGTAGTAATCAACAAGAACCGTTAGATGGGAGTCGCCGTCATTGAAGGCCTTACCAAACTTAGCGCTAAAGGTTAAATCTTCGGCTTCAAAGTGATCAAAGCCAGTTAGCTTAGTGCTAAAACTAAAGCCTTCATAGTCAGTATCTATTACATTATTAATGACCCCGGCTACTGCGTCTGCACCATAAATTGCAGATGCACCGTCTTTCAGAACCTCTACCCTTTTCATACCTGACGTAGGAATCAAGTTAGAGTTAACGCTTAGCGTTGGAACGTAATCACCACCAAGAAGCTCTGTTTGGTAACCTGCAGCATTGACCAATCGTCGGCCATTAAGAAGAACCAGTGTATTACCCACACCCATGTTTCTTAGGTTATAAGATCCAATGTCACCACGTACAGAGTTAACTCCGCCGGAGAAAGCCTCTGCCTCAGTGAAGTAGTTAATGCCCATTTCAGACATATTTTCTAACAACTCTTCACCTGAATCTAATCCAAGAGCGTCAATGTCGTCTGCTGAAATAATACTTACTGGTAGAGCCGTATTAATTGTTGCGCCCTTGATCTGCGAGCCTACAACCACTACCTCTTCCAATTGCTTTTCTTCTTGACCCATAGTAACCATGCTTGCAGTTATTGCGCCTAAAACAGCAACCGTTTTAATAGCAACTGACATATGACTTAACTTAAACATACCCGATCTCCCCTTAGTTTTAATTTCCCACACCATAAATTGAATATTATTTCTATGGCTTAGAGAATACATGCACTTTAGACATCAAGAACATAAACATATTGTTCTAAGTTGTTAACGAGTTGTTAACGGTGTTTAAAGCGAGGTGAATGCTTTTCCTTTTTCATGTGCTTGAATCGCTGCACGCGCCACAGTGTGCACCTGACAAGAGCCCAACTCACCCTGTGAAAATCTACTTCGATTCCCCAGAGTAGCCTAGGAAGACTGAGGCTAGTCTTTCTTGCCAACCTATACCCCTTGATTTAGACTAAAAATAAGTCATCAAGTATGGGCCGACCAGCTAAAGCTGACATTGCTCATCTAACAGTGCTAGACATAGTGGGCGATCGTGGGGTTTATGGAAGCGAAAAAGCAATCTGCAGTACTTATTGTCGAAGACGAACCCGCTAGCCTTAACTTGCTAGCCAGCTACTTTACGGCAGAAAACTATTTAGTCTATAAGGCCAATTCTAGCGCTCAAGCTGAAAAACTCTTTTCTGAGAAAGTGATCGACATTATATTAATGGATATCAAAATCCCAGGGAAAACAGGTCTTGAATTAACTCGCGAGTTTCGCAGCCGGTCAGGGGTGGGGATTATCTTAGTCACCCAAAAGAATGACGACATAGATAAGATAGTGGGCTTGGAATTGGGCGCCGATGATTATGTCACCAAACCGTACAACCCTCGAGAGCTTACAGTCAGAGTTAGAAATCTTTTAGATCGTGTTAAATATAGGTCTAGCACTGGCAATAATAATTTTGGCGACGTCAAAACAGTCCAATTCGGTGATTGGACTCTACATATAGGTAAGCGAGCCTTACATAATAGTGATGGGAATGAAGCTCGCTTGACTGAGGGAGAGTTTCAGTTGATCTCAACGCTTATTCAGCATGCTGGCTATGTGCTTAATCGAGATCAGATTATGAATCAAATGAAGCACCGTGATTGGTTTCCTACCGATAGAACAATAGACGTCATGATCGCAAGAATAAGGAAAAAACTCGGTGACGATCGTACTCACCCGAAATTTATAAATACTGCACACGGCACCGGTTATATTTTCGTTGCAGATGTAGCCTACAACTAAAAATATTATAGAGAGATGCCAAATTATAAAATTCCACTCAGAAAAAGCCTTTCCTACCGGCAAACTAAAGCCGCAGTTATAGCCGCGTTTTTAATCGGTATCATCTTAAGTAGTGGGCAGATCTATCTTGATTATTTTTCTCAAAAAGGAGAGCTCAATGAGCTCATCGATGATGTATTAATTACCGCTAATCGGGCTGCCTTTCACGCAGCTTACAATCTCGATAGCAATGGAGCGGAACAAGTAAGTGAAGGCTTAGTGAGCAATGTGTCTATTGTTTCTGCAGCCATTTATGATGATCGTGGAGGTCTTCTTGGATCAGCGGAGAAACCCTCAACCTCCCAGAGCACGCCCTTCAAACGCTGGCTTTTCGGAAAGCCTCAGACTATCGAACAACTTCTACTTGATCCTGTTATTTATCCCCAGTCCGTCGGTCAATTGTTAGTCGTAGTAGATCCGACGTTGGCAGCAGATACATTTATTAGACGATCAGCTGTAGTGTTCTCGTCGGGCATTTTGCGGAATTTTGCGCTGACTATCTGCCTGATATCATTATTTTATTTTACATTTACTCGATCAATACTGAGGGCCAGCCAGCCGATACAGCAGGGCCTTACCGAACAGCGAATTCCCATGCCAGAGAACCACCAAGACGACGAAATCGGGATCCTTATTGGGGCTTTTAATGACCACCTTGCGATTATCCGCACGCAGCATCAACAAATTAAAGACAGTCATGAAAACCTCGAGAAAATGGTTGAAGATCGCACTAAAGAGCTTGAGGTAGAACGACAAATAGCCATTGATGCCAGTCAGGCAAAAACAGAATTTCTGGCCATAATGAGCCATGAAATACGAACGCCGATGAACGGTATACTCGGAATGTCTGAACTCCTAAAACACAACCCACGACACCGAGATAAGGCTGAGTATGTTGATGCCATCTATGATTCTAGTAAATCACTTTTAGTAATGATGAGCTCTGCACTGGATTATGCTAAATACGAGCAAGGCATTTTTGAGCTGGAGTCTATTTCCTTTAATTTACATGGACTGATACACGGCGTTATATTTTCTGTTAATGCAACGGCTGAAAAGAGAGGCATTAACCTCTATGAAATTATTGCTGATGATGTACCTCCAATGGTTTGTGGCGACCCAGAAAAATTGCGCCAGGTATTTCTAAACCTTCTTAATAACGCCCTGAAATTCACTGAAAGAGGCTCTATTACGCTGACCGTCGAGCGTTGCGATAGCAATAATGAAGATACTATTGATCTAAGATTTTCGGTGATTGATACAGGCATCGGTATCGCTGATCAGTCACAGGCTCAGATTTTCGATCCATACAGCCAAGAAAATAGTACGGTTGCCCGACGTTATGGGGGTGCGGGCTTGGGCTTAGCTATTTGCAAGGAGATTATAGAGAAGCAAGGCGGCAGCATTGCTTTCACCAGTGAAAAAGGTATTGGCAGTACATTCTGGTTCGATTTAAATTTCAGTGCTGGCGACCCGACTAAATTCGAGCAGACCACAGTCCCAGTGACAATCCAAACTAAGCGTAAATCATTAAATATTCTTGCTGTTGACGACGTCGAAATTAATAGGAAACTACTTAAAGGCCAGCTGGAACAAAAGTCTTGGCGAACATTCCTGGCTGGAAATGGTCAAGAAGCCCTCGATATTCTGTATAGCGAAAAGATAGACTTAGTACTTATGGATATACATATGCCTGTAATGGACGGCATAGAAACGACAAAACGGATACGAGAGATGCCAGAATATGATCAAATGAAGATTATTGGCAGCTGCGCAATTCTTAGCGCGGAAATGCATGAAAGATGCCTAACTGCGGGCATGAATACGGTAGTCGAAAAACCCTTAGACATGAACAAACTTTCAACCTCTATCGCACACTTGTTTCCGGAAATTCAAGGTGGTACTCATAAGACACAGGCTGTTAATGACAATGAATTTATTGCAATGAATATTCTGCAAGACCACTGTGCAACGCTCGGCGCAGAAAAAGTTCGTTGCCTCTATGAGGAAGCTGAGGCTTCAGCTGCTCAGCTAGTAAGTCAGATTTGTGAGGCCTCGCTAGATGATTACCCATTAATTAATGGATCTGCCCACGCTTTAGCCGGACTCTGTTCAAACTTTGGATTTATAGCCTTAGGTGATAGCGCCGGCCAACTTGAGCAGAGAGACGTAAATAGTAAAAATTATGCCGCGCAATCGCAGGCTAATATTCAACAGCTAGCTGAATTCTGTGACCACACCTTTTTATACTTGCCCAATGTTATCTCTAAACTCTAAGCCAAAGGTAAGCCATCAGGCACTCTTGGCGTTTATGCTAATAGTCATGTTGTCCATGGCCATTAAGGCTGATGAACCGCCTATATTACTGCTGGCCGAAGCCTCTCCCTTTACCCTAAAAGCTGATAATACTGGCAATGGAGGAGAAGCCTCCGCCTTTATCGAGCGATTACTGAACGATTCTCAGCTGGACTATCAGTTGAGGTTTGAACCATGGAAACGGGCTTACCTAAAAGCCCAAACTAGCACTAATGTGCTTATCTACCCCATAGCAAGAGGTGCAAGCAGAGAAGAGCAGTTCCAGTGGATAGGGCAATTAATACCGGTAACTTATTATCTGTTCCGCCTAACAGCGAGAACTGATATTAGTATCAACAGTTTAGAAGATGCAAAAAAATGGAGGATCGGGGTGGTCAATGAGCATATTCACCATCAGCACCTAAAAGATAGGGGCTTCACGAATTTCCAGCCCGTGAACAGTAATTATCAAAATGTACAAAAAGCGCTACTCGGCCGCATCGAGTTATTCCCCATGAGTGATGGCGGGATGATGCAGCTTTGCAGTCGAGGCGATATAAACTGTTCATCCTTTAAGCCCGTATTAAAACTTGATGGTATTTCCAATGGTTTATATCTGGCGGCCAGTAATGACTCTGATGAAGTCATGATCGAAAAGTTGATCATTAGCTACCAGAGTTTGGTGAACAGTGGTCAACATGAAAAAATTCTTCGGCAACGCTTACTACGTATTGAGGAATTCAATCAACGTTGGCCTAATGTATCTCTGGCGGTTGATCTAGAATAATCCTAACATCCGATACAGACCTCCGCATTAAGCAACTACAAAAATCAGAAGCATGTTTTTTGAACCCGCTTTATTGTTGCTTCGCATTCCCGCCTTTGAGGCTCTACTTTGAACTACTAATCGTAAAAGTCACTAACTGTTTCTTGGGCTATCTTTTGTAAAAACTGCCTGTCTTCGTCTGCAACGGCATCAAAATAATTATAATTTAAACCTATCGGTGAGCTTTTAAATATTGATGCAAACACTACGTTAGCCGCTAAATATGTGCCTAGTAAACTAGGGTGAGTTCCATCAAAATCTTTGTGTAACTTAATGTCTGGTTGCTGCTGATATGCTTTTTTAAAGGCAAGACCTACAGGTACAACAAGTACCTTATTGTCATTCCCTGCTTTTCGGTAGGTATCTTCCACAACATTAATCATCTCTGGATAATACGCTTTATGGGGCTTCACATAGGCATGGGTCATATACAGTGCAGCCTCGCCTCCGCTGTCTCTGATTTCTTTAATCATTCTCTTGGCTTCGCGATAAAATCGGCGTCTAGACTTTTCTGAAAGAGGTTCTGAACTACCGCCTTGTAAAATAACAAGCTCAAAGTTTTTCTTTACACCAATATTTTGAGAATCCAAAAGATGGTCAAGATCGTGATGCTTTAATTTTGAACCGCCGATAGTCGAAGATTTATATTTAAATAAATCTGCTCTTTCTGGAAATTTTTCTTCTGCCATTCTACGTACATGGTTATGTAAACTGTCGTTGTAGTAAAGATAACTATTGCCAACAAATAAAACTCTATTTAGCTCTAAATTATCCAAAGCTTTGACTGTAGGACCATCGAGCGCATAAGCAATAGTCGATAAAGATAAAATAGCCCACATTATCTGAGAGATACATTTTTTCATAAGAACTACCACAACCAAAATAAGGGAAATTTTAAACTACAGACATTCGATCAAAATTGCAGTGCCACTGCCAGCAGCACCACTGGCGGCGACAATACCTGTCTTGAGCTGCCTGCGCTCTAGCTCATCTATCAAGGTGCCCATCATAATCCCACCAGTAGCACCCATGGGATGACCCAAGGCAATACAACCACCATTAACATTTAACTTTTCATCACTAATACTTAAATCGCGCTGGCATTTAATACTCGTTGCAGCAAAGGCTTCATGGAGTTCAAACAGATCTATATCTGATGAATTGAGACCTTGTTTTCTCATTAATGTGGCGGTGGCTTTTGCACAACCTGAAACCACTTCTAACGGATCATCACATACCGTAGCAACCGCAACAATTCTGGCGCGCGCTGGTTGACCTAACTTTTCTGACAGGGGCCCATCGCCAATTAAGATAAGAGACGCCGCATCGGCCATCGCGGGAGAATTTCCGGCCGTGTGAACATGGTTAATACTCTCTAATTGGGGATGCTCTTGGCGCTGCAGTGCGTCAACACCTAGAGCTCCTATATCAGCAAAATAGGGTTCCAATGCAGCCAGTTCATCCATAGAGGTTTCCTCCCTAATGCATTCGTCAGCGCTGACCATAATGTCTTTAACGGGATTGAAAACAGGGATAATAGAGGTAAACCATCCTTGATCTCTGGCATGAGCTGCGCGTTGCTGGCTGTTGAAGGCAACCCCATCGACCTGCTGTCGACTCATACCAAAAAGGGACGCGATGAGATCAGCCCCACTACCCATCATCAGCATGCGATGACGTAAAGCCTGCACCGAATCTGAGAATAGGGTTGCCTTATCGGACAACATAGGCACACGAGACATCATTTCTATACCGCCGGCTATGGTGCATTGCGCTTGCCCTGTCATCACTTTCATTGCGGCGATATTTATGGCATCGATCCCCGACGAACAGTAACGGTTGACCGTTAAGCCAGGAACCTCGTCAGGCCATCCGGCAAAAAGCAATGATGCTTTTGCTATATTACCGCCTTGTTCACCTACCTGTGTTACGCAACCGAGCACCACGTCCTCAACCTGATTTTTATCCAAATGAGTGCGCTGCTCAAGAGCATCATAAAGTACTTTTAACAGCTCAAACGGAGTTAAGTCTGTTAATCCGCCGTCGGATTTTGCCTTACCCCTGGGCGTTCTGATCGCATCATAAATAAAGGCCTGTTTCACTGGTCAACGCCCACTATAAAACTCACGCAGGTAGTTGTGCTGCCACCCAGATTAAAAGTAGCCATGTTCTTTGCACCAGCAATTTGATAATCACCCGCCCGACCTGTCACTTGCTTTGCACAGTCTAGTAGCATTCGCACGCCTGTAGCACCAACCGGATGACCTAATCCAAGTAGTCCTCCACTAGGGTTGATCGGAAAATCACCGTCCATCCCAATGCGACCCTCTTCGATCGCTTTCCAGCTCTCACCAGGTGCTGTAAGGCCAATATGATCTATTGCCATATATTCAGTAATAGAAAAACAATCGTGTGTCTCTAAACCGTCAAGATCTGTAATACTAGCAAAGCCTGCTCGCCCCAAAGCGTCGGTCATGATTTGATTAACATGGGGAAATATAAAGGGATTGCCGGCGCTTAACTTTAATTTACTGGCCAAACTAATCGGCGCTGATCTATGTCCCCAGCCCTTAATCGTAGGAATGTCTTCAAGCTTCACATTATGTTCAGCAGCATAGTTCTTGGCAGCCTTTTCGCTGGCTAGAAAAATACAGGCGGCGCCATCAGTAATTTGGCCACAATCCATTTTCCGAATCTTGCCTTCAATTACTGGATTGTGCTGATCATCATCGCTATAACTTTGTGGTGGAAAGTCCCAATTTCGTGTTTGAGCATTCGGGTTACGACGACCATTATCAAAGTTTATCTTTGAAATAGATTTTAAATAATCACAGTTAATACCGTGACGCGCATCGTATTCATCAATTATTTCACTGAACATATAGGGCCAGGGATATTCACAGTCGTTTGCCTCTCTGCCCTTCCATGTTGCAGCCCCAAGGTGTTCAGCACCCGTTTGGCCATTTACATTGCGCATAAATTCAAGGCCCAAAACACAGGCTAAATCATAATGCCCACTTTCTATGTCCCTCATCGCGCTTAGGATGGCAATCGATCCTGAGGCACAAGCAGCTTCATGCCGGCTAGTGGGTATCGAGGATAATTCAGGGTGCGCCTCGGCAAAGAACCCACCAATTAGACCCTGTCCAGTAAATAAATCGCCAACAAAATTACCCACATGACCAACCTCGATTTGCTCAGGGTTAATACCCGTTGAGGTCAAAGCCTGATCGAGAGACTCTCGAAACATATCGTAAATAGTGCGGCCTTCTCGCGCCCAGTTGCGAGCAAAGTCGGTTTGGGATCCTCCCAAAACATAGATTGGTGCATTCATTACTTAAACTCCTAATGTCTTTGACTAACTAGCTCTTCCAATATGAAACGCTGAACCTTGCCAAGAGGATTTCTAGGTAAACTTTCGAAAAATTCGATACGTTCTGGCAACTTAAATTTGACCAACCCCTGATCAAGCAGAAAATTAGCTATATCCTGTAAATTTAGGTCATCGGTCTCTGGGTTGACCACCACACAGGCGCATACTTTTTCACCCATTAGATCATCTTGATAAGCGCAGACCGCCGATTCAACTGACGATGGCAGCCCCTCAAGTAAGACATCTATTTCTACCGGTGATATTTTCATGCCACCGCGATTGATAATATCTTTGCAACGCCCTGCAATGCGATAGAACAACGGAGGCTCGCCACACAACTCAACCAAGTCACCGGTATGGAAATAGCCATCGTTACTAAAAAGGTCCGAGTTATCAGTGCCTAAGTACCCATCAAAGACTGTTGCACCGCCAAAGAGTAGTTCACCGACCTTGCCTGATTCAACAATGACCTGTCCGGTCTCTGTGTCGACCACCTTGCTTAACAAAGCGCCATTGGCGTAGGAATCAAAGCGATCAATACCGCACCCCAATCTCGGAAACATAGTCGCCCTAACCTCAGGTTCAGCTGTATGTAACGGCGTGCAAAACAGACTAATACCCTCATTAGACCCATAAAAGTTGATGACCTCTAGATCATATTGTTGCTTGAAAACCTGGATCATCCACGGCGCAAGAGGAGCCGAACCAGAACCGATCGAGCGCAAATGAGAGAAATCAAACTGGTTCCACATCTCAGGTGATTTGGCGAGCTGATTTAATAACGCAGGTGGTGTGATGGTAAAGGTGATTTTTTCATCCTGTAACTGCGCCAAATAAAGTGCCGGATCTAAGGGGTGATGTAAAATAATAGTGCATCCCAGCAATAACGCTGGAAACAAAAAACCGCCGATTGATGCCATATTGACTAAAGGAAAAATATTCAGAAACCGGTCCCCGGCCTGATAATCTCCAGCCTCGGCGCAAGATCGAGCCGTCGCAAACCACATGTTATGAGATCTTGGTACACCTTTTGGTGTTCCCGTGGTACCCGATGTCCAGGAGATAGTCAGAATATCATCAGCGTCTGAGGAATGAGCTCTCTGGTAATTACTGAGTTGTTTGTCGCTGCCTGGATGATTTTCTGTGGTAAAAATTAGATCAGCGCCAAAAACTAATAGTTGAACATTATCTTGCGTAATAGTCGCGGCATTTTGAGCCAAGTCTAGAGCGCCAAAATGACCTACGGTAATTATTGCGACGGGTGAAATAGTTGAGCAGATACGATGTAGTTCATGACTGCCATATTGCACAGGGACGGGTGACATGATCGCACCAATCTTACTGAACGCCATATAACAAATGACAAGCTCGACAATATTAGGCAGTTGCACAATAACTCTATCTTCGGCGCCAATGCCTTTATTCAAAAGATCGCAGGAAACTTGGGTGCTCGCAGCATGAAGTTCAGCATAGCTGAGACGACGAGGCTCATCTCCTGTTAGCTCCTTGCGGTTTGGTTGGTCAGCAACCGCCAGCAGATCTGGATTCTCTCTCGCTTGTAATTCTAACTGGCCATGCAAGGTGATATCACCCCACCACCCTTGCTGGCGATAATCATCAATCCGCTGTTGAGAAGACGTCTTCATAAGCAGGCCCTGTATTCATGGCCCAGCTGCTCTACCACTTCGGCAATTGACTGTAATCTCTCACTGGAGCCCACAGCTTGTCCGGCAGCCCATAGGTCCCGCCAACGCTTTACATCGTCAGCAGCTGCAAGAAAATCAATCGCGCCAGGCGGAGGCATATTATCAACATCATATCCCCCTTTAATTAAACTGTCCTTGAGCCAATTGGCTTTAACACCGGTAATTGAGTCTGAGGAGATTATATCTGAACCACTGGCCTCTATGACCATCGCCTTATAGCCATCCTGGGCAAGAGACTCCTCTGTGGGTATGAAGCGAGTGCCCATATAGACATAATCTGCACCAAGAACCTGGGCAGCTCTTATAGCCCTACCATTGCCAATAGCGCCTGAAAGAATTATCTCTCCCTCAAAAAATTGCCTTACCTCATCAATAAATGCAAAGGGTGACAATTGCCCAGTATGACCGCCTGCACCAGCGCAAACCAATGCTAAACCGTCCACACCTGCTGCTGCCGCACGACGAGCAAAATCGATGGTGGTGACATCGGCATACACCTTACCTCCATACGCATGCACAGCCTCAACCGCTTCCGCAGGGCTACCTAGCGCGGTAATAACAATAGGTGCACAGTATTTTATGGCCAGTTGTAAATCATTATGCCGACGCGGATTTGAGCGGTGCATCACCAAATTTAAAGCCCAGGGGGCTGCTTGCGGAGAGTCTGCAAGCTCATCAGTAATGATCGTTAGCCACTGATCTAGAGTTTCGATCGTCCTGGCATTCGGGGAAGGAAATGATCCGATAATACCGGCTCGGCAACTAGCTATAACCATTTCAGGCCCAGACAATAAAAACATCGGCGCCTGAATCACTGGCAAACGAAGATTGGTAAATGACATTAGTGTTTATCCATATACTGGAGCCTTACTTTTATAATTAGACCAGTCAATGTCCAAATATTAACCAACTGCTCAGGTGCTGGCAAATATCCTATCTAACATCCGACTAAAATAGAGTAACATACTTGCATAAATAGACCATTGTGAGGCATAGTTGGATCAGAGACCAGTTAAGGCTAAACATTATGAGCAGCAGTTTCTTTGAGATTACCGAAAAATGTATCGGATCTTCACAGCAATTCGATAATACTCAAGATTGGATTTATGAGTTAGATAACCCCTATCTTCATGGTGCCTATGCACCAACTACGGATGAAATTGTAGTTAATGAATTGGAGGTTGTCGGTGAACTACCGGATGATTTATTTGGCGCGTTTTATCGCAATGGTCCGAATCCTGTTTTTAAACCGAAAAATCTCTACCACCCTTTTGACGGCGACGGCATGGTCCATGCCGTTTATATCAGAGACGGCAAAGCCTCATACCGTAATAGCTATATTCATACCGCAGCTCTTCAGCATGAGTTAGCAGAGCACAAGGCAGTATGGCCGGGTGTTATGGGACCTTTTGATTTTTCTCTGCCGGACTTTCCCATTAAAGATACCGGTAATACCGATGTTATTGTTTTTAACGGCAAACTCATACCTACTTGGTATAATGCTGGCGTCCCCTATGAGATGAATCCCCTCACCTTAGAAAATCAAGGTGTGTTCGATGTTAAAGGTCGTACTCGACGGAACATGTCAGCCCATAGTCATGTGGATTGGAATACCGGTGAGTTAATTTTTATGGATTATGGTGATGAAGCACCCTTTATGACGTACGGTGTTGCTAATCCAGATGGAACACTTCGTCATGAAGTAGAGATAGATTTACCTGGGCCAAGATTACCTCACGATATAGGTTTCAGCGCCAACTACACCATCCTCCATGACCTGCCTTTTTTTCATGATCTAGATGTTTTGCGTAACCATAATATGCGTGTACTGCATTTCCATCGTGATATTCCAACCCGCTTTGGCATCATCCCGCGTTATGGACAAACCACCGACGTGCGCTGGTTTGAATGTGAGCCCTGCTTTATTTTGCACGTGTCCAATTGCTGGGAAGAAGGCGATTGGGTTGTCATGGATGGCTGCCGATCGACCAATCCTATGCCTACCGCAACAAATGAAGATGGCGCATTGTCACATATGCTTGCCTATATGCGGTTGGAGGCCAACAACTACCGGTGGCGATTCAATCTTGTCACCGGAGAGGTTAGAGAAAGCGATATCGATGATTTAAATACAGAGTTCAATAAAATCAACCAAATCTACAATGGTGTTAAATCAAAATATGCCTATCATCAGCGCATTCCACTGCTAGAGGAAGGCGGCCATACACTGCGTTTCAATGGCGTGGTGAAATATAATAATGATACCGGTCAATCCACTCAATGGGACTATGGGGATGGCGTTTATGGCAGTGAGACCCCGTTTGCTCCGGTTAAGGGTGCTAATCGAGAGAGTGCAGAGGATCATGGCTACATAATATCTCTAGTTACTGATAGCCACACTTGGACATCGGAACTGCATATATTGGATGCCCAAGATATTGCACAAGGCCCTATCGCGCGAATAAAAATGCCTCATAGAGTGCCCCTTGGATTCCATGCATGGTGGAGTCGTGGCGAGGATCTTTGGAAATAAGGCCCAATGAGCACTGCCCTTATGAAAAATACACTAAGCACTAGAGCTAGTTCAATAAATCGTGCTCTTGATGAAATTGGGGACAAATGGTGTCTTTTAATTATTCAAGAGGTGCTTTGGGGAATTAACACCTTCACTGATATGTTGTCGGCAACTGGCGCCTCTCGTGGAGTGTTAAGCAACAGACTAAACTGGCTTCTATCCATTGACTGTTTGCGAAAAAATCAAAGCAACCCCAAACGCCCCACCTATCACATGACCAAAAAATCGATTGAGCTATACCATAACGGTCTTATGGCGATGAACTGGGAGCGTAAGTATTTCACCACACCAGAATTGGACTCCGTAGAGCTGATCCATAACGTCTGCGGAAAAGTCTTTTGGCCTATTATGCAATGTAATGACTGCAATCAAGACGTTGGCTGTAAAGATGTGTCCTTCATACCAGGCCCAGGTGCGGGCAAAGATCAGCGGGCGACTAAGACACGGCGGCGTTCTGCCAGTGCCCCTCAGCGCAATGGGGTAGGCAAGAATCTTTACAGAAATCTTATTAATTTATTGGGCGATAGATGGACTGCAAACCTCATCGCTTTAGCTTTTCACGGACTAAAACGATTCGATGATTTCCTCAAAGAACTGCCCGTTGCCACTAATATTCTTTCCGACAGACTAAAGCTGTTGGTCAATGAAGGTATATTTTACCAACAGGCCTATCAATCTAGCCCCTTACGTTATGAGTATCACCTGACTGACAAGGGAATAGATCTTTTCCCGTATTTTATAACGCTTTTAAATTGGGGCGATAAGTGGTGCCAAACGGGAAAAGGAGAGCCGATGTTGGTCAAACATCGCCCCTGTGGTACAAACTTAAAGGCCGAGGTGCGCTGTGATCAATGTGGTGAAAATCTTATCGCAACACAAGTTAAATTCAATCTATAAGACCGCTGTTCCCCAATAATTGTAACCTGCAAATTTGGGTGTGCTAGGTAAGTACATTTCATCCATCGTCTGTATCTGAAAACCCGCAGACCGAATTAATTCAGGGATATTTCTATTTAAATGGCAACCACCGGCAATCTTTCCCCAAAAAGGATCTATGCGGCTCTGCCACTTTGATACGTTGGCATCTGGTGCAAGTCCGTGCTCACAGAATATAAGCTTACCGCCAGGTTTCAAAACTCGGAGCATTTCCTTATTGGCACTCAAAACATCAGGAATAGTGCACATGGTATAGGTGACTAAGACCGTATCTACATAGTTATTAGGCAGCGCCATCTCTTCTGCACCACTCAGCATAAAGTCAACGGGCAAGTTATATTCATCGGCAACCTTTTTTGCCATGGCATTAAGCTCTGGAGATGGGTCAAGCCCAATAACTTCTTCAACTTTGGATCGATCATAAAACGGAATATTGAGCCCAGATCCTATACCAACCTCTAAGATTACCCCTGAAGCCTGAGGGACAACCTTTTGTCGTTGGTAATTGATTGGTTTTGATCCGCAAGCGCAGTTCAAAAAACTCGGCAAGATGTACTTATCGTATAAGCTCATTTGGTCGACCCTTTTTTAGATTACCTATCATCAGTTTAGATCAGTTGCATACTTACGCAAAAACTTCCTAGGCACAACCTTAAGCACCGGATCATTCCATCTATTAACTAAGTTTAGCGGAACAATAATGAGATAAGAACTGCTGGCGTGAAGGCAATTTAGACACAGCCTGCTGAACCGACATACTAATATTCTTAAGAATCCCTTCTAGCTCGTCATCGCTCATCATATCAACGATCGGATGATAATGCTCAGGCATCAACCCTAGACACAATATCGATCCCTAAAGCTCCATATCTAGTCTGTTTTTGCTCTATTGCAAGGGTGCAGATCGCAATGCCGATAATGAGGGGAGCCGTTTAAAAACATGGGTCAGCACAATTGCTCATTAAAGAAGCTTGAGCATTATTCGTCAGAATGACGTAATAGGTAGCTCAGTTTTATATTTAACCTGCTTTAAGGCAAAGCTAGATTGGATATTTGAAACACCCTCAATGGTAGATAGCTTTTTCACAATAAACGTCTCTAAAGTAGCAATGTCACGCACTAATAAACGGATTAAATAATCACTATTGCCGGTCATTAGGTAGCATTCCATGACCTCAGGATAGCGCTGCATCTGCGCCTCAAAACTTTCTAGCGCTCTTTCTACCTGTCGCTCTAAGGTTATCTGGATAAAGACATTAATTAATAAACCGACACTGCTCGGTCTCACCAAGGCGACATATCGATCAATGATACCTCGCTGTTCCAACGAGCGAACTCGGCTTAAACAGGGTGACGGCGACAATCCAACGCGACCTGCCAAATCGACATTGGATAATTTCCCTGATTGCTGTAATTCACGTAAAATTCTTAAATCTATGGTATCTATCTTATTATTCGGCATATTATGCTGCCTTTGTAGTCTCTATATGATCATTTATGCCTTATAGAGTCTCATATTAGCGCTATAACGGCAACACATGCTAAAGAATCTTCCTTACAATCTGACTTTCTTGACCATGAATACAACCTTATGAAGCTTTCAAACTACGGCATTAAATTGATCGATAGTGACCCTACCGAAACTAAAGAATGGATCGATTCCATATCGGCCGTTACTTCAGTGCAAGGGGTTGAGCGGGCTCAATTTCTAATTCGGCAGCTTGAGGAGGTAATTAGGAATAGTGGATTTACGGCAAGCGGGCAACCATTTTCAGCTTATCGTAACTCTATCCCATTGGAGCAACAAGGGTCCTATCCAGGTAATTTAGAGCTGGAAGAACGAATTACCGCGATTACCCGATGGAATGCGTTGGCGATGGTCATGCGTGCCAACAGAGCCTATGGCGGGCTTGGTGGCCATATTGCTAGTTATGCCTCTGCCGCCGAGATTTTTGAAACCGGATTTAATCATTTCTTTCGCGCCCAAACTGATGATTTTGGCGGCGATTTAGTTTACTTTCAGCCCCATTCTGCACCTGGGGTTTATGCTAGGGCCTTTTTAGAAGGTCGCCTAGATGAAGAGCAACTTTCAAACTATCGACAAGAAGTCGCTGGCAACGGGCTTTGCTCTTATCCTCACCCGTATTTAATGCCTGATTTTTGGCAATTTCCAACAGGGTCAATGGGGATTGGTCCAATCAGCGCCGTCTATCAAGCCCGCTATATGCGTTACCTTGAAGGCCGCGGCTTAGCAGAAACAGCAGAACGTCATGTGTGGGGTGTTTTTGGTGACGGAGAAATGGATGAGCCTGAGTCCATTAGTGGCTTGACCCTTGCCTCACGGGAAGGGCTTGATAATCTTACCTTTATTGTCAATTGTAATCTGCAAAGACTAGACGGCCCGGTGCGTGGCAACGGGCAAATTATTCAGGAACTAGAAAGCCTATTTATCGGCGCTGGCTGGAACGTCATTAAAGTCCTTTGGGGTTCTGAATGGGACAGCCTTTTTGCCCACGATACTAATCAAGTTTTACTGCGCCGCTTTGCGGAAACCGTCGACGGTGAATATCAAGATTTAGGCTCTAAAGATGGAGACTACAATCGCGCTAAATTCTTTGACGCCGACCCAGACACCAAAGACCTTGTTGCCCACATGACTGATGCCGAAATCAACAAATTAAAACGTGGCGGCCATGACCTACGTAAGTTACATGCAGCCTTTTCTGCAGCGAAAGCTCATAAAGGCACTCCTACGGTTATATTGGCCAAGACTAAAAAAGGCTTTGGCATGGGCGGTGCAGGGGAAAGCCGCATGTCCTCTCATCAAGCCAAAACTATTGATATGACGTCGTTAACCGCTTTTCGAGATCGGTTTTCACTACCCCTGAGCGACAATGATCTTGAATCTCTAAACTTTTATAAGCCGCCCGACGATAGTGAAGAGATGATTTATATGCGTGCACGTCGCCAAGCTCTTGGAGGGCATATCCCATCACGCAAAGCGACGCAGAAAGTCGACTCAAGCAATGATAACGAAGCCCTGTTGATCCCGCAGATTAATCAGTATGCAAAGTTCGCGCTGCATGCTGATAAAAAATCTATGTCTACCACAATGGCTGCCGTTCGCATGCTCGGGGCCCTGTTAAAAGACAAGTCTCTAGGTCCCAAAATTGTTCCCATCGTGGCCGATGAAGCAAGAACTTTTGGGATGGATAACCTGTTTCGGCAAATAGGTATTTATGCCCCTCTTGGCCAACTTTATACACCGGAAGATTCTGAGTCCATGATGTTTTATAAGGAATCAAAAAATGGTCAGCTATTGGAGGAAGGGATCAATGAAGCCGGTGCCATTTCATCTTGGGCAGCAGCTGCAACCTCATACTCTGTGCATGACACTCCCACCTTACCTTTTTATATTTACTACTCGATGTTTGGATTTCAACGTGTTGGCGACCTAATCTGGGCCGCCGCCGATCAGCGTGCTAGAGGCTTTTTATTAGGTGCCACTGCAGGCCGCACAACACTCTCAGGTGAAGGTTTACAACATCAAGATGGCAGCAGTCACATCGTCGCTTCGACTGTTCCGAATTGCCGAGCTTATGATCCTGCCTATGCCTATGAGCTAGCATTGATTATGGATCATGGAATGCGCCAGATGATGGAGCGAAACGTCGACGAGTTTTATTACATCACAGTGATGAATGAGAATTATGCTCAACCCAACATGCCTAAAGGTATAGAGGACGACGTCTTACGAGGTCTCTACCAGGTGGGGACCCGAGGTGGCAAGGAAACTGACATAAGGGTTCGCCTAATCGGCTCCGGCACGATACTTAATGAAGTCATTGCCGCCGCCGACAGCCTGCTTAATGATTTTAATATCGCTAGTGATATTTTTAGTGCGACTAGCTTTACTGAACTGGAACGTGAGGCTCGAGCTATAGAACGAACGAACCGTCGTTCACCCAGCAAGACTCCAAAAATCAGTCATGTCCAGGCCTGTTTACCCGGAGATCTTCCTATTATTGCTGCGACAGATTATGTTCGAGCATTACCTCAATTAATCGCCCCCTATTTAGAGGGGCGCCTCGTAGCCCTAGGGACTGACGGCTTTGGCCGCAGTGACAAACGAGCCGTACTCCGTAAATTCTTTGAAGTAGATAGTAAAAGTATTGCTATCGCTGCTATTGAAGCACTTGCTAGAGCGGGAATGATCGAATATTCAGAGCTAACAGCCGCCTTAAAAAAATATGAAATAGATGGAGATACGCCGGCGCCATGGACGATTTGAGTTGCCTTTACCTATAGCTCTAGCCCAATAGCGACATCGCATCCCCGTTATATGGCTCTATACCTGGTGGGCAATTTTCCCTATACTTCGCGCCCCATCTATCCCCACTTCAGGATACCTCTTTAGATAGGATTGATTCATGGCCAAGGTAATAACAGCAACAGTGACCGACGTGCACCACTGGAACGAGACTTTGTTTAGCTTTAAAACAACTCGCGATGCGGGCTTTAGGTTTAAGAATGGCCATTTCGTGATGATCGGCCTCGAGCATGAAGGCAAACCCTTAATGCGTGCTTATAGTATCGTCAGTGCCAACTACGAAGATGAATTGGAATTTTTTAGCATTAAGGTGGCAAACGGACCTCTAACATCAAAACTGCAGCACCTAAGTGTTGGCGATGAAGTGTTGATTGGTAACAAACCTACCGGAACTCTGGTCACTGACCACATGCTACCGGGGAAAAATCTCTACTTAGTTGGTACAGGAACTGGCTTAGCGCCTTTCTTAAGTATTATAAAGGACCCAGAGATTTACGATCAATTCGACACTATTATTCTCGCCCATGGAGTGCGCTATATCTCTGAATTGGCCTACAGCGACTATATTCAGCACGAGCTAACTGGACATAAATACTTTGGTGACTTAGTGACGCAAAAGCTAAGGTACTATCCGCTGGTCACCCGAGAACCTTTTAAAAATAATGGACGTATAACCGAGATGATGACATGCGGTAAATTATTTCTCGATCTCGACTTGCCCTTGCCCAATAAAAAAGATGACCGCTTTATGTTGTGCGGAAGCCCCGGCATGCTCAAAGACATGAGGGCTATTTTAGAGGCTCGCGGCTTTTCTGAGACACGCGGTGGAGAAATGGGCGAATATGTTATTGAGCGCGCATTCGTCGATAGATAAGGGACATTTGACTTTCTCTAAGACAAAAAAACGGCCACTTTTTTGTGGCCGTTTTTAGTTTTATCTGTATTTACGGGATAACCGTCAATGCACCGCGCATGCTGTACGAATGTCCGGGAAAAGAACAGAAGAAAGTATAAGCACCGCCACTCGTTAAACCTGCAGTGGAGAACGTTACACTAGTACTCTCGCCTCCTCCGATTACAGACGATGCAGCCAAAACTCTTGCATCGCCTGGCGTGACATAATTACTGACCAACCCAGCACTCATACCTTCAGTAGCGAGTGTCTGTACATCAGCATCAGCAGATAACACCCAATTATGGCCCATGATATTTGCCGGCAATTTGCCGCTGTGCTTAAGATTAACCGTTATCGACTCACAGCTCTTCTCAACCTCCATATCTGGTGTGCTGAATTTAAGATAATCGCCAACCTCAACATCAAAACTACAGGCTGCCTGAGACAGGCTAGTAAATAACACGGCACCAACCAAAATAAAAAAATTCGTGATTTGCTTCATAAAGACTCCATTGTAAAGTTTAACGAACGATGTAATTGTAACTTACGAATTCCAAAAGTAATTGGATGAACACTATTTTTTTAAAATATAGTCTCCTTTATTCCGTTCTTATTACCGGCAGCTCTTGGAAACCCATGTTGAAAAGTGTAAAGCTGAATTTGTCTGCGTACTGCTGGATAATTTTCGATACTGGGGTTCCTGATCCATGTCCTGCATTAGTCTCAATTCGAATTAACGCGGGGGATTGACCTGCGTTTTTCTCTTGTAGTTGCGCAGCAAATTTAAACGAATGAGCTGGGACAACCCTATCGTCATGATCTCCTGTGGTGACTAAAGTTGCTGGATATTCTGTTCCTTGATTAACATTATGTACTGGAGAATAACCTTTCAGATATTCGAACATCTCTAGACTTTGATCTGAAGTGCCATAGTCGTAAGCCCATCCCGCACCCGCTGTGAAAGTATGGTACCGCAACATATCCATGACCCCGACGCCTGGAAGAGCAACTCTCATCAAATCAGGTCTTTGAGTCATCACGGCCCCAACTAAAAGGCCACCATTAGATCGTCCGTTAATAGCCAAATAATCACTAGAGGTATAGCCATCTTCGATGAGATACTCGGCGGCGGCGATAAAGTCATCAAACACATTTTGTTTGTTACGTTGGGTTCCGGCATCGTGCCAATGCTTGCCATACTCACCTCCGCCACGCAAGTTCGGAACCGCATAAACACCACCTTGCTCTAACCAAAATGCGTTGGTAATGCTGAATGAAGGTGTCAGACTTATGTTAAAACCACCATAGCCATATAGGATGGTTGGGTTTTTACCATTTAAAACCAAACCCTTTTTATGGGTAATCATCATTGGGATCTGGACGCCATCCTTTGAGGTATAAAAGTGCTGTGATGAAATATAATCTTCACTAGCAAACGCAGCGCCTGATACTTTAAATACTGTAGATACGTTTTCCTTTAAGTCGAGCTCAAAAATGGTGGGTGGCGTACTGTAATTAGTGAAAGAATAATACAGCTTGGTATCGTCTTTATTGCCTGCAATGGCGCTTGCGCTTCCTAGACCAGGTAATTTAATCTCTCTAAGCCGTTTACCTTGGTCGTCATACTGATAAATCTTTGAGAGCGCATCAACCATGTATTCTGCAAAGAAGTATCCGCCACCAGCTGATGCCAAAAGCACATGCTCAGTCTCAGCGATGAAGTCTTTCCAGTTTTCAGGCGCAGGGTTCGCTGCATCAACTGTCACCACTCGCTGGTTCGGTGCGTCTCGATCGGTCACTACATAGAGCTTAGATCCAATATTATCGAGGACATAGGTTTCTGAACTAGTGTCGCCTACAATCGTCACCAGCGGTGAATCAGGTTCGCTCAAATCTTTCAGATAAAGATCGTTGCCAGATGTGGACACTGCGCCTGAAATCACCAAATATCGACCATCCTCGGTAACATCTCCACCGACATAGCGGCGTTTCTGGTCAGGCGTTTCGCCAAAAATAATCTGGTCTTGTTGCTGGGCAGTCCCCAGCTTATGGTAATAAAGCTTATGCTGATCTGTTTTTGCAGAGAGCTCACTACCCTCAGGTTTATCATAGCTTGAATAAAAGAATCCATCTTGCCCATTCCAGGCAATACCAGAAAATTTCACATCAACAATAGGGTCTTCTAGTCGCTTTTTAGTCTCCGCGTCGATGATAATAACTTTTCGCCAGTCACTACCTGCTTCTGAAATAGAATAGGCTACCAGCGAGCCATCATGAGAGAAGCTCAGTGTCGATAAAGAGGTGGTTCCCTCTTCACTAAAGGTATTGGGATCTAGAAATACTTCGGCTTCACCATTGTCTGCAAAGCGATATACAATATATTGATTCTGCAATCCTGAGTTTTTATAGAAATAAGTGTAATTCCCTTCTTTAAAAGGGGCGCCTACTTTTTCATAGTCCCATAAAGTTTCTAAACGTTTTTTAACATCCTCTCGATAGGGAATCTTATTTAAATAACCAAAAGTGACTTCGTTTTGTGCTGCCACCCAAACCTCAGTCTCTGAGCTCATATCATCTTCTAACCAGCGGTATGGATCAGCAACAGGCGTATCGAAATAGCGATCAACAACCTCTCCCTTACGCGTTTCTGGATACACACTAACATCTGTCTGCTGCTTATTATTATTTGCCTGACGATCCCCCTGCTCCAGGCAAGCAATCAACGAAAAGCTAAGACACATAATGCCGACCAGCGGCATTTTCGTAAATACAGTCATATTTAGTCCTTTGTAATGTAGGTAGATCGGAAATAAGAGGCTGCCCCGTATACCCTCAAGTATAAAGGATGAAAGCGAACGACTTTGAATATTTATTATGTCCGTTAGAGGTACACACCAGTTAAGGAATAACTATATTCCTATTAATATTTACATGTCTCGTAAAAAATGAAATTATTCTTGTAATTTTACTGCTTGGCATCAAGAATGCTGTACGAAAACTCGGTTTAAAATATTTGAGTCGTTTAGAATTCCCCTAAAAAGTTGATTATAACTAGCATAAATAATGTCTCAAGAGAGCTAACATGAAAACATGGTCCATTTTACTTATCGTCATCTGTTTGTCGGCTTGCCAAGATAACCAAAACTCAATCGATGATACAGAATCAGTCCCTAGTATCGGAGGCATCGAATTCGTTGAGGAAGTCGTTGGCGAGAATGGCAAAACCATTATCCCTTATCAAAAGTTCATCTTAGATAACGGTTTAACCCTAATCTTGCATTCAGATAATTCAGACCCCTTAGTTCACGTCGACATAACCTATCATGTGGGTTCAGGAAGAGAGGATTTGGGCAAGTCTGGATTTGCGCACTTTTTCGAACATATGATGTTCCAGGGATCAGAAAACGTCGACGACGAGCAGCACTTTAAGTTAGTCACCGAGGCCGGCGGAACAATGAATGGGACAACCAATACTGATCGCACTAACTATTTTCAAACAGTGCCAGCGAATCAATTAGAAAAGATGCTCTGGCTCGAAGCCGACCGAATGGGCTTTTTAGTCGATGCAGTCACTCAAGAAAAATTTGAGGTGCAACGTGAAACCGTTAAGAACGAGCGCGGTCAGCGCGTCGACAACCAGCCTTATGGTCGCCTTAACGAACGGGTGATTGAAGCTCTTTATCCTGCTGGCCACCCCTATTCCTGGCCCGTAATTGGTTATATGGATGATTTAAATCGAGGTAATTTGAACGATTTAAAAGCTTTCTTCCTACGGTGGTATGGGCCCAACAATGCGACACTGACCATTGGTGGGGACATCAATGTTTCCGAGACACTGGAACTGGTTAAAAAATACTTCGGCTCAATTCCCCGGAGCCCTGAAGTGGGTATGCCCGAAAAGCCAGAATTTGAGATTTCTGAAGATCGTTATATCTCTATGGAAGATAACGTTCACCTGCCTCTTATTTACATGACCTATCCGACTGTTTCACTCCGCCATGAAGACGAGGCGCCTCTGGATGTGCTGTCCAGTATATTGGGTGGGGGAAAGACCTCTTTACTGTATAAAAATTTAGTCAAAACTCAATTCGCGGTGCAGGCTCAAGTTAGTCACCCCTGCGCTGAGCTGAGCTGCACGTTTGATTTATTGGCCCTACCCCATCCCGCTGCTGGTAAATCTCTCGCTGATATTGAAAAAGTTATCCGCGACACCTTGGTAGAATTTGAACAGAGAGGTGTTGAAGACGATGATTTACTCAAGGTTAAAGCTGAAATGGAAGCCTCTTTTGTATTTGGCCTGCAAAGTGTATCGGGTAAGGTCAGTCAGCTAGCCGCCAATCAGACCTTCTCAAACAATCCTAATTACATTGCACAAGACATTGCCCGCTACAATAATGTAACCAAGGAAGATGTAATGCGTGTCTTTAAAAAATACATTAAAGATCAGCATGGCGTAATAATGAGCGTAGTGCCCACCGGACAACTAAGCTCCATAGCGGCAAAAGACAGCTTTGTGCCTGGGCCAAGAAACGCTGGCAACGAATCCTCCACCTCTGCAGACGATGTTGCTGTGCGTAAAGGAGTCGATGACTTTGATCGAAGTCTAATTCCCGTTGCCGGTGCTAACAAAGCCGTCGATATTCCTGAGATGTGGCAGCATAGCTTTGATAATGGCATATCCATTCTGGGCGCTCAAAGCGTTGAAACCCCTACTACGTCAGTGCTACTAAAAATTCCTGCTGGTCATTACTACACCACCAAGAATAAAGCAGGAACCGCTGGCTTAGTTGTCAGCATGTTTAGAGAATCAACCACGGAACGAAGTGCCGAAGATATGAGTAAAGCTCTTCAAAAGCTTGGCAGTTCAGTTTACATTTCTGCCGGTAACCGCTATCTAAATATTAATATTAGTTCACTGACTAAAAATCTAGATGCAACCTTATCGTTGGTTAACGAACAACTCAGAGCTCCAGCATTTTTGGAAAGTGAATTCGAACGGGTAAAAAATAATGCTATTCAGGGCGCTTTGAATAATAAAAAAGATGCTGGTTATTTAGCATCAACAGCCTATAGGCAGCTACTTAATGCGGACAATATTGCAGCTATGCCGAGTTCTGGTAGTGAAGAGTCGTTGACCAATATATCTCTGGAAGATGTTAAAGCGTTTTATCAACAACAGGTGAAGCCCTTTGGTGGTCAGTTAATTGCGGTCTCAGACTTAGGTCAGGCTGAACTCACTAAATCACTCTCCATTTTAGAAAACTGGCAAGGAAAAGGTGCAGGCCTGCAGTTATCTCTTCCAGAAGGTAACGGTAAAATGGGTGCTATTTATCTAGTTAATAAAGATGATGCCGCTCAATCGGTTATTCGCATTGGAAAGCGCTCAATGACCCAAGATATTACCGGTGAGTACTACAAGTCATCACTTATGAATTTCGCGCTTGGTGGGGCCTTTAATAGTCGCATTAATTTAAATCTACGAGAAGATAAAGGCTACACCTATGGCGCTCGATCCTATTTTAATGGAGGTAAGTTGTCTGGTTATTACACCGCGACCGCAGAGGTGCGCGCGGATGCTACGGATAAATCTATTGTCGAATTCATTAATGAGATCAAAGACTATTCTGAACGTGGAATTACCGACGAAGAGTTGATGTTTATGCGTAACTCAATCAATCAAAAAGACGCTCTAAAATATGAAACGCCCAGAGCAAAACTTGGTTTCTTGGCGCAGATTTTAGAGCACGACCTGACACCAGACTTTGTTAATCAGCGCTCTGAAATCGTAGCCAATATCACTAAAGCTGAGATCAATGTGCTCGCCAAAAAGCATCTCGCCGTTGACGATATGTTAATGGTTGTTGTTGGTGATGCAAAGACCCTGCGACCTCAGCTTGAGGCCCTAGGGTATGAAGTGTTCGATTATCAAATCTAGATGTGAGTAAACTAATGTGAGGGACTAGTCTGCTCTAGTCCCTTTTGATCTTGCTATGAACCCTTGCAGCTGTCGCATTCCCCTTTCAGTCATTAGAATCCGTAGAAGTCCTAAATAGATCCAAACAGTTTTCCCTTGGTGCCTAAACCTTTGTTCCAAGTGGTAATTTATGTCGAGCCTTACCTGATTGAGAAAACAACGCATTGGAAACCGCAGGTGCAATAACAGGCGTCGCCGGCTCGCCAACGCCAGTTGGAGGCTCAGTGGAGGCTACAATATGCACCTGAACCTCAGGCATATCTCTCATTCGTACCACGTTATGAGTATCAAAATTACTTTCAGCCACAGCGCCATTATTGATGGTGATCTCACTCATTAAGGCAGGCGATAATCCATAACCTATACCCCCCTCCATTTGTGCCCTAATGATATCTGGATTGATCGCCACCCCGCAGTCAACAGCACAAACAACCCTATCGACTTTGTATTGACCTTTGTCATCGACAACGAGTTCAGCAACCTGAGCAACATAGGACCCAAACGATTTGTGAATTGCCACTCCCCGTGAGCGATTAGCTGGCAAAGCGCTACCCCAACCTGATTTCTCGATCGCCAGATCCAGTACGGCCTTGTAACGAGGATCATCACTTAAATGGGCGCGGCGGAACGCTAATGGATCTTGACCCGCTGCTGCTGCCAGTTCATCCATAAATACTTCCGTCGAATAGGCGGTATGCGTTGATCCCACGCTGCGCCACCACAATACAGGTACCTGAGATTCAACCGTTTTGAGTTGCACTTCAAAATTAGGGATGTTGTAAGGCAAGCTGGTTGCACCCTCCACCGATGAGCTATCAATGCCATCTGTAATAAAAGCGGCATAGACAGAGCCAGACATAATCGACTGTCCAATTATTTTATGCTGCCAGGCAATAATCTTACCGTTGCTATCTAAACCAGCCCTTAATTTATGGAAATACATAGGCCGAAAATAACCTGCATTAGTATCATCTTCGCGGGTCCAGACGAGTTTGATGGGTACTGGCTGACCGTTCTCTTTCGCTATGTGAGCTGTTTCAACAACATAATCAGAATTCTTGTTTGCCCGCCGTCCAAAACTACCTCCAGCAAACAAGGTGTTTACCTTAACGTTGCCTGGTAATGTCCACAAGGCCGCCGCAATACCCAGCTGGTCCCCTGTGGGTGACTGCGATCCGTTCCAAACCTCAACGCCATCATCCGTAATCTGAACAACACAATTCATAGGCTCCATGGTGGCATGGGCTAGGTAGGGAAACTCGTAGTCTGCTTCAACGATCTTAACCGCACGTTTGAATGCCTCGTCCAAATTTCCGCTAGTATGGGCTATCAGCCCATCACCCTCACCAACCTTTCGATAACGCTGCATGAGTTGCGCCGAACTTTCGGTCATCGCTTCACTGTAATCCCATTCAATGATCAGCGCGTCACGGCCTTTTTTAGCATTCCAAAATGTATCGGCAATCACAGCTACCCCAGTAGGAATCTCTACGACATTCACCACTCCTTTTACCGCTTTGGCTTTCTTGTCAGAAAAAGACTTAACTTTGGTGCCAAACCGTGGCGGGTGCGCAACCACCGCTGTGAGCATGCCGGGTAGTTTTATATCTTGGGTGAAAATGGCGGTACCATCGGTTTTTCCTAGATCTTTACGAGGCAGGTGATCTAAACCAATTAATGTGAAGTCTTTAGGGTCTTTTAAATTTACTTCCTTAGGCACTGCTTGGTTACTTGCAGCCTCTGCCAACTCGCCAAAATTAGCCGACACACCGCTTTTATGCGACACAATGCCTTTGCTTACGGTTATTTCACTCACCGGAACACCCCATTGTTGCGCCGCTGCAGCCACCAACATATAGCGCGCACTAGCCCCAGCTTCCCGCATTTGCATGTAGGAGTTAGCGATTGCGGTACTGCCGCCTGTGCCTTGCGTACCCCAGCTTCCATTGGCGTACAATTTCCGATTAGCGGGTGCTGCCTCAGAAACGATTTGCCCCCAATCGGCATCCATTTCTTCAGCCGCAATGGTCGCAAGGCCGGTGAAGGTACCTTGGCCAAACTCAATGTGCTTAATAATAATGGTCACGGTATTGTCTGGGCTAATACGCACAAAAGCATTTGCCATAAGCTCTCCCTCGGCAACATCGGGAGTAAATCCAGCGGCAACACAGCCCGGCAACATCATAGCGAGAGTAAACCCAGCACCTAAGGTGACAGTCTTTTTGAAGAAAACCCGGCGGGAAATCGATACGGCATCGGCGATCTTTGGTTCTTTTGTATATCTCATGACTCAGATCTCCTTGACGCTAATAGTGTGCGACGCATATTTCACCGCATTACGTATTCGCGTGTAGGTCGCACATCGACAAATATTGCCCGACAAAGCCGTATCAATATCAGCATCGTTGGGTGTAGGGTTCTTTTTCAACAAGGCGGTTGCCGACATGATTTGTCCCGATTGGCAATACCCACACTGCACCACCGCTAATTCATCCCAGGCGGCTTGAATCGCTTTGACTTCCCTTGAATCCAACCCTTCGATAGTCGTGATCTCTTGATCACCTATGGAGCCTATTTGCATAACACAGGAGCGCACCGCCTCACCATTTAAGTGTACGGTGCATGCACCGCAACTGGCAATACCGCAGCCAAATTTGGTGCCAGTCATTTCAACGTGGTCTCTAATGGCCCACAGTAAAGGAGTATCAGGTTCGGCGTCGACACTATAGTTTTCACCATTGATCTTTAGCGAGATGGCCATAAACATATTCCTATTTAACTAAATTACATTACTTGAGGCTTATTTAAATAAATTGCCACACTTAAATCAATAATTTTTAACGGATATTAGTTCTCTAGCATAGTTTTGAGTGACCTTAGATCGCCTTAAGATAATCCAGTGCACCGCTGACCGCAGCGACCTGTGCGATGATGCAGTTTTCATCATCGACGCTGGGACTGTCTGGATAAACTTCAGTGGTGGTCACAAAAGATGCGTCGGTAAACCCCGCGCACAACCCAAGACCTTTGATAGGATAATTAATCACTCCACGCTGTTCTGCCTTAGCACCAATTAAATAGTTATTTTCATCTGATGGCGCTATATGAGTTACCCGTTCAACCGCATCAATGATTGCTTTTTGAAACTCTGGTACCGGATTTTCGCTATCACCTACACCATAAAAACCATCGGGGATTTCCCACAACTCTTGTTCAACAGCATCGCGGGCTTCTAGAGCTGGCCTAAATTCAGAGTTGTCAGTGTCGGTTGTCTCATGCAGATCAAGGTGGGCAAGCATAGAAATATTAAGGCCTCTAATATAGCTCATAATACAGCTTGCCTCTTCTACCGACGTACCAGATTTAAACGAGCGATTAGGGTCAATAGCGTTAGGGTTCCAGCGGTTAATCGTTTCATATCCCCAGGGACTAATGCAGGGGGCAACTATAAAGTTATAGCTATCTACATAGGATGCCAGCGTGGTCTCGACGAACCTTAGCGCTCCTTGAACACCACTGGTCTCATAACCATGCACACCACCTGTAATGAATACTGTGGGTTTGCCATCTTGCCAGTTTTTCGTTTTAACCACCCACAAGGTATAGGTATCTGGGTCATAAGACAGCGCGCCATATTGCTCGACAATAAGTAAGTCTGACAAATCTTGCCCTATCGCCTCTACCTTAGTCACTACCTGTTGCTGGTAGGAGCGTTTAATTGTTTGCTGGCTTAGCCAAGACGCTTTTTCTTCATTCCTCCATGGTTTGCCGGGGGTGCCAATCTCATAATTCTGCTGTGATGCCATGTTTTCCTTATCCATTTAGTCCTCCTTAAAGATCTTCACCACTAGCTCACCGTGTTTGTTTATTGAAGCACGGTACATCCCCAACGAATTAAACGAGAAAGCTACGTTGGCATCCTTATCAACACCAACAACACCGCCAGATGCGCCCATCTTTACTAATTTATTCTGGACCACTTCATCCTGTGCCTTCTGCAGGGATATGCCTTTGTACGCCATACGTGCGCAAATGTCATGGGCCACCGCAGCACGAATAAAATACTCGCCATGACCAGTAGCTGAAATACCACAGGACTCATTATCTGCATAGGTACCGGCACCAATAATGGGCGCATCTCCAACCCTTCCAAAGCGTTTATTGGTCATGCCTCCAGTAGAGGTTCCAGCAGCAATGTCACCGTTTTGGTCAATAGCCACTGCGCCCACAGTACCTAGTTTTTTTTCGTCAAATTGATACTTTAATAACAGAGAATTAGATAGTTCTGGCAACTGTGCTACTGACTGTTCTTTGGCAATAATGCGCTCCAACTGCAGACGTCGACGCTCGGTTTTGAAATAACTATTTGAAACCAAGTCAAAACCCTGCTGCTGGGCAAACACCTCAGCTCCTGCCCCCACAAGCATGACATGGGATGAGTGATCTAGCACCGCATTAGCCAGTGTAATGGGGCTTTTAATCCGCGTTAGTGCAGCAACAGCACCCGCATTAAGCGTGCGCCCCTCCATAATAGATGCATCTAACTCAATATTCCCTTCATGGTTAAAAACGGCCCCATGACCCGCATTAAATAAGGGCGAACCCTCCATAAGGGTAATCGTTGCGATCACGGCATCTCGACTGGATCCGCCTGCCGTTAAAACCCGATGACCAGCGAGAGTCGCTGAAGACAATATTGCTCGATACTCGATTTCCATTTCAGGACCCATCAAGTCGCGCCTAATTGTTCCTGCACCTCCATGGATAGCTATAGCGACAGGGGTTTTCTCGACAGCTGTGGCAACGTTTGACATAGAGATTACCAAAATCAAGACTAGATGCCATGGTGATAGTATTCGCCAAGAAGATAGCCGCAATCTCGCTAATGTCTTCATTACACAAGTTCCTTTTGGACAAATCATACCACTAACCACATTTCAATGATTTTGATAGTCTGTGCTAAAAGTATTTCATATAACGAGGATGACAATATTAAACCTGAAGATACTGAGGTTCATTGTAATACGCTCATCTCTGCCACGGTTGATCTGCCTCTTTAGCGACGCGAGTAACGAACCATAAATGAAGTGCTTAGATTAGACGATTGAGTTATTGAATAACCAAGGTGCGACTTTTCGATGCCGTTCTTCAAACCGCATTATTGTATCTCGATGGCCTAGAGTCAGGCTTATGACATCGGAACCTTCTAATAATTGCTCTCGTTGAGGGGGGTCAATATCGAACGGTAGGTCTGTCCCGTCGGGTAAAAGTATGCTTTGACGTTCAAGATTTATTTGCAGTTCATACCCCTCATTAGTATCTATCTGATCGAATAGGCTAGAAACACGTTCGCTAGACAACTGAATAGGTAAAACGCCATTTTTAAAACAATTATTGTAAAAAATATCGGCGAAACTAGGTGCAATAACTACTTTTATACCAAAATCACGGATGGCCCATGGCGCATGTTCTCGGCTAGACCCACAACCAAAGTTATCTCCGGCAACCAATATGCTGCCTCCTTTATAACGAGGTAGGTTTAAAACAAAATCGGGGTTAATTGTGCGTGTAGAAGTATCGGTATTGATATCACCCTCATCTAAATACCGTAATCCGTCAAATAGCCAATCCCCATAACCGGTTTTTCGAATCGATTTCAAATATTGTTTAGGTAACATCACATCAGTATCGATGTTAGCTCTGTTGAATGGGATCACCAATCCTCGATGTGTCTTAAATGCTTCCATAATAATTTATATAATCTCTCTAATATCAATAAAATGTCCGGCCAGAGCTGCTGCGGCTGCCATTTGCGGGCTTACTAAATGAGTACGACTACCATGTCCCTGTCTACCTTCAAAATTGCGGTTTGAGGTTGATGCGCAATGTTCACCAGGTAATGATTTATCAGAATTAATAGCCACACACATAGAACATCCTGGGTCTCGCCATTCAAACCCTGCATCAAGAAGTACTTTATCTAAACCTTCATCTTCAGCCTGTTGTTTGACCAACCCAGATCCGGGAACCACCATAGCCTGTTTTATGCTTGCGGCAATGTGCTTCCCTTTTACTATCTCAGCAACGCTGCGGATATCTTCAATACGTGAATTAGTGCAGGAACCAACAAATATGCGGTCTAATTGAACATCCGTTATTTTTTGCCCAGCGGTCAAGCCCATATAGTTTAGCGCTTGAAAATAATCTTCACGTGCATCAAGTGTTTCCTGTTGGGACGGATCTGGCACTGTGCCATCGATTGGAATCACCATTTCAGGCGAAGTACCCCAGCTAACATGAGGCGAAATATCTGCAGCGTTAAATTCATAGATCGCATCAAATTTAGCACCTACATCACTGTGTAAATTTTCCCAAGATCTGCACGCCTGACGCTCTAAATCACCTTTGGGCGAATGAGCTCGTCCCCGTATATAGTCGAATGTCACTTCATCATAAGCTATCATCCCAACTCGAGAACCGGCCTCAATAGCCATATTACAAATAGTCATCCTACCTTCCATCGACAACGCTCTGATGGTAGAACCGGCAAATTCAGTCGCCATTCCAGTCGCACCAGCTGTTCCTATCTTGCCGATGATATAAAGAATCATATCCTTGGCGCTAACCCCTCTTGGAAGATCTCCTTCGACATTAATCAGCATGTTGCCAAACTTTTTTTGCGCTAAACATTGTGTTGCAAGAACATGCTCAACATCGGAGGTGCCTATGCCTTGCGCAAGACATGCAAAGGCTCCATGAGTCGAGGTATGAGAGTCACCGCAGACCAAGGTCATGCCCGGCAGTGTCAATCCTTGCTCGGGCCCAATGACATGAACTATACCCTGACGAATATCATTGAGCTTATACTCCCTGATTCCAAATTCAGCGCAATTGCTATCAAGCGCTAATATTTGAATTCTAGAGACGGCGTCTTTAACCCCCTCCATTCCGGTTTGGCGTTGGGTTGTAGGCACGTTGTGGTCAGGTGTTGCAACGCATGAATCAACCCTCCATGGTTTTCGATTGTTTTCACGTAATCCTTCAAATGCCTGTGCAGATGTAACTTCATGGAGGATATGTCTATCTATATAAAGAAGAGAGGTACCATCCTTCATTTCAGTCACCTCGTGCATATCCCATAATTTGTCATAAAGCGTTTTAGGTTTCATCTTAAGCGCTCCAATAATGCCTATTGATCGGTTAACAAACGTAGTCGAACCAATAAATCTGATAGCAAGACAACATCTGCATACTTTTTATTAAGGTCATATAAGCTAGCCTCATGAGCCGTCTGACCTCTATCACCACAGGCTTCTTTGGGAATGAGTACTGGATAGTTGTGCTGAAGGCCATCAACTACAGTTGCTCTGACGCAACCACTAGTGGTTAATCCGGTCACCACTAATGAGTCCGTACCGCAGGCCATAAGTTGGTTGGACAAGTCAGTTCCAAAGAAAGCGCTAGCCCATTGTTTCTCAATCAAGGGTTCGCTGGCACGCCGCTCGAGTGCAGCATCAACCTTAACCCAATGAGAATTTGGCTTTAGACAATCCAAGTCAGGTAATTTTTGCCGAAAGACAGTGGCCTGGTTTTTATGGTGGTAAACTACTGTAGTAAAGAAAATCGGTAGTCTTTGTCGGCGAAACTCCGCAAGTAACATCTTATTAGCAATCACCACCTCTGGGCAGGCTGTGCCCAGGGCACAATCTGGATCTGTGAATCCATTCACCACATCCACAACAATGAGAGCTGGCTTTGAGCCCAAGTTAAGTGTCCTAGAAGTTAGAGCCATAACCCTTACTCTGCTAACAGCGTGAAGCTATACAAACCTGACAAAATACGACTAAGATCAAGAACTAGAGAGCCTGTTATGGGCTTAGGCAGAATTAATATTCCTCTTAACAATCTGTAAGTATTCAAGCTTTCTTCTCCCTTTAGTCACCCATGTAGCAGGCCGCTGCGCTATTACTCAATTAGGACCCACCTCGTTTACTAAGATCAGCTAAGAGACATTAAAGACGTCTTATGCGGTTGTTTTTTAGCTGTGGATACTAGTTTTACTGTAGCTTTTAAAGATTACGTAGCTCTCGTTTCAACACTTTGCCCGTAGCATTACGAGGCAACGCAGCGACAAATTCAAACGATTTAGGCGTTTTATAACCAGCCAGAACTTCCCGACAATAACTATTTAAATCTTCAGTGTCGACACTGTGGTTGTCCCCTAATACCACATAGGCCTTTACCGATTCGCCCCAATATTGATCCGGCACGCCAATGATGGCAGCGTCGGCAATAGCGGGATGGTCATAAAGAACTTCTTCGATCTCCCTAGGGTAGATATTGACCCCACCTGAGATAATCATGTCCATCTTTCGGTCAATCAGATAAACAAAACCTTCGTCATCAAGCCGAGCTAGATCTCCAGCTGAAAACCAACCGTCTAACATAGCGTTGACGGATAAGGTATTGCCCCAGTAGCCTGAAAAAAGGTAAGGAGAACGGCTATATAATTCCCCGACCTCGCCTGGCTGCACCGGCAGTCCTTCTTTAGTCAGAACCTTAGTCTCGGTGCAGGCAAATCCAAGACCGACACAACGCTCCTTTCTCAATTGATCAGCAGGGCGTAAATTGCAGACAATTCCTGCCTCAGTTGACCCATAAGTCTCGTGTAATATTCCAGGCCCAAAATAACCAACCACTTTCTTTTTTAGTGCCTGAGGCAGAGCCGATGCATTAGAAATTATGGTCTTGATCCGGTTAGATTTTAAGTCCGCAAGTTGTTTAGCGGGTAGATCAAAGATAGCCTGAAAATGCGTGGGAACCATAAATACATTGGTTATATCCAATTCTTTTAGTTTCTTTAGTGTACTGGCAGCCTCAAACTTCGGGGAAATTTCGCAATATCCTCCAAAGAAAAGTGCAGCAATAGCAAATGAGAATCCAGCTCCATGAAATAAAGGCGCCACAGCCAACGTCCGATCATCTGGTGTATAACAACCATATTCTGATGCCATGCCAAGAAAGGTTAATACCCGAGATCGGTGCGATAACATAACACCCTTCGGTTTTCCTGTAGTTCCAGCGGTATAAACAAGAGCGAAAATATCGGTCTCTGCAAGATGGCCAATCTGATAGTCGGCGCTAGACTGGGTCAACCACTCCTCATAGTTATCGCCTATCACTACCAACTCTTTCACGTTAGGCAATTGGGAAAGATCTATTTGAGGTCTTGCTGACGGATGCACAAAAATCATTGATGCATCGCAATCATCACAAATATACTTAATCTCAGTAGACGTTAACTTTGGATTCAATGTAACCACAATAAGGCCAGCTTGAGCGATACCTATGGCGAGCTCAGGATATTCTATACAATTAGGCGCAATAAGGGCGACTCTATCGCCCTTAACAAGACCAGCAATATTTCGGACACCATTGGACACTCTGTTGATGCGTTTCGCCAGATCGCCATAGTTCAGACTGCGCGCTCCCTCACCCAAGGCAACTTTATTAGGCTTGTGTTGGGCCGCACATCTAACGCCATAACCAATATCTAAGGCGAGGTAGGCTTGATTGTCGAACTTATCCTTCATCCTTTAACTCTCACTATATTGAAGACGAGCATCAATATTTTTATAATTTAAAAATGCGTTTGGCATTAGTATGGAGAAATTTCTCCATCACGGGTTCCGATATGCCCAACTGTTTAATCTCATCCATTGCTCGCTCTGGGCTGATCACAGGCCAATCAGTTCCAAATAAAACTTTGTCTTGGCCATATGTTTTTAAATAATGAACAAATGAATCAGGCCAGTACTTGGGGGCGTAAGCATCAGATCCTATATAAACATTCTCATGCTTCCATGCCATGGATATCATTTCATCTGTCCAAGGGATCCCAATATGAATTCCGATCAACTTAAGCTCTGGAAAGTCGATGGCAACCTGATCAAGGGTAATCGGACGACCCACACTAGGCAGACGTCTTTCACGCGAATACACCAAGTTATGGCCTACTTGCATCATGATAGGGATATCAAGCTCACAGCACTTGGCATAATAAGGGTAATATTTGGCGTGATCCGGAGCCAACTCTATCCAGTGTGGGTACAAATGTGCCCCAACAAAACCTAATTCACGAACTGCATGCTCAAGCTCACGAACACCATCCATGCCACGATAGGGATCTATCCCTGCCAAGCCAGAGAAGCGATCAGGGTATTTTTTGCAAACAGAAGCCACTTGCTCATAAGGAATTTCAAAAGATCCGCGCATTCTCTGATCGCCTGCGCGAACAGCAATTAATAATGAACGATCAATACCAGCTCGATCCTTCATGCCGATATAATTTTCGATGGATACGCCCTTTCTCCACTCTGCGGGGAAACGTATTTGCTCCAAAAAATGCTCATCGAGTCCAGTTTGCCCATTGCTGACTTCATACTCAGTAAACAAGTTACAAACCGTATCTATCGCCATCATCATACTGACCTCTTGGACCTAAAAATTCTACAGGTAATACAAATTTGCTATACATCTAAAATGTCCCAGCAAAAAAGATATAAGAAAACATCAAAAACTACCTATTGCTCTTACACAGACTGCCTCTCAATAGAGATCTATTGTAAGAGAGGCCGTAAAAGATTGTCAATATAATATATATATATGTTTATATTTTTCATATAGCTGAATTATTGTATTACATTTATGTTACGATTATCCTGCTAAAAATACTTAGATTCTAGCTAATCAATCGTCTTTTTAGCGGATAAAAGACCTCTTAAATAGGGTTTGTTAATAATAGATGGAAGAGCTGGTTGGTATAACTACATGTATGAATTGAGGCCTGATAGCTAGATAATGCTTGGGCCAAAGACTATTTCTCAAAGATACGACGCGTTGACAGTTTATTTATTTTGATTATCCTATGATAAATAATAGCTTTCACAGAGTACTGACCAGCTTAACAGTATGTATTAGCGCGCCCTATCTTGGAGGGTATTTCGGGATTTAAATCAGCAGGAGGAGAGCCACTTGCACATTAATTTTCATAACTTTATCGCCTTTATCCATGTTTTCTTGTTCGTATTTGCAATTGGAGGAGATATTGCGGTCCACTATATTGGCCAGTACCTCACCCAAGATAAGCTAAGCCTAGCGGAGAGACTGCGCGTACGCCAAATGAGGTTTATTGTTGATATGTCAGCGCGCACAGCCTTAGTGCTTTTGCTGCCCTTAGGATTTACCCTAGCGCAAGCATACGGTTCACCTATTTCAGGTAACGGATTAGCAACATTGTGGGTGGCCGCCATCCTATGGTTGGTATTGGTCTGGCTTGTCCACTTTAATAAAGGTACTCCATTAGGTGATAGATTAGGTAAATTGGACATTGGAATTCGATATGTAGTCATGCTTTCTATGACGTCCTTTGGCGGATACTGCCTGATCACAGGTGGCCCTATAGCAAGTACTTGGCTCGCCATTAAAATTGTGTTGTTTGCCGTCATATTGCTAAATGGTGTCTGGATACGTCAGATTGCTCGAGGCTGGCCCGGTGCTTTCGCTTTGGTTGAAGCGGGCGGGCAAGACGCTGTCCGCGGTGAGGTATTGATTAAAGAGCTACAGACTAAAACAAATCGAGCCGCTTTGTGTATCTGGGTTTTGGTTGTTTTGATGGCCTTTTTTGGTGAAGTTAAACCCTACTAGAGACGTTATGTTGTTGCACAAGGCTCATCCAAATAACCTCTCCTAACAGTAGTCTTATGGAGTCTCACTAATGACAGATGCAATCGATAATCCTGCTACTAAAGCCCCAGTTGGCCCCTATGAATCCCTGCGAGACTATATCGATGCAATAGACGGCTGTGGCCAAGCTCTGCATATAAGTGGACTCGATCAAGATGCCTATGAAGCAACGGGCTTTATGTACAGGCTTATTGATAAACTAGGATGGGCCGACGCTCCTGCTGTAATATTTAAAAATATTAAGATTAATGGTCAGTGGCATGAAGGTCCTGTCATTGCCAATCAATATGGTCGTTGGCAATTCGAAGGGCTCGCTTTCGGGGTAGATCCAGCAAATGACGAACAAAGTGAAGTTTATCAAAATGTATTAGCTAAACTTGAAAGCCTAGCCACAACAGATAAACAATGGCAGGAAATAGAACCTATTGAAGTAAGCCCTGAAGATGCTCCTTGCAAACAAGTCGTTGTGCTCGGAGATGACATCAACATCCTTGACTTTCCTTTTATACAAACGAACCCTGCAGATGGAGGTTCCTATATAAATACGGGTAGTGTAATACTCGAAGATCCTGAGCGAGGCCGTAATGTTGGCACCTACAGATGCCAAATCAAAGGCCCTCGAAAGATTGCCATTAACCCAGAAAAAAATCAGCATGGGTGGACGTTCTTAATGGATATGAAGGCCCGAGGTGAGACCTCTGCCAAGGCCGCAATCGTGTTAGGTGCTGATCCAGTGACTTTTGCCATGAGTAGCTCCAAAACCACCCGCCTTGGCCAAGACGAACTCTTTGTTGCTGGTGGCTTTATAGGCAAGGCTCTAGACGTGGTTCAATGCGAAACGAATACCATAAAAGTACCTGCAAATGTTGAAATGGTAATCGAAGGAGAAATCCCTTTCGATTTTGAACCCGAGGGCCCATTTGGCGAGATGTATGGTTATATAGGCGAACATAAAGAAGAGAATTTTTACATGCATGTCACTGCAGTGACTCATCGAAAAAAACCAATCTTTGTAAACCAATTTACAGGTGTCACTAGGAGCTTCCTTACTTCTCCAATGGAAGTTACCACTAATCTTGCCATGAAGAAGTTGTTCCCTAATATTGTAGGTATACATCTTCCACTGCAAACGCCTGGCTATTGCTTTATTAGTATTAAAAAGGAAACGCCGGGAGATGCCATAACCATTGGGCGCAATATAACGACTTCATTGAAGATAGCTAAGATTGCTATTGTCGTTGACGAAGATGTGAATATACATAACGCTATTGAAGTTATGCACGCTGTTGGAGCTCGGTGGCAACCTTATCCAGCTAGTGAGATTATTGAAAAAGCGGGCGCTATGGGGGGAGATCCAAGCGCGCCAACACGCGGAGTTGGCAGCCGTATCGTAGTGGATGCAACACGCCAGTTACCTGAGGAAGGTGGCCCGAAACAATATTCTCTTATGAATCGAGCTTGCTTAACTAAGGAATTCCCAGATATTTTTGAGTTCATTGACGAGAAATGGTCAGAAACCATTGACTCATGGAATCCTAAGAAATAATCAGATCTCGACCCATAATAGCTCTCAGAGCTAACCTCGAATGAAATCAATAATTACGCCAACCCAAGTCTCAGGCTCATCACGAATGACATATGAGGTACCGCCCTCAATCTCAACTATGGCGAAATCCGGCCTAAGCTGGACGAGACGATCAGCCACGAAGTGAAGAATGTCTCCCGTATTAGTGACTACCAAAGTAGGCGCTCTAACCGCTTTGATCGCGTCGGTCATGTCATAACTAAAGGCAGCATGGTGCGCATACCAGTGTTTCTCGCCAGCCCAAAGTGTATGTAAAGCAGCCATATGGGAGGACTCTAGAGTTGAAACACCTCTAGACATCTTTTCTATAAGACCCCACAGATCAGAAAGGTGAGATCCATCTGCCTTCGCACTAAAATCCATATGTGGCCTGGCCAATCTCTCCTCACGCTCTTCCGTGGTGTACCAAGGAAGCCCATGTATCACTAGCCTCTCTACTCGGTCGGGGCTAGCGTACGCCATTTGGCAGGCCATTGAAGCTCCCGTGTGATGGCCAATAACTATCGCTTTATCTATGCTTAAGTGATCTAACAACTGCTTAAGGACATCCGCATATTCAGGAATGCTAGGAGGCTCAGTCGTGCCCTCAGATAGTCCATACCCTGGCATGTCTGGCGCAATCACCTGAAACCCTGCGTCAATCAACAACGGGATTACATATAGAAATTGCAGTGCCGACTGAGGGTCTTGATGCACCAACAATAAGGGCTTGCCTTGCCCTCCGATCCGATAGTGTACTTGACCCATAGAGGTGTCTGCGTATGCTTTTCGTATTTCATGCCCCATCTTTTTAACCTCTTTTTACGCTATACCTCTAGTTACGAAGAGCTATCCAAAAACTCTAAACCGTCGGCTTAATATTGCCATTTGACTGGAAAAAATTCTTTGGATCATACTTGTTCTTTATCTGCACTAATCGAGGATAATTATGGCCATAACTTACTGCCACTTCCTCTTGGGTTTCGTCCATCATCTCATTGATGTAAAACCTATTTGAAACGTAGGGAGCAAGTGCATCCCAATAATCTTTTCCCCACTTAATATTTTTGGCTGTCAGAGCAGGATCTACCCAACTTCCACCCAACTCTAAATCCCATTTAGCGCCGCGGTGTGGCCACGCTGTAGCATCAGGCGCAACATCATCAACTGCTCCGCCAAATCGGATGAGACGCATAGTATTGTGCCTGCCAGGTGAGTGATTCCATCGGTCCATCATCACATCAATTAAGTCCGAGTCGTACTCATCCATTGTGCGCCCGCGAATGTAGTAATTAGTACCATGGGGATTGCCGGCATCCAACAATGTCTGCTGCCTGAGGAATGATTTAGGCTTTATTAGATCAGCCACCGGGTTACCTAACGTGCGGTATGATTTTAAAACCTTTTCACCTTCTTTTGGCGAACCCATATATTGAAAGCCCGCCATTAAAAAAGGAGTTCCTGTAGGCGACATGCTCATCGCAGCACTCATATTAAGTTCTCGAGGGGCTTCTAAAGAATAATCGAAGTAACGGTTATACATGTCTTTCGCGTCATCCATTGCATAAACCACTACACCAGAGAGAATTTGAGGATCCAGTTTATGCATACGGTATGTGTAGGATGTCACAATTCCAAAATTACCACCGCCTCCACGAACAGCCCAAAATAAATCTGTATTTTCAGTGTCACTCGCGGTGCGGAGCTTGCCATCTGCTGTTACGATTTGAACGGATAGCAAATTATCAATCGTCAATCCCATTTTTCGCATATTGATGCCTATACCTCCACCCAGTGTTAGACCGGATATGCCAGTATGTGAAACAACACCAGCAGGGACAACCATGCCGTGAGCCTGCGTGCCCCGGTCAAGTTCTCGTAAAAGTACACCTGGTTCACCAACTGCCGTCATGGTTGTAGGGTCTGCGGAAAGGTTGCTCATCTTTGACAGATCAATCAATAAAGTGTCATTTTCAACCGCTTTCCCACTGATACCATGGCCGCCTCCTCTTACCGTAACCAATAGGTCGTGGCTCCTTGCGAAATTAACCGCATTAATGACATCATCAGAGTCAATACATTGAGCGATCAGGGCTGGTAGCTTATCATCAGACAATCCGTTCCATAACGTCCGCTCTTGGTGATAATGAGGTGTCGATTTTAATAACAATTTTCTCTGTAGGCTTTTAGCGAAATCAGCCACTTCCGATCGCTTAAGAGTAACTATATTCCCAGTTCGAGACATGCACGAGACTTCTGCCGGAATATTTGCAGCCCCGGAAAAGGGTATATAAGCTGTAGCTAAAGCACCTGCAGTTGTTTTAATAAAATCTCTTCTTTTCATAGCCCTAAGTTCTCTCTATTGCTAACGTGCATTTAAATATTAGGTAAGATCACCTAAAATGGCGAACATAAAAACTTATATACTGAGCTAAAGTTCTAGTGCTATGTTAACCCCAAATCGGGCGCCCATATCACGCTTTTCTAGATCGGGGCTGACCGCTTCATTACCAATAACATTGTCAATTTCAAGCCCATTTGTTGCCTCTGAACGAAGAATAGTCAACACATCAGTATCATCTAACAATACAAACGGAAATTCATGCCAAGTCCCAATATTGAGCATGAATCCAGCAGTGCCGTCGAACAAAAAAGCACGGGCGTCATCTAAATTAGGCAACTCAGTTTCTGTAGGAGGTGACAACAACATTATGAACGGCTTAGCACCTAAAGATACAAATGTTTGAGTGTGCTTATGATGCCTTTCCATGTATTCAGCGACTAATGGCCGTCGCTGAACAGTACAAACTGGAATCTCTGTTGTTTCATCAGATATGAACTCACCGAGACGTCGAACTTGTACAGTGCCGTTATACAGGTTTATTGGCAACGGTTTAACATTTTCATTACGCCCCAGTACCACACCAAAAGGCGCAAGGGCTTCTGGAGTCGCAGTCTCGACCTTAACAGTCTTAATTTCTATATTTTTCACAAAGCTACCTTTAAAATTAAATATGGATTGGTTGTTACGCTAATTCTCAAGCATTCCGTTGAATTATTTCGAGAGAATAATAACACAAAGTAGACGCATAATTCACTTATATGAAAGATATAAACATATACGTGATTAATGTTTGATTTGGATCAAGCTCTATTTTTTCTCTGGATACATGCGCACACAGGCTTCAGTAACGGATCGTTTTATACTTTGGTAACCCGTACATCGGCATAAATTACCTGCCAACGCTACCTCCATATCTTTGGTGCTAGGATTATGGTTATCCTGAATTAGCTCTAGTGAACTAAGTACTATGCCAGGTGCACAGTATCCACATTGCAAACCTGCCTCATCCCAAAATGCTTGCTGGATTGGATGCATACTCCCATCATCATCCGCTAAACCTTCAATGGTTGTTATCTCCGCCCTAGAAAGTGTTGCTGCCATGGTTATACATGACTTAGCTACCTTCCCATCGATCATCACAGTACAGGCTCCACAATGACCTGTTTTGCATCCTAAATGGGTTCCTTTTTTACCAAGGTCATCCCTTAGTACATCCAATAAAGTTCTGCTCGGCAGCACATCTAGTTCATGGAACTGCCCATCAACGCGCAACTGGATTAATGCACTGATATCTAATAGATCTTCCATTCACCTATACCTCTTAACCTTTACTCGATGAGTTATTCAATTTACCCAGCGCCATTTCAGTTGCTCGACGAGCAGCGACACCTGCCATCGCCTTGCGCCAAACGCCATCCCCCTGCTGATCACTAAGTGGTTCACCGATAGCATCGCTGCATGTTTTTTGTATCGCCAGGCCTACTTCTGAAGAGTAAGGACCGCCTAAATAGCTATCTAAATTCCCAGATACTACAACGACTTTTTCAGTCGCAGCACCAATAGCCACACGAATCGATTTTATGTTCTCACCGTCAAGTTGAATCACCACTGCGGCATTCGCAGAACCGTAGGCTCCGGCACTATTCTTTAACTTGTAGTAGCCCCAGAGAGTAGTCGGAGACATCGGTTTAACCAAAATTTTTGTTAATATCGATGAAGTTCCAAGACCATGGTTTGAGAGGTCTTGAAGCTCAGATAATGACATCCGCTGTGACCCCTTCTCACTCAACAACTCTACTTCCGCTTCTAAAGCTAAGAGCGCAGGCGCAACATCATAGAGAGGGTGCATCGCAACAATATTTCCGCCAATAGTCCCTCGATTATGCACCTGCATACCGCCACCTATCTGTTTTGCGGCATAGGCTAACAAGGGTAATCTTTCGACAATTTCCTCTACATTCTGAATATCGCGATGAACTGTTAAGGGCCCTATGGATACTTCATCAGTCTCAGCACTTACGCCTCTTAGAGCATCAATACCTCCGATATCCACATAGACATCGGGCATCATTACGCCATAATTAATATAAGGCATAATCTCTTGCCCCCCAGCAATTATTACTGCACCGCTACTTAGACTGGCCAGCAATTCTGATGCCTGTTCCAGATTGCGAGGTCTTGCGTACATCGGGTGAAGGCTCATTTACTTAACCCCCTCAGAATTATTTGCGTTTTGAATCGCCGACCACACACGTGAAGGTGTTAGAGGCATTTCGTGTATTACAACTTCGAGGGGCTCCAGTGCATTATTCACAGCATTAACCAGAGCCGCGGCCGAGCCACCGACCCCTGCTTCACCCGCACCTTTTAATCCCAGATAGTTATCAGGGTTGGGGGAGTCATGGTGCGCCATACCTACCAAAGGCATATCAGCCATTCGAAGCATGACATAATCTTTAAAGGACTTCGTCAACTGAACGCCATTGGCGTCGTATTGAACATCCTCAGTGAGTGCTCCACCTAAACCCATAGCAAAAGCTCCGCAAACCTGCCCTTCAACAAGGATGGGATTAATAACCTTGCCGCAATCATGGGCCGCAGCAAGACTTAATAAATCAATTTTCCCAGTTTCTGTGTCTACTTCACACACAACAACATAAACTGCATTAGAATAACTAGGATAAGGGTTAATGCGACCATTCTCATCGGGGAGATGACTAATCCCGGGGGGCTTAAATGTTCTCGTCGCTTCTAGCGGCGGGTCAATACACATAGCGACATCATAGGCTCGAGTGTAAGAGGCATAGCAAACTTCTGCGAATGTTACTGTGGCATCCCCATTATCGCTTGAAGAGAAAACGCCCTCTGATAGGCTAAGAGTATCGATTTCTACCTCAAGGAGTGCGGCTGCAACTGCATTTATCTTATCTCGTACATCCTTAGCAGCCAGAGCTGCAGAACCTCCTCCGACAATAGTACTTCGACCTGAATAGTTGCCAAAACCATAAGGAGACGAATTAGTGTCACCTTGTAAAACTTCTATCCTATCCATGTCTATGCCAAGCTCATCAGCAACAATCTGAGCAATTGCAGTGCCATTATGAGTTCCTGGGCTAGTAATACCCGTTAGCACTCGAACTGTCCCATCAGGACCAACCCGCACAGAACTAGAGTCATACCCGGCCACCATTGTCCCGGGAATCGTTCCACCCTCAGGTGTCAACTCAAAAGCCATACCAATTCCGATATGGCGTCCCTCAGCAAGTGCTGCTTTTTGCTTATCCTTCCAATCCTCGTAACCAATAGTTTCAAGCGCTTTTAGAAGCACACCGCCATAATCACCTGAATCATAAACAAGTCCCGTAGGGCTAGGATAAGGAAATTGCTCCTTCGTAATAAAATTTTTCAACCTTAAATCAATCGGAGAAATTCCAAATTGGCGAGCCGCATTATCCATTGCCAGTTCTAAAGCTATAGCAGTAGATTCCTTGCCGTAGCCCCTGGCAGCATTCCAAGAAGGCTTATTCGTCGTCACAGCATTCATGTGTACGTCGATATTCTCAACTTTGTAAGGACCAGGCATTGTCAAACCAGTCAAAAAAGCCATGCCCCAACCAGGACAAGCCGAAGGGGCTCCGATATTCGCCAAAAAATGGTCTCGCAACCCAGTCATGTTGCCGTCAGAATCAAACGCCATCTCCACCTTGTGCTGCTGCTCTCGTGCACCTATAAGAAGACATTCCTCTCTGTTTTCCACCCACTTAACAGGCCGGCGAATCAGCTTAGTCATCAGACAAATTAACGGCTCTTCTGGATGACCATGCATTTTCAGACCAAATGCCCCGCCAATGGTAGAAGCTATAATACGGATTTTGTTTTCATTCATCCGCAAAGTCTCTGCCAACACTAATCGTAATGGATGAGGATTCTGACAGGTGCCGTAAAGAGTAATACTCTCAGTATCATGCTCCCATACTGCGTTGTAACAGCGAGTCTCCATGGGTTGACTTGAAAAGCGATGAATTTTCACATCAGTTGTTACAATTTTATCAGCCTGATCAAAAGCAGCTTGAGTGTCACCATTCATAAATGGGACATATATTAAGACATTATCATCCCATTCAGGGACAACTGAACGCGCGCCTTTTGCTATGGCTTTTTCAGCATCAACAACGGGTTCTTTTGGCGTGTAATCTACTTGAATACGTGATGCTGCATACCTTGCTGTACGCTCATCTTCCGCAATTACAATTGCTACTGGCTGCCCATAACACCAAGCTTCATCAACTGCCATAATAGGAAGCCGAGTAGACTTACCACCAAATATTGCAGGGTTTAGATGATCCGTGATCCCATTGGTGTGCTCAAAAACATCACGACCACAAAGTGCTAGATGAACCCCTGATATCTTTTTAGCGCCGGACAAGTCGACACTATTAATTTTCGCTGCTGCGTGGGGACTGCGAAGAATATAGGCATAAAGCTGCCCTTCAAAGGAGTAGTCATTGGTGTATTTAGCCTTGCCGATTAGTGGGGCTCTAGCCTCTTTTGCACGGACAGACTTACCAACGTAACTTTCTGAGGGCTTTTTGCCTTTTGTCATATTTTTCACTCCTCGCTATAAAGCACCCTAAAAACGGTAACCCAATTCAACTTTAAGTGTACTTATATTCCTTTTACTCTCAGCGACTACCACTGTCGGCATAGTCGTGATTATCGCAATACACAAAGATGAGAAATAGGTAAAACCCGCCTCTCTAATAAGGGAATGTTTTCTTCATCATTAGGCTCACCGATAAAGCGAATTAGCATATGTGCTGTCTTCGAAAATATCTTCAAGTATTGTAAAGTAGCGCTTAAAAGAATGTCAAACTATTCTACATACATGGTAATATAATTCATATACTTGAATTATGTTATTAGGAAGGGTTACTCGCATAGTTCTTAAGCTATATTTAAATGCTCCTTACCAGTCAACTTGATATATTGTTTATCGTTTGATAACTTGAAATTGAAGCAAGAAAGAAATTTTAAATGCTATAAATAAGACCCAAAAAGGCACCACAGGATCTAGGAATGGAGATTAAAGTAATGAAGCACCAACTTTACATATTAATGCTGACTATCTCGATGAGTGTAAGTTATGTCTCTGCTAATGAAGTAGAAGATTGGGATGCTATAAGTTTTATTGATGTCAATGCCATGGATTGGGATGAGACGTGGTCAGGTCTGAAGGGTACGAGCAAAGGTAAGAAACTATACTCAAATGATCAGGGTGGTTTTATGCTCTATCTAGATCATGACCACGGTTGGGACTCGCTGAACAAGTCACGTCATTTTCATGATTTCCATGAGTGGGGTTATGTCTTAGGGGGCAATTTCTTAATCTATGAGTTTGTCAACGGACTCCAAAAAAACGGATCACTTTACAATATGAAGGCCGGCACTTGGATGAGCCGCCCACCCTATAGCATTCATGGACATCGCGCAGATGCTATGAAGCACCAACGCGTCACTCCAGGGGCTGTGCAACTAGCATTTTCGGAAGGGGGGAAAAGTTACAGCTTGGACCCTACTAATAAATGGTATAGCCCAAACTGGAAAACAGTGCCTCAATTTACCAGCGCCCATTTTCAAGACACTGCCACACCCCAAACGATGGAGTGGGAAGATGACGATAAGCTTCTAGGTGCGAGCGTTAAATGGCTAAGCGATGATATAGAAGATGGGTTTAGAGCGAAGATTATGTACGTACCACCAGGTTGGGAGCATGCAGATGGAGCGCAAACAAGTTATTTCGAAAAAGCCCAACAATTCTATTATGTGCTATTTGGTGATTTAACAGTACTTACTCAGGACAATCCCGAAAGCACCTTCAAAAGTACGACCGTGTCCAAAGACTTCTTCATCAACAGGCCCCCAAAAAGTCTTTGGACTTGGGGTGAAGGATCTCTGTCAAGAAAAGGAGCCATGTGGCTAGAGGTCACCTACGCTCAAGGCGCTCGCACAGGTAATGGCCCCATCGAAAAACCCATAATTCTTCCAGGAAAATAGGAGTAAATGACGTATGTTTGATAGATTAAAAGCATGGTGGAAATTTGATGCCGAAGCGGAACAAGCAAGTCCAGATAATCCGTTGACGCCTTTAACCAGCGATCAACGACGGGATGCAATTCCCCTGCTGACGATGGCTTTTGGATGGGGGTTCTTAATCACTGGATTGATCGTTGGCGGAGCTCTTGGTGCAGGCGTCACTTTTTGGCCTGATTTGATCTACGTGTCATTTCTCGGCAATATTGCAAACTTTGTCATAGGTGCCCTAGTTGGGTACATCGGTTATAAAACTGCTTGTAACAGCGGACTCTTATACCGGTTTGTATATGGCGAGATCGGAGCCTATTTCCCTGTACTTTTTCTCGCGTTAGTTCTTATCTGCTGGCAAGGGATTGTTGTTGGTGCTTTTGGTTTTGCCTGGGCTCAAAGTTTTGATAGCCCTGCTTTTTACTTGGTGGCACTATTTGCAGGCGCCCTCTTTACGTGGACAACCTACTATGGTGTTCGCGGTTTGGAGCTCGTTAGTACTCCGTCAGTTGTTATTTTAATTATAGTGGGCGTCTATGCCGCCTACACCCAAGTTTCACAAGCAGGTGGAATACAAGAATTCCTCGCGCTATCAGAAACCACTGCAGCGAGTAATCCTATTAGCAATATGGACGCTATCAATATAGTCATTGGATCATGGATCGTCGGCGCTATTGTTATGCCAGAATATACTCGCTTTGCAAAAAACGCATGGGTAGCTCTGGCAATTCCGTTTATTGTGATGATTATCGCTCAATGGTTTCTGCAAATTATTGGCTCTGCTGGCGGCATTGTTTCTGGACAATATGACTTCACCACCTATATGCGCCTGCAGGGTGTGTTTATTGCAGGCTTAGGCCTCATTGGGATGAGTATGGCACTCTGGACTACTGGAGATGCCAACCTCTATCTTCCCGTCATTCAAACATCCAGTCTTCTGCGAAGACCTCAGAAAGTTATGACAGTGATTTGCGGAGTACTCGGCACGATTGTTGGTCTAGTGATTTACCAGCACTTTATACAATTTATCGATAAACTCGCGATCCTACTTCCGCCTCTGATAGGACCCGTGATCGCTCATTTCTACATCGTGAAGAAGCGCAATTTCAATGTGGATAAATTGGATGATCAGCCTAAATGGAATGTCGCTGCTTTGCTTGCTTATGCGATTGGAGCCAGCAGTAAGTGGTGGCTAGTACAGGATTTAATTGTTTCTTCACTTGCGGGCCTACTGGTCTCTATTATTGCTTACCTGGTTCTATATTACGGCGCTTCAGTGTTGCGAGGGAAGCCTGGGCATTCAAGCCTTTCTGATTGATAGTGGGCTCTCGATGATCATTGAGCGATGAGGAAAAAATGCCTAGACGAAGAACAACATTCGTCTAGGCATTTTTTTGCTACACCGATAAATCAATTCTAACCGCGACTTCAGTTCTGTATGACTTCAATCCTCGCCAAAGAATTAACGCGGCCAAGATACTAGAGCTAACCGCCATCAGAGACACCGAATTGACTAACTTTAGCTCATCTTGAAAAACGTAATTTGTTAGCACCGCAGTAATAGACGGTGATAATCCGATGCCGATGACATTGAGCAGAAAGAAATAACATCCAGACACTACCCCTCGCAAACGGTTTGGTGTGACCTGCTGTAAAGCTGCAGCGGCAGAACCAAAACCTAAGCATGAAAATAAAACTAGAGGACAGAAGACCATAAATAATGAGGACAGGGAGCCCATAAGAGGCAACAACAAAGCAAAAGGAATACCGCAGAGTGCGGCCACGATACCAACTCTCATACCATTATCCAGATAACCTGATTTGAGTAGTCGATCAGACATAAACCCGCCTGCCAAGAGCCCCATGGTTCCAAATGTCAAAACTATTATCCCGATTGATGCACCAGCTTCGCCAACGGGCAAGCCAAAACTTCGCACTAAGATATGCGGCCCCCAGACGAACAACACGTTTGAAGATACGCCCAATAGGGCGAAGCCGAAAAAATGAGCCATATAGACTTTCCAGCGCTGGCCAATGTAAGCAAACGCCTCCTTTAACGTCACCGCCTCATGGCCACCTTCGGTATTACTTAACTTTTGTTCGCGACGCTCAGGCTCTCTGACCGTGTACATGAGTGCGGCAACCAACAATCCCGGGAGGCCAACGATGAAAAAAGGAGCCTGCCAAGATCTTATTGTGCCGATGATAGGAAGAACAATCTCTGGAGAACTGGTAACACTCTGTACTACTAAGCCTCCCACGATCAACGCTAGACCAACACCGACAAATGCGCCTGCGGTATATACACTTAGCGCCCTGCCAAGTTTTTTTGGTGGAAATAAATCTGCAATCATAGAATAAGCTGCAGGCGATAGCGCCGCCTCACCGACACCGACACCAATACGAGCCACGAACAAAGACCCAAATCCTCGCGCCATACCACATAGGGCGGTCATACAACTCCACAGAGTGATACCGGCGACGATCAAATTTCTACGATTAACTCGATCGGCCAATCGGCCAATAGGAATACCCAGAAAGGTGTAAAAAATAACAAAAGCAAATCCTATTAAGAGGCTAACCCCAGTGTCACTTAAATTGAAATCTTGCTTAATCGGCTCAATCAAAAGAGTTAGAATAAAACGATCAACAAAAGAAAAAGTATAGGCTACAAAAAGTAAGCCCACGGTATACCAAGCAGCCGATTCAGAAGGCCAGGAGGAATTTTTTTGATCTCCGCTGACCGGAGTACTACTAAGATTCATTTAAGTGCCTCTTTAAGATAAAATGTGAAAAATAAATTATTTTAATTGATCGAATGATAAATTAAACTGTACACTTAATAAAACCCTTTAGCAAATTGCCGCTGACTACTATAATTTCTTAAGCGATGATGATATTTAGGTGCAAATAAATAGAATGATACTCGCAGAAAAAGAGTCTTATATGGCTCAAAGGTTGCTTTCGTTGAAGGCCAGTCGCCAACGTTTGTTGCCGGCTGAACCATCAAAATCTGAGAAACACCCCGTTTTCTTTAAGACCAACATTGATTTAGATATCTGTACAAGAAGGAGCGCCGCGAACGCTCAAAATCTCTTCTGGAGCCACCATGGAAATAACCACTAAAACTGCAAAAGAAATCTACTTTGATCTAAAAAACAATCCCAACCGCGCACGATTCGGCTTTGGGAATAAAGCTGTATTGGTCAATATCGACCCTCAGAAAGCCTACACTGCAACAGATGAATTTATCACGGCTTATGAAACCGATCCTAAACAGTTGGACTACATTAATAAACTGTCAGACCGATTTAGACAGCTTGGCTGGCCCGTTGTGTGGACTCATGTTGCCTATATGGAGTCAGCTGAAGATGCGGGCGTATGGGGTACTCGCACAGACACTGAGAATTCCCTTCAGAATATTAAATTTAACTCTCGCCGAAGCGAATTTGATGACCGACTCGACATAGACCCAGTGAAAGACGTTATATATTTAAAAAAGATGCCGTCGGCTTTCTTTGAGACTCAATTACAATCCTTATTAGTATGGCATCAGGTTGACACGGTAATTCTGACTGGAGGTTCTACGTCCGGCTGCATCCGGGCGACTTCGGTAGATAGTTTATCCCGAGGCTACCGAACTATAGTTCCCGAAGAAGCTGTCGCTGACAAACATGAGAGCTATCATTACGCCAATTTAACTGATCTGTCGCTAAAATACGCTGATGTGCTAGATATTGATGAAATCTTTACTTGGTTAGAAGAAAGGCTTACGAATAAACAATAAAGACTTGAGGGCAATCTCTCGATATTAGCGAAAGGGTAAAAAATGAAACAAGATCTAGGTTTTTATGATTATTGGCCCTATGAGAACCGACCTAAAATTCAATGGCCTGGGGGAGCTAAACTAGCATTTTGGGTGGCGCCTAACATTGAGTATTACGAGCTTGACCCGCCTCAAAATTCCTTCCGAAAAGCTTGGCCTCAACCAACACCAGCTGTTGCTGGATATTCTATACGCGATTATGGGAATCGAGTTGGCCACTCTCGCCAGATGGAATTATTAGATAAATACGGTATTCGAGGGTCAGTCAGTCTCTCAACGGCACTCTGTGATCATCATCCGGAAATCATTAAACAGTGCCGCGATCTCAATTGGGAGTTTTTCAGCCACGGTATCTATAACACCCGTTATACCTACGGAATGACAGAAGACCAAGAACGTGAAATGATCAGGGACTCAATTAAATCCATATTCAAGCATACAAATCAAAAATGTGCGGGTTACTTAGCGCCAGCTCTATCCCACTCTGAACTAACGCTGGATCTATTTGCCGAGGTAGGTTCTGAGTTATTTGGTAATGATGCGGGTATTTATACCTGTGATTTATTTCATGACGACCAGCCGACACCGATCCATCTTCGGAGCAATAAGCGATTTGTATCTGTACCCTATTCTCTAGAGATGAATGACACCATCGCCTATGTAGCAAATAAGATTGAACCCCGTAGATATGGTCAAATGCTAAAGGACAACTTTGACCAGCTCTACAAAGAAGGCTCTAATTCTGGAACAGTGATGTGTATACCCACCCACAATTACCAGATTAGTTGCCCACATAGAATGAAGTCATACGAAGAGGCATTGGAATATATTACTGGGCACAGCGATGTATGGGTAACCACTGGCCGAGAAATCGCAGAGTATTACTTGGAACATTATTACGATGAGTCCATCCGTGATATCGAGGATAAATTAAGGCAAAAATCATGACTGCCGATAAAGACTATTTGACCTATCCTCATCGCTCTTACGGCATGGATCACTCTTCATACGAATGGTCGATGCTTAATGAGCGTGCACCCGTTGCGTGGCCGAATGGCAAAAAGCTAGCCCTGTGGGTGAATATTAACGTTCAATTTTTTCCTTTGGATCAAAAGAGCATTCCTTTTCCGGTACCTGGAGGCATGACTATGCCCTATCCGGATCTTCGCCATTACACGCTCCGTGACTATGGCAACCGTGTCGGTATTTATCGTTTCTTTGACGCTTTAGATAAGTACGGTATTACATCTAGTATCGCCATGAATACTCTTGTTGCTCAACGCTACCCTTATTTACTCAACAAGGTGGTTGAACGAGGACATGAAATTCTTTGTCATGGCGAACATATGGACGCTTTACACTATGGCGGTCAGTCCATAGAAGAAGAAGCTGAATTGGTTAAAAGATCATTAGAGGAGTTACGGACATTAAGCGGTCAAAGCATTAAAGGTTGGATCAGTCCGGCCAAAAATGAAAGCCCCAATACGCCGCAATTATTAGCCGCTAATGGCATTGAATATTTTTGTGACTGGGTGAACGATGACATGCCCTATAGCTTTCACTCTGACCAGGGCGATCTAACCGCTATGCCACTTTCCACTGAACTCGAGGATCGCTTCATTATTATGAACAACCTGCACTCAGAATCATCCTACAAGGAGCAAGTTATAGACGCTTGTGATTTCCTTCTTGATGAAGCCACCACGCAGGGCGGAAGAATATTGGCGCTAAATCTTCACCCGTGGCTGTTGGGGCAACCACATCGCATTCAAACATTAGAGCAAGTGCTAGAATACCTGAGTAATCAGGACGCTATATGGTCAGCAAGTCCGATGGAAATTCTTACCGCATTCAAGTCCCAAGCATGACGCTGGATACATTATCTAACACTGTATTTACGCCACAAATAGCCCATCTTGGAAATAGAAAAATGTAGGCATAGATCATATCTCTGCAATATTTTTCCTTTAATCGAACGATGAATAATTAAGGTATGATTGCGTTAAAGAGCTTCTAAAATGACGATTTCACAACAAAACGATACTAAAAAACACCGGCCGCTGAGTCAGGATGACCCGACGCCTCTATATCACCGACTTTATACCCGTTTAAAGAAAGATATTTTAGACGGTACATTGAAGCATGGTAGTCAACTGCCTACCGAGCATGAACTCTCTCAAGTCTTTAGTATTTCGCGTGTCACCGCCATACGAGCGCTTAACGAACTGGCAGCAGATGGCTTGGTAACTAGGCAGAGAGCTAAAGGCACTCATGTGACGCACAAATACACGCCTAAGCCAGTCAAAGCACCTCTTATAGGAATGCTTCAAGAAATTGAGTCAATGGCTCGACACTCAGTTGTTAAGGTTATTGAACTCAATGAAACTCGTCCACCGGCAGATGTTAGCGAAGCGTTTAATTTAAGCGCTGAAGAAAAGATGCTGAAAATGATCCGTGTGAGGATACGTGACGGAGAGCCTTTTGGTTATTACATAAGCTGGAGCCGCGGATTGGACGATACTATTAGCGTAGAAACGATAAAATCAACGCCTCGCCTAGAGATCTTTCGTCAAAATGGTGTTCACATCACTCATGTTAAGCAAATTTTAACAGCAATGCCTGCCTCAGTAGAGGTTGCAGCTGAACTTCAAGTCGAACCAGGCTTTTCTCTGCTAAAGCTTGTGCGCCAGTCTTTTGACAAGCAGGAGCAACTTGTTGATTTTCTTATAGCGCTATATCACCCAGAACGTTTCCAGTATCACATGGATTTGACAGTAGAACCCGAATAGCGGATAGCCACAAGACAAGAGGAAGCTGGAAGATGAGTCGCTGCTAGTATGAAAACACGGATTAAAAAGTTGCCTTACCTTGCGTGTTTAATCTTTATCGTTTTTGCCACCCCCGTAACGGCTAAACCGACAACGCTAAGAGTGGCTAGCTTTATCAGCCCCTTAAGTCCACAAAATGCAGAGGTCATAGCACCCTGGATTCAAGAGCTTAAACGACTAAGTAATAACGAGTTAGATGTGGACTTCTATCCCGGAGGCAGCCTCGGCAGGCACGGTAATTACCAACTAAAGTTATTACAGGATGGCGTTCATCACGCTTCTCTCATAGTTCCCGGTTATACGCCTGGACGGTTCCCTGATAATACTATTTTTGAATTACCCTTACTCATGGATGGAACACTTGAGGCGTCCCTAGCCTATTATCGTATGATCAAGAATGGCTACTTGCGAGGCTACAAAGATACCAAACTTATCAGTGTCTTTATGAGCCAACCTTACTTTATACACCTTAATACGCCTTACCAAACTCTTGATGACCTAAAAGGCAAGAAGATACGAGTAGCCGGCTATCTGCAGGCTGAAATTATTCGTCGTCTAGGAGCGACGCCAATAGGTGGCACCCCAGTTACGCAAATTAGGGAGAGTATTAATCGAGGTCTTATTGATGGCACCATACTTGGATGGGACTCAATGCATATATTTGGTGTGAAGCATGTGACTCGATACCATATCGAGATTCCGGTTACTTATACACCCATACTGTTCTTAATGAATCTTGAAACCTATGAAAACTTAGACCCTAAATATCAAGCCCTTATAAACCAGTCGAGCGGTGAAGAAATGGTTAGGCATTTTAGTGCCGTCACAACCGCCTTAGCTAGAAAGACCTACGCAGAAACAAAAGGTAAGGACGAGCAATACTTTATAACATTAGATGAAAAAGAATTGAGTAGATGGCACCAAGCACTTGCGCCTATTGAACAAAGCTGGATCTTAAAAAACCCAGAAGGACAGTGGCGTATGGAAGGACTAAAAGAAATACTCACCACCATTCGTCAAGAACTACCTAAAGACAATGACCTATGATTTTCTCTAATTCTCTGGAAACAACTATTCGAAAAATTGCTCAGGTAATTGCCTTAGCGGGACTATCATGCCTTTTAATTCAAGCGACTATGATCGTAGTAGATGTATTGCTGCGTTGGGTCTTTAACAGCCCACTGTTTGGCATGGAAGACATAAATCAGCTTCTCATAAGCGTTATTCTTGCATCTTTTTTCCCTATTCTTTTAATTGATAGTAAGAACATCACCATAGATGTTCTAGGCGAAGTGTTGGGTGCAAGAACCAAAGCTTGGCTAGACGTGGTGGGCCAACTCACCACTCTGATTCTTTTTGTTCTTGTAGTCTGGCAACTTACCCTTTTTTCTATTGAAGTAAATAATCAAACGACCTTGATCTTGCAACTTCCCATCGCACCGACGTGGTGGCTAACAACTGGCCTGATGGGTCTTTGTATTCCAGCCCAATTAATAGTGACAGTATCAAAAATTCGAAAAGCGCTCGACCCTAACTATTCCCCAATCATCCCCGACGGAAGTAAATGATGGAAGCTATCTCAATCGCTTTAGTTGGCATCCTAATTATGTTCGCGCTAATCGCATTGCATGTCCCGGTGGGTGTATCACTTGCGGTAACAGGTGTTGGGGTTTTTACCTGGATTGTTGGTTTCGACGAAGCTGTATCTTTAATTGGAACAGAGTTTTCAGCCACTTTTTCTAATATGGACTACTCTATTATTCCATTCTTCATTGTAATGGGCAGCCTTGCTAGCACAGCAGGGTTATCTGCTGATTTATTCCGCCTTGCAAATAGCTTCTTAGGCCACAAAAGAGGAGGCCTGGCACTGGCAACGGTGGGCGGTTGCGCAGCCTTTGGCTCAGTATGCGGCTCTTCATTGGCCACAGTGGCCACCATGACGCGTGTTGCTTTGCCTGAAATGCTAAAACGAGGCTATAAACCTTCTCTAGCTACCGGAAGTATTGCTGCAGGTGGAGCCTTAGGAACACTGATTCCGCCGTCTTTAATTATTATTCTATATGCCTTACTAACTGACTTAGATACTCGAACTCTCATGATTGCGGCCATATTGCCCGCCCTGTTAGCTGTTGTAATGAATGCTTTAACCATTATTGTTATGGTCCGACTAAATCCCAACATTGCCCCCAAAGGAGAGCCCACTAGCTGGAATGATCGGAGACGAACTCTGGTTAAAAGCTGGCAGATCCTTCTACTCGGCGGAATTGTAGCTGGGGGGATCTATGGTGGGATATTTAACATTACTGAAGCGGCGGCGGTAGGAGTAGCCATCGCGTTCATTATGTGTTTTTTTAGAGGCCAACTTACTCAAAATAATCTTCGTGAAATGATGCAAGAAACGGCTAGCAACACCGCTATGATTTATATGATGCTTATTGGTGCATCAATTCTTTCATATTTTTTATCCTTATCCCACATGCCTGAATATACAGTGGCATGGATCGACGCTATGGATCTACCGGCCTTCGTTGTTGTTCTGGTGCTCTACTTAATGTACTTGGTGTTAGGAAGTATCTTCGAGACTGTTGCTGCAATGGTTATCACACTGCCCTTTGTTCTGCCCATTGTCACTGGGTTAGGGTATGACCCTGTATGGTGGGGTATTATGATGCTTAGCGTGATAGGTACTGGCATGAATACTCCGCCAATTGGTATGAACGTTTTTGTGTTATTTGGGATGACAAAAGACATACCGCTAAAAACAATTTTTTCTGGGACACTACCATTTGTTATCAGTGATGTTATCAAGCTTTTAATACTAACAATGGTTCCCGAGATAACTCTCTGGCTGCCCAGCCTCATAGCCTAGCAATAGAGCGCGGCGTAGGTCATGTGCTAAACATTTTACTTAGCAATATCGGCCACCGCAGCACGGCCTGCCAAACGTCCAAAAGTAGTTGCCGTAAGTAGCCCGTTACCCGCCAAATAGCCTGAAGCGTCAGGCCCGGAAATACCTCTAGCTGCGCCACCCCCTGCATAAAGATTAGGCAATGCTGACCCATCTTCTCGCAAGACACGCGCATGTTCATCCACTCGTAACCCCCCTTGGGTATGGAAGATCGCTCCCGTAACTTTTACAGCGTAAAAAGGCGCGCACAAAGGCTGCTTTCCTTTAAAGCTTCTCCCAAATTCATCATCAGCGTCACTATCGACAAGACCCGTTATGTCCGACAGAGTTTGTGTAAGTTTATCTAGGGGTAGTTTAGTTTGTATACAGATATCTTGAAGGCTATCGCCATGGCGAACCGCCCCAGCATTAATTGCTTCGTTGTAATCATCAAACTCAAGCATTAAATTATGGCGCTGCTCGTCATAAAATGTCCAAGCGACTGAGCCCTCTTGGGATAGTACATCAACAGCCTGCTCCGAATAACCTCGAGCTTCATTAGAGAACCTCTTACCTTGTTGGTTAACCTGAATGCCTCCCTCAACGATGCAGGGCCATAAAATGGGAATGCCAAAGCCCTTGGCTAGGCCTGCATGCCCCTGATAGGCACTCATGTCTGCAACAGCTGCACCAAGTGAATCCCCCCAGAGCACTGCATCTCCTTTATTCCCCGGGTGACCAAAAAACTCTCCACCTTCTATTTCTGGAATATATTGACTTAACATTTTGGGATTCCCTGCAAACCCACAACAAGCCAATATAATGGCGCGACAACCCACATCTTCAATACTTTGGTCTGGCCTCTGAAATCGGACCCCATGAACCCGGCCACTGTCATCTGCAAAAAGATTGGTAACGGTGGCATTGGTTAAAATGGACACCCCCTCTCGCTCAATAGCATTGCTTAAACTTCCCATCAATTCAGCACCAGATCTATTAGGCGTGCCATGCATTCGCATGATGGAATGTCCTGGGTAAAGAAAGGTATCCACAAGCGTTAGCGGCACACCATAAGTATTTGATAACCATTCAATAGTATTGGCTGATTCCTGGGCCAGTGCCAACGCCATTTTTTCATCCGTTCGATTATTGGTCTTTGCGCAGATATCTTGTGCAAACTGCACGGCAGAATCAGTGATACTAGCTGCCCGTTGGGCTGAGGTCCCAGCACCTGGTATCAGGCCTGTTGACATTGCTGTAGTCCCAAGCGCACTGGCATCTCTTTCCAAGATTAAAACTTCAGCGCCAGCTTCGTGGGCGGCCAAACCAGCACAGAGTCCGCAGGCGCCTGCGCCAATAATGACAACGTCCAATTCAAAACTAAAATTAGCCTCAGATACGCTAAGAATACTCATAATTAAAATCTATATAAAAGTTAGGTTTCTGTTATCAAACAACTTGCTACTCGACTATCTTGGGACTGCGTATATTGACAGGCATTTCTGGCAGCAATTCGCCCTAAAGTGATGGCCGGCCCAACGCTCATGCCACTTAAAACTGCAGTCCCCATCATCTGTGCGGAGCCTATAGTTTCACCAGCAGCATAAAGTCCATCAATCACTTTTCCGCTGGACTCAACCGCCTGCAATAAATGATTGACGGCAACACCACCATGAGAAATTAAGATGCTTCCGGTTATGGGGATACTATAAAAGGGCCCCTCATCAATCGGACTATCTAGCCTCTGCCTATTAAACTTCTCATCAACCCCAGTAACAACTGATCGATTATATTCTGTCACAGTCTTCACTAGTTGCTGTACTGGAATACCCATCTTTCGCCCAAGCCCTCGAATAGACTGAGCTTTCTTAACAATGCCACTGGAAACTTGACGATCTAACTGCTGCTGGTCCCAGTCCTTCACACCAATCTCATTATTAATTTTAGATTTTTTATCCAAAATCATGAAATACCCGAAGTCAGTCTGAGCTAAGAATGCTCGCTCCCTTTCATCCGGATTAATTGCATGTTCATTGACAAATCTTTCACCCTGCTTATTTACCCAAATACCCTGCGGATAGTGTTTCGGTGGAAACATCAGCCGCCCTCTAGCGCCATCAATTGCACCTGGAAAGGATACGAAATGGCCCATATTAATGAGCTCTGCACCAGCCTGTTGCGCCATAATAAGTCCATCACCCGACGCATGGGGGAGGCAAACGACCTTAGATTTCGCAATCTTGGGGTTATATTTCTCTTTCAGAACCTGACTGGCGCCATAACCACCAGTAGTCAGTATTACCGCTTTGGCCATAAAGTCAGACGCTTTCCCTGAGTCGTCGTCCACAGCGATACCTGTAACTGTCCCTGAGTCATCTTGGAGCAGCTTGGTGACCTTTGCTCTCAGTAGCAACTTGATGTCTCCCCGATCAATACGCTTCTCCAACTCTGTCCGCAAAGGTCCCAATAAAGAACGCCCATAATCTGGGCCCATATAGGTCCGAGCTGAACTGTAATGCTCATGATCATCCTCAAAGAAAGGAGATTCTGGTGTAAATTCAACACCAATCTCGGCTAACCAATCAATCATCGCTGCAGCATTTTCAACTGCAATTTTTAATAATTCAGAGTTGTTGCTGTACTTGCCCATGCGCATAGCATCGCGGTAGTGCAGGGCTGGAGAATCCTCAATACCTTTTTCAATCTGTAACTTGCTATCGGCGCCACTGATATGCCCACCTGAAATATTCAACATACCGCCAATAAATGGATTCTTGTCTACAAGTAAAACCCTAACGCCAAGATCGGCAGCTTGAATAGCGGCCGGAATGCCCGCATTACCAGCACCTACAATAACAAGATCGGCAATAGGGTTTGATGGTTTTATTGCTGTTTTTATCGACTCGAATTCATTAGCTCGCAACGGCCCAGAGTTCATAGCTCCCAAAGTGCCCATGCTAACGCCTAAAGCTACCGTTCTCTTGATCGCTCTTCGACGGTCTACGCTTTCTCCTTTAGACATTACCAACCTCTCCCAGAGCTAATTATCGGCATTATCTTTTAGATTCATTCTATTTTAGAGCCAAAATAAAGCCGGGGCAACTAACTATAGCTGCCCCGGCTCGATATACATTGGCTAAGAACGGTTTAGAAATTAAACGAAGCTCTTACACCAAATACTCTCTTATCAGGAAGTGACACGGTCAATACTCGAGGCCCTGCGGCAGTCGCACCACCCCCCATTTCGCCTGAGATTCCTGAAAGGTCCCACATCGCCTGAAGTCCTTTTGACTGCTCATCTTCAAAACAGTTAGTACAGAACAACTCAAATCGATATGATTCAGTATCTAAGCCTACTCTTAAGTTTAACTTCTGACCCGTACCGGTGTGGGCAAGCATCGCATTTGATGCGTACATTTTCCCTGTATAGATCAGATCTGCGCGAGCAAACAATTCGCCAGCTTCAACACCTTTGTTGAAGTCTAGCGATAAGCTACCACTGGTTTTTGGGTATCTAGAGAACTCGTTCCCTTGAGCCAAAGTGTCATCTCCCAAGAGGTCTTTAGCATCTCCACTTAAGAATTTATTGCCAAGTTCACTATCATTCAATGCATAAGTGAAACCTAAGGTCAGGTTTTCGTTCAGCAGCACAGTACCCTCAACTTCCAAACCATTTAGCTCAGCATTACCGCCCTGACTCGTGACATTGCCTGTGAGTGTTTGAACCCCATCAACGGTATAATACGCTACAGAAGGGATGTGGACATTGGTAAGATCAGTTGAATAGTACGCTGCTGATACAAAGCCTCGCCCATCAAGGAAGCTGCGCTTGAGACCGAGTTCCCAGTTCTCAGCAACTTCTTCATCAACCTGAACATCCGCTCCGCCTGTCTGAGCAGCAATCTCAGCAAGCTGTGAATCACTTAGCCCAACCAATGATGGATTGAACAAGCCAGGTAGCGTACCTTCAGCATAACTCACATAAATAGTAGTATCTTCGTTAGGCTTAAAGTCTGCAATAACGCGAGGCATCGTGCTTGTGAATTCGCCACCCGCATTACGCACTTCAGTTGGATCCCAAGCACCTCCACTATAATTATTACTACCTTCATAGACGTCATCCTTCTGACGTCGCACTTCAGCACTTATACTCAACTTATCACTTACATCATATGACAAGGTCGCGTATACCGCGCTAGTGTTTATGTTTGCCCACTGCGTGTTAGAAGAGTTAGACGTTTGCTGGCCATACCATCCACAGCGATCAGCACCCCACGCATTACAAAGAGGTACATTACCTCCCTCTATTGGATTTCCAGTTCGAATAGGGTCACCATTTGCACCGTCATTTCGAAGTGTATATCCAAACATGGAACCAATGATCTGAGATATATTGTCTATTTCCATATCACTGTATCCCACAGACCAACGAAGACTTTGATCATCAGAAGAGGATAACCGCACTTCCCAAGAAGAATCTTCCATCGATTGCATTCTAAGATCCTGTGAATCAGCTGGGTGATTTGCCCAGAACGAACCCCAAATAGCACCACCCTGTCCCGAAAGGTCAAGATCTTCCGTTGCTCGGCGGTCGAGGTCATTGTGAGAACCGTAGCTATTTTCGTGAGCAGCATAGATAACGTTTAGATTCATGCCGTTATCAAAGTTATAGTCAACGTTCAAGCTAACTTCCTGAGCCTCTCGCTCCAAGCCGAAGTGGTCTGGTGCTACCATATCAGGGGTATTACGGAGACCATTTGCAAGCGGGAACGTGCCATCAAGGTGGCTGTTTAGCATGGCGAGGGCTCTAGGGGAGCCCGTATCCATGCCAATGTGCGCAGCCGAAGGCATAGGCACTTCGCCACAAATATAATCCAATGGAACCGTTGGATGACTTAGACCATTAACCGGATCATAGGCCAAACGATTAACCATTGCTCCTGGCCGACAATTAGTGTAACCACTGCGATAGTCAAGTGCTGTTGCCGCATCAGGACCATCATCATCTTTCCAGGTATGGAAGCGTAATTTTGCAGACAGATTGTCATTTGGGTTAAACGCAAGAGTCAAAGCAAAGTCATCAGTTGACCTGTCACCTAGTCTTTGACCGGCAACCGCAGCATTATCGTAATGCCCATCGGTTTCATAACTACTTGCTGTCAAACGATAGCCAATACTATCCGTCAATGGTCCATCGAGTGAAATACCACGCCGAGACAAGCCATACTGACCGGATGTGACATCAATCCTGCCAGAAAACTCTTCGCCTGGATCTTTAGTGATAATGTTTAAGGCACCAGTGTAAGTAGAACGTCCAAAGTGCGCCCCTTGAGGTCCTTTAAGTACCTCGATTCGCTCTACACTTTCCATTCCACCAAATTCTGGTCCAATAGTAGGAGCGCCATCAATAAAGACACTCGCCGCCTGACGATGCATTAAATCTGTTCGCGGGTTCATGCCTCTGAAAATAAGACGTCTACTTTCGCGACTATTTTTACCCACAGCATTCTCTGAGTAGAAGAAGCCTGGACTAAAAGAGACAATGTCTTGTAATTCATTTATACCCTTAACCTCAATATCGTGAGAGGTTAGAGCCGTAATAGTATATGGCGCATCTTGGATTGATTCATCACGCTTTCGTGCAGTTACTGTGATTTCCTCTAACTGCAAACGCTCGTCGTCCTGCGCGTTGGCAACTGATACAAATCCAGACCCTGCTGCAATCGTCATAGCCATTAAGAGACTTGCTCTTTTGAACTGTAATTTCATTAACTTATTTTTCATGTAATTTACCCCTATCTGACTGTAAAAAGTATCACCTTATAGATCTACCACACAGCCTTATCTACATTAAACAATCGGCTTTGTTGATACCCGACTCCCCCCAACTCCACACAGGCAACCCTCTAAAAAAATAAAATTTTCCTGTTGGAGTCTTTTCACTCTAATTCGGATGGTTCACGATGTCAAATAATTCTTATACATATTTTATAAATTCATATATATGTATAATGTATTTATCTCAACTATTGAAGTAACATCGTTTTAACATCGCTATTATTGCTCTCACTTAATCTGTAATTCGTCTATGTGTTCTTTTACTACAGTTACATGAATTTATTGACATTTATTGACATTTAATTAAAGTATTATTATGCAAGTGTAAGCGCTAATAGAAAGGTCGTATGAGAAATTTGGTAGTATAGGTAGATCTGTGAAAGGTAACTTAGCTAGACGCTACAGAGAAATTAGCCGTACAAAATTAGAGCGTAGAAACCATGAAGAAAAAATTAACTAATCTCATTTTAATAACCGCCGCTTTTTTGGGGGCCTGGACAGTCAATGCCAATCCAGACATAGAAAAGGGCGAAAAGCTATTCCAAATGTGTGCTGCATGCCATGGGCAGTCGGGTGAAGGAAGTCAGAACCTAAATGCTCCTGCCAGCGCTGGTCAAAGTCAGTGGTATGTCAAACAACAACTCAATAATTTCCGGGCGAGCATTCGAGGATCTCATCCAGAAGATAGCTACGGTCGTCAAATGATACCAATGGCAACTATCCTAAAAGATGAGCAAGCAGTCATGGATGTCTCAAGCTTTATCGAGACTCTGCCCTTAACAACACCCAAGACAACACTAACTGCAGATCCTAGCTCGGGAAAGGCTTCTTACGGCATCTGCGCATCCTGCCATGGAACCTCTGGCGAAGGGATTGCAGCTCTTAATGCGCCGCGCCTGTCACATCAGCATGACTGGTACATAGTTCGACAACTTAAAAATTTCAAACAAGGCATTAGAGGCTCTCATGCCAAAGATCATTACGGGAGCCAGATGCGCAGTATGGCCCTCATTCTCGCCAGTGATAAACAAATCGATGAAGTCGCAGCTTATATCAGCACGCTCGAATGAATGAACGTAACATACTTAGAGCGCATCGAACCAAATCCCTCTAACCTAATAATATCAAAGGCTTGATAATATGGATTCTACGATAGACAGACGCACTCTTCTGCAAGGGTTAGGTGCTTTATCCTTAGCTAGTGCTACAGGAAGGCTGCATGCTAAATCTGGCTCAACAAATAATGGACCGGCTATAGACTTCTCTGACGACGTCGAAAACTTGCGAGCCTACGCAAAACTAGCAGGTACTGTCGAAGACGGTATGGTGCATTATTGGTATTCCGGCACAATCTATGGTTTTACTCCTGAAAAAACGGCGGCTATGGTGGGCTGGACAGGGCTACTTAAGATGGTCTGGCGTAATCTAGGGAATGGGTCTTTTCATTTCCGCAATTACGACCTTGCTTATTTTACTGAGCCCGGGAAAAGTGCCCGTATTGACCAATTCGTTAATCCTTTCACTGGAAAAATCAATCGTCCTATCGACGTAGTTGGGGGTCCGTTTGACGTTGTTTTATCACCCAAACAGTATCCCTGGATTATGTCAGGTAATGATATTTGGGTGACTGAGCCTAATTTCTTTAAGTATAAAAATAGACTAGACCCGCAAGAGTGGCCTCAAGCATCCAGCGGAGAATTGTTGAATATGCTTTATCTGGATGGCTTTCAAGGCAAGCTATCTGATATTCAAGACGAAAGTATTAAGAGCGCCGCTTCAACATTGAATATTCATCATGTCAATCCTTGGTACCCATTCTTTATGATGGGCCAACGCACCGGCGTCAATGTTTGGCATGGGCATGGGAAAAAGGTTATGGAGTTGTCGGACATTTCACCAGAAGTACTTGCGTACGTAGAGGAAGTAAGCCCGGGATTTATTGAATCTGACCAACCTTGGCCAACCCGAACTGACAGTTACAAAGAGTATAAAGAGCAGCGTAAGCCAAGTAATAAATAGGCTCTCAAGCAATAATTCACTTTAGGCTTAAGATCAGTCTGCTGACTTAAGTTCTTCCTGTTCCTTGTGCCATTTCTCCGTTACATCTCGGATAATAGCTGATATCCCCAAAACCTTACTCTCTTGAAGAATAATGTTAACTGAAAACTCTATAGAAATGCGACGGCCGTCTTTATGGCAGGCTGGAACACAAAGCATCTTAGACTTATAAGCTGTCTTCCCCGTATCAATTACACGCTCATAACCGCGTTGGTGTCTTGCAAGAAATCGATCAGGGACAATAAGAGCCAGAGACGAACCAATAGCCTCATCAGCGGTATATCCAAAGATTGTCTCAGCACCCTTATTCCACAATCGAATGATTTCATCATTGTCAGCAAACAGGATACCTTCGGAAACGGACTCTACTACCTGACGATATAGGTTTCCCATTTTAGTATGGCTCCATGCAACATAGAAAGATCAAAGGTATCTTCAAGGCGGCTCCTAAGGAAGTATTTTCCAGTCTTCAATCAGCCCGCCCCCTGATTTAGTTCCTTCAGCATAGGTCACGTCAAGCCACATGACTCCTGAGTCCGTTAGAGGCCCTTCACCCCAAGCCCAGATGCTTTTTGGTGGTTGATTAATAAAAAAGTCCTGTGTGGCCACCACGATTTTACCTGGATCGTCCGGCCCAGAAGCATTCAAGATCTTGATATCTCCATACAGAACATACATAAACCTCTGCGCACTATCATAGTAGCTTCTCTCAGGCCCACCAGAATGATGCCAACCTGGAGGAGCATAACGAAGTTTGGCTCTAAACCCGCCGGCCATCCCGTCATATAGCCATTTTACCAATACTCCAGGTAACTCCGCATCTTCCTCCCACTCCATCACCTCTGGTGTGGCAGTCTGCTGATAATGGGGTTGATAGAACTGCTTAACTGTCTTCCAGTCATCCGTGTACATTGGACTATCGGGATCTAAAACATAGTTTTTACCCCCCTCAGCAAAAAGTAATTGTGTTGAACCAGGGGTGACGCGCTGCCTCTCCATTGCATCACTCCGATTACCATGGATACTAAACGCCGGTCGATACATCCAAGTTCCTTGTCGCATTTCGACAAGAGTCCCTTTTTTTTGATTAGGGGAAACAAACTCATAAAGAAGGAAATCACCATCAAGCACATAACCCCATTCTGCGAAGTTATGGTAATGACGATCTTTATTTACAGCATCCCAACCCGGTGAAAAATGGGTGTAAAATAAAATGGCACCACTCTTGTTGGTATAAAGAAGCTTCCCTTTTGTCGTCTGCTTGCTTCCCATTCGAAAACGTTCATCCCAAGGTAAGGAATTGACATCGACGATACCCAAGGGCACCCATTCTCTTTTGTCTTTGGCTTCAACATTGCCTGTTGCTAAAGTCCACAATAAGGTACAAACACAAACGGTTAGCACGACATTTTTCATTTCTTGGCCTCTTTCATAGTTCATAGGCTCTTAATCAATATAATTTTCAAACTGTGCATTAGAATATATGCTTTATCGTACTCTGGTCTTAAACAGCATATTCTGGAATTTCAGATCTGCCAGCCACTAAGCATATAACGGATTATCCTAACTTACATTGCTTGGCTCTTCTTTGTTCACAACCGCTCGCCACATAAAAGTTTGCTGCTTGTCCGATGCTTGCTCTCCGGTGAATTGATAGTGTAAAAACCCTATGAGAAGCGCAGTAAAGAAAGTGACAAGCCAAGCCAAGCCGATTACAAGATGTGTTGAAAAATCAACTCCGAATAGCTCCGTACTGTAACTGGCGCAGACACCAGTAATCTCACCTAGGATCAATGCCGGTATAACAGCCACTGGTGTCGCGCGTTTTACAAACATACCCAACACGAAAAGTGCCCCAAGAGGCCCAAGAAAACAATTGAATCCTTTTTGCGCCAAACTAATAATATCGCTGCCCTTAGACAGTTCATAAAGAACAATCGTGTACCCTACAACTAGCACCCCCATGCAGGCCGTCATGATACGTGCTCGTTTCAGTTCCAACTGACTGGCCTCCGATTTAGGGTCAAAGCGACGCATGAAATCGACCGTAAGAATAGTTGATGCGGAGTTGGCCCCTGAATCGATGGTCGACATGGCTGCCGCAAACAGCGCGGCCACGACTAATCCACGTAATCCACTGGGCATATAGATACTAATAAATTGTGGGAATACCGAGTCTTGGGCGACATTTCGGACAGATCTTATATCTGACAATATACCTGCGCTAGCGGGTAAATCGTACTGCTGAATAAAGTACATTAAAGAAATTCCGACACCCGCCAGGATAACGCCAAGTGCTAAAGCCGCAACGGCACTAATGACATAACTTATCCTCGCAGCTTTTACATTTCTAACCGTAAAATAGCGCTGCATAGCCATTTGGTTCGCACCATGGGTGCACACCATCCACATAAATAGGCTCAAACTAATCGAAAATACAGTCGATCGATTTCGCACGTCCCAGTCAAACCATTGTACTTCTTCGTGTTTATAGGTCTGGGATACCTCTATCCAGTCGCCTATATTCGAACCAGTCATCCATGCAACTGCACCCATGGTAAATAGAGCGCCAATAAGTAATACGAAGAACTGTATTACATCCGTCCAAATAACTGCACGAATTCCACCAAGAGTGGTATAAAAAATCGAAAATGCTCCCACCCCTAAAATGGTGGTATACACCGCTCCATCTGCATCGGTAACAAAAGGTAATATCGTTTCAATTCTGGTAATTTCCACTAGCGCCATCGAGGCAGTTAACACGACGACGGAAATCCAACCAAAAATCAGGAGTAAGCAGAATATTGCTGCCAGAGCACGCACCGAATAGTTAAACCTTTTCTCAAGATACTCATAGGCACTAGTAAGGCGAAGGCGCATGAAAAACGGAATCCAAACAAAACAGACGACTATTAGAATAAGAGGCAGCGGTAGCTGTCGAGTAAGAAAGGTCAACCCGGTTCTGAACATCTCTCCAGGCTGACCAAGATATAGGATTGTTGACATGACTGATGCGAATAAACTGATGCCAACAGCCCAAGCAGGTAAGTCTCTCCCACCGACAAAAAAGTCTTCTGTCGATCGCTGTTTGCGGGCTATTCTTAAGCCCATATATAACATCACAAGTAGATAGATGCCTATCACAGTCACATCGACAAGTGTTAGACCACCTTGGTTATTAGCAACAATAGTCATTTCTCCTCACTTATATTATTAATGTTTTGGTTAGGATTTATGTGTACTTAAATGATGACTACCCCAACTTACTCATCAAGATTGATCCATCATTTCAGCGCATACATGTTTGTTGAAAAGAATCATTGTCGTTAGAAAGCAGGTTTAAATTAACTTAAAAGTTAGCCCAAAGCAGATTTCTAATTCCCCATGAATTGATCAAACTCTTCATACTTGACAAGATTTCCATTGTGAGACCCCACCAACGTCTCAACATCAAGCTGATAAAGCTGGACCGCGTCATATAACTCTATCGTCGATTTCGGCTGTTTTTTTGGTGGAATTCGCCTAGCAGCGGGCGCATACCTAGCCAGAGCCCCCACATATAAGTCCCCGCTATAAAGTACCTTCTCCTTCTCCACCATCACCATCACCATGTCTGTGGTGTGCCCATTTTCTACTGGGTAAATCACCACAGGACGAACTTCATCTTTAATTTCAAATGCTTGAGTAGAGTCTACAGCTACTACCGACCCTTCTCTTGGATTACGGTCTAGCGCATCAGGTAAAATCTTAGAAACAGGACGACTAACCACCTTTTCATAAAAATCTTTGGCCCTTTCATGGACCACAAGCTTAGCGCCAGCAGCCACATAGGGCCGCACACCACCGCCATGATCCATGTGCGCGTGTGTAGCCACAACATGTGTAATCGGTTTACCTGGTATATTCTGGCTGATCCAGTCAATGATTGCTTCACCCTTTAGGTCGAAAAAACCAGGTTCAACTACCACCACTCCGTTGGTTTGCTCAACCACCATTACATAAATAACATCAGAGGGTGTTGCATCTAAGAGAAATATGCCCGGTGCAATTTTTTTTGCCTCAATTTGGGGGCGACCAAGTGCTTTTTCTGGCGACCCTGCATGAGCTAGCGACTGCACAATCTGGCTTACTCTTGCTCCTCGAAAGGCTAATTCTTCATCATGTTCATACGTAACACCTTCAGGCGGGGCAAAAGTGGCGCTATCAAACATTTTGTTAACCTGCACGGTTGACCGAGTCACCTCTAAAGCAGGCACACCTGCAACTGACATACGGACAAGTGTAGGGAAATAAATATCACCAAACTTCTTCCAATCGAAATAAGAAACTTCTATTGGCACGTCTCCTAATACTACGTCGTATTCCACGGTATAAAGTTTAGTGATATGTCCACTGATGGGATCAACTACAAGACTAATAGGATAAATGTCGTCCTTAATTACCAATTGTTCATAAGTATCAATATTAATTTCAGTAGACGTCTGCCACCGCTCCAGCCAATCAGAATCAACCTCGTAATCGAAGATCGCTTCTTCAAAAAATTTGGTGGAAAGCCAATTGTCTAACCATCGCTGATTACTCACGATCACCCTTTTCCCACTCGCTCTATCGCGGGAAAAAGACACGGGGAATACCTCATCTTCAGTCAATCGCGCCCCAAATAACATGGAGTTGACTGACGTTTTTAAGATTAAAGATGGGTCAGCAATAATGTCTTTTAAAATAATATGCGGATTTAATAATTTCTCCGTCTTCAAACTCACAGCACGCCGATCTGACTTCATCGGTTTTTTTACGCCAGGGGGCTTCTCTTGATAAAAATCATCCCACCCCATTAAATAAGCGGAGTCACTTTTAATAAGTTCGGTTACGTTGCGCTCAATACGGTAATGATTGGCATGAACAAAATCTAATCTCAGGTTTGTTTGGGATAGATCATATGAGACCTCCACTGTCGAAGTGACTCCTCGAAATAATCCGACACCTGGCTCTGGACCCTGACCCATTAAATATCGATCTCTAGAGCTTTCGATATAGAACCCCTGCAACCCCAAAAGCGCCTCACGCCCCCCAACGCCTTTATAAACTTTATCAAGTAAATCTGGGTTTATATCCTTGCTATTTTTTGATTCTGAAATGGCCATAAGACCTTCTGTTTGATCACAAGAGGTCAATAAAAACAACGAGATTGATAACCATAAATAACGAAAAGACCTGCAGGGAGTCGCAAGCAACGAGATTTTACTCTTGGTAACCCCGCAACGATTTGGGCGCTTTGTATTATTCATTAATTTACTCTCCACTCATCTTTTAAGTCTCAATTACACTACGAAGAAATCGGAACATCAATCTGACTTGACGAAAACCTATTATCACGTTAAGTCTGCGGTTAGTTTCAGATCAGCCATCGGCGATCAGTCTGTTACTCAAAAAGATTAATTAAATCAAACTCTATCGACTAAAGCATACGCCCGCTTCTTGTATTGCCTCTGGCCGACAACAAATAATGTAATGCTTGTGAGAAAAGAGTTAAGATGCCCACCAGACTCATTTAAATATTCAGTGGAACTCTAAGTTGGTCCAACATACTTGTCAAATAATTCTTATATATAATTTACAAATTCATATAGATGAATTATTATTTTTAAATAAAATATAAAAAGAATACCTCTATGAGTAAAGATGTTGTTAAATCCGTAGGCCGTGTATTTAGCGTTTTAGAGCTTTTCAAGACTCATCAAAAACCATTGACAGCAACGGAGGTGTGCAACTATCTTGATTATCCTAAATCAAGTGCAGACGCCCTCCTAAAGAGTCTAGTGAGCCTTGGTTACCTCACGCTCGACATAAACACCACGAAATACTTCGTCTCTTTAAGAGTTACCAAGCTCGGTGATTGGCTTCCAGAATTATTTGGCGCTAGTAGTGATGCACTGCAAATCCTTGATCATATCCACAAAGCGCTTGGAGAGACCGTAACACTATCAATGCCAAACGGTATGCATATGCAGCTTATTACGGTCATCACTGGTACCTTTCCAATCTCACTAAGTTTTCAGCAAGGCACTAAACTACCTCTTTTCACAACGGGAATAGGCATTGTACAACTTGCTACGAGAAGTGATGAAGAGATCGCCAAAGCGTTGAAGCGAGCGAATCGTCGAGCCACGAATGCTCAGCAGAGAGTCAATCTCAAAGACCTAATGGTTAATATAGAATTGACTCGAACTAAAGGTTATTGCGAAGCGTACGACCGCTTTGTTCCTGACACTGGCGCTATTGCAATGGCGCTGCCGGGAATCTCCTCAGAAAGCTCTCTTGTTGTGGCCGTGGGTGGCCTCTCAGATCGAATCAAAAAGAATGAAGATAAAATAATTCGAGAAATGCGGCAGGCAATACGACACTACAAGAAACACTGACTAAGCACACTTGCTATTAACATAGCTCACTGCGTTACAGCCTAATCATACCTTTTTTAAAACCTTAAATCATGCAAAGAAAAATCGGTTTTTGTTGAATAAATGAAACTAAACCAGTAGCATTGCAAGCGTATACATTTTTCGAGCGTTATCCACGTACGAGAACTGTAGCCACCAACTTTCCGGCGTAACCCTTAATGACGACTAAACGAAGAAATAACTCTCAAGACGTAGCTGACCTAGCTCGAGTATCGCAGGCGTCAGTCTCTAGGGCTTTCACGTTAGGGGCGAGTATTTCCGCAAAAACCAAGATGAAGATTTTAGCGGCTGCTGCAAAGTTAGATTATCAACCAAATATTATCGCTCGTAGCCTATCCAAAAGTCAGTCTGGACTAGTGGGAATATTGTTTGCTAACTGGGATCATCCTAAGGCGGCCGAAATACTTAAGGGCTTGTGCGAAGCAATCACAGAGAAGGGATTTAAGCCTGTTGTTCAATCGGCCAACACTACAGAATCTGTGGATAAGGCCTTTAATGATTTCCTAAGTTATCAGGTAGATGGCGTCATAGTTTTTTCGATGTCACCTTCAGCAAACATGTCTGCTTTGTGCTTCAGAAGCAATATACCTATTGTGTTACTTAACCACTCGACTCCAGGAATCAATGCTTCAGTTGTTACCATAGATTCAACAAAAGTTGGGCGTCAAATTGGGAATGCTGTACTCGAGCGATGCTATAAACGAATAACCATCATTAGCTCTGACGCTCACAGCCAAGTGTTCTCCGGTATAAGCGATGCTCTTGCTGAGACTGTTAGTCAGGCCGCGGGGACTGAGATCATATCTCAACTCACCGGCATTCATGGTTATGAGGCCGGCTTTCAGGCAATTATTGATCTCTGGGCGGAGGTTATTAAGCCTGATGTTATTGTGTGCACATCAGACTACACCGCCCTAGGTATACTCGCAGGATGTCGTCACAAGCTTGGCATCAGGGTTCCAGAGGATCTCTGCGTAATAGGACTGGGGGATATTCCGGCCTCCGGATGGAAAGATCATGATTTGTCGACCATAAAAATACCACATGATGAACTTGTGAAAAAAACTGTAACGACTCTGATATCCAAAATTGAGACTCAATCCATGGAACCGGAAAACCTCAAGCTAGAGGCTAAATTGATTCTTAGAGGAACTATTAAAAACCTCTAAATAGCTGGCTAGGGAAAAATTTTAATTCATTTCTATTTTAAAAGGAGAACATAATGAAGACAGGATCTAATGGGCTATCTTATCCATTTGAGAACCGCCCCACTCCTGGCGAAATTATTGAGGTAGGCCCGGGTATATATTGGGTGCGCATGCCTCTGCCTATCAGTTTGAATCACATTAATTTGTGGCTATTAGAAGAGCAAGATGGCTGGACCATGATCGACACCGGCATGGCTACAGAGGACACTAAGGTGCTATGGGAAGAAATTTTTAAACGTTACTTTAGCGCCAAACCAGTAAAGAGAGTCATTGTTACGCACATGCACCTAGATCACTTAGGTCTCGCCGGATGGTTGGTGGATAAATGGGGAGTCGAGCTCTATATGTCACGTGCAGAATATCTGACGAGCAGAGTCATAGCGGCTGAAATCAGCAGTGAACCACCTGAAAGTACTGTGGATTTCTTCAGAGCAGCGGGGATTGATGATGTGGCCTTAAATGAATTTAAGGCACGATTTCGTAGTCGTAGTGACTTTGTGTCACCTTTACCTACTGCCTACAAAAGGCTTGTGGACAATCAGAATCTTCAGATAGGGTCTCACCAATGGACCGTTATTGTCGGCGAGGGACATTCACCCGAGCATGTCTGTCTGCTCTGTAAATCACTTAATATAATGATTGCTGGCGATCAAATTTTACCGCGCATCTCTCCCAACATTAGTGTGCGCCCCAATGAGCCTGACGCCAACCCACTCCAAGATTGGTTGCGAAGCTGTGAGTATTTTAAAAATAAACTCGATGAAGACGTTCTTATCTTGCCTTCTCATGGAGACCCATTTTATGGAGCGCATCTTCGCCTTCAGGAGATGATCGATGAGCACAAAGTTGGTCTTAAAAAACTCTACGATTTTTGCTCAGAATCGCGCTCGGTCACCGATGTGTTTCCAGTATTGTTCAAAAGCAAGATTAACAGCGGCAATATGGTGATTGGCGTTGGAGAGGCGCTTGCTCATCTCAATCATCTTGTGGCTTCAGAAGACTTAAAGCTCGATACTACTAGTGGCATTGCAAGATACAAACAAACTTAACTTTAACTTTACAGAGACAAACCCCAAACAAACCCGAGCATAGCAGCGTCTTAGTATGCTTAACGCTTTATAGAGTTTTTATTTATCATCTGATAAACTAATTCCACATGAAGCATGTAATAAAAATAACACGTTATATTAATCTAGGAATTTATATTGAACGCTAAAACTAACACTAATAGGCGCTTGTCACCAGAAGATCGGGAACAACAGATCCTAGAGGGCGCTGTTAAGTTTTTCGCAGAAAAAGGGTTCTCCGGTCAAACGAGAGAATTAGCGCTGCAGCTTGGCATTACCCAGCCATTACTTTACCGTTATTTTCCGACAAAACGCTCTTTAATAGAACGCGTTTTTGAAGAGGCCTATATTAATAAGCTCGACCCTGAGTGGTCCGTAGCCTTAACTGACCGCAGCCAGTCACTGCATAAAAGATTATGTACCTTTTACTGTAACTATTCTGAAGCTACCTATCGCAATGAGTGGATTCGTATCTATATGTTCTCCGCTCTCATGGAAGAACCCCTAAATAGGCATTACATAGGACTAGTTGAGGAACAAATTCTTACTCCGATTTGCATTGAACTAAGAGATTATTGTGGCTTACCTAAAGTGGACATCTCCCCAATCAGCCAAATTGAACTAGACCATATTTGGGTGATGCATGGCGGTTTGTTCTATCACGCCATCCGAAAGCACATATATCGCAGTCGAGTCAGCAATGATTTCGAAGAAATTGTTTCACGTGCTGTGAGTACCATGCTTGAAGGCAGTAAAGCAGCTCAATCATAGGGATTAATAAGATGCCAGCACCAACGCATTTAAAAAACGATCATCTTCAAAACGTTGGCATAATTGGTCTTGGAATAATGGGCTCGGCCATAGCTAGCCACCTTGTTACTGCGGGGTATCAAACCTTTGGCTACGACCCTGATGAAAGATGCAGTGAAGAAGCGGCGTCAATAGGGGTAATGACACAAACTAGTGCTTTAGAAGTCGCCAAGCGTTCAGATCTAATATTACTGAGCCTACCTCATGACCAAGCTTTAAATGAAACAGTATCCCATATCCTCAATAGCCCAGATGTTACGCGTTTAAAACCAATACTAATTGACCTTAGTACGCTTAATCTTGCAGTAAAGAAACGCAATCATGACAGCCTTGCTGATGCCGGCATCAAATTCTTTGATTGCCCCATAAGTGGCACAGGCGCGCAAGCAAAGACAGGCGATATAGTTGTATACGCAAGTGGGGAGGCAGACACCTACCATTCTTTGATTCCGCTTTTCAATTGCTTTGCGCGACGTGTCTTTTATATAGGAAAATTTGGGCAAGGCACTAAAATGAAGATAGCCGCTAATCTGTTAGTGGCTATCCATAACGTTGCTACCGCTGAAGCGCTCACACTAGCTATTAATAGCGGTTTAGATGCAGAGATGTTCTGTGAAGTTATTGCCTCTGGAGCAGGCAACTCGAGGATTTTTGAGTTGAGAAGCCCACTGATGGCAAAGGGTACTTATACACCACCCACGATGAAGTTAGCGACATGGGAAAAAGATATGGCGATTATCAAGCAATTTGCTGAAGAGATGGGAGTGTCTACACCCCTTTTTACAGCAACATCACCTATCTATGAAGCTGCTATACAACAAGGTCTTGGAGAACAAGACACTGCCGCTGTTTTCGCTGTTTTGCAAAATATGACTAAACCCAGCCAATCATCAATAAGCAGCGGATAGCGAGGATTTGTTCATGAAAACGCAGGCATTGCCAGTCAATACATATAAATATTTTACTCGATAGGTGCACGGTTATGACAAACCAGAGTTCAACAAAAAGTTCTCGTCCTGAGGCGATATGGCCAGGCCTCGAAGCGGGCGTTCCAAAACCACTAATGCCTTATAGCCCGGCCATTAAAGCGGGTGGCTGGGTATTTATTGCAGGTCAACTTGCCAGTGATATGAAGACTGGTTTAGCACCAGAAATACGGCAAAAAAACCGTTTTTTGGAAGGTAAGCTTGCTCTTGAATCAGACTATGTCCTTGGTAATTTAGCCGATACCATTAAGGCTGCCGGGTGCGATATTGACAAAGATATGGTACGAATTTGGCAGTATTTTGCGACTAATCACCCGACTGTAGCGGAATTTGAGCAAGGAAATAATTGGCCAAAAATAAGCATTGAACCCTATCTAAGATCGAGGCAAAAGTTCGTTAGCAACTGCCCACCATCCTCAAGTGTCGGCTGTAGCGAGCTCATGTGGCGAGACACTCAACTCGAGGTGGATATGATCTGCTTCGATGATGATCATGAAACTAAGACTTATGGGGTTCCGAGCGGAATGACCCTACCACCAGGCTCACATACGCCGGCTCTACGAAGAGGTGACTGGGTATTCTTGTCTGCCGAGTCAGCACTGGACTGGGATGGCACTAACCCAGATTTGGCTCGTATGGGAGAATCTAGTAAATCAACAATGTGGTTTGGGTCAACCGTCGCCAAGCAGACAGAATACACGCTAGAAAAACTTGCGCGAATAGCCGAGACAGCTGGAACCTGTTTAGAACAAGCCGTGAAGGCAGAAGTTTATATCGGCCACCCTCGTGACTTTGCCGCGATGGATGAGGTTTGGAAGCATTGGTTTCCAAACAATCCTCCCGCCCGAGTTGTAGTCCCATACATGGGAATGGGCATCCGTGGAAGCAGAGTAGAGATTGCACTTACCTTGCTCGCTAACGATGCGACATTAACCAAACAAACCATCGAAACTAATGACGCGCCTAAACAACCTGGTCATGAGCCCCAAGCGGTTAAAGCAGGAAACTTCCTATTCTTTAGCACGCAGATGGCATTTGATTCTTCAGGGGTGCTTGCAGAGGGCATGATCCGTCATCCCAATGCCCCTTGGTATGGATCTCCAGGTCAAAATCAAATGCGCTATATGATGAAAAATGTAAATAGTATCTGTGAAGCTGCTGGGACGTCTGTCGACAACATCGTACGTCGAGTTTGCTTTCACAACGACTTACAGTGGTTTTCCGACTCCATTCAAGAATGGGCGAGTTACTTTCCTGGAGACCGGCCGGTATCCACAACTATTGGTATTGCTGGTGGCCCGATGGTCGTTGAGGGCGCAAACACGCTACTTGACCTAATCGCCTATGTGCCCGACTAAACTAACAAACAGGTAATTTCAAATGATATCAATAGGTTTTCTTGGTTTGGGGAAAATGGGTTCAGTTATGGCTCCATTGATTCTTGAGGCTGGGTATGGTCTTTCAGTATGGAACCGTAGTCCTGAAAAAGCCGACCATATCGTTGGTTTAGGCGCCAAAAAGGTATTAACCCCGGCCGAGTTAGCCAACACAACAGATATAGTCATTTCTATGCTCACAGATGATGCCGCCATTCGCGCTGTTTATGAGGGGCCAGAGGGATTACTTAGCGTCCCGGTTAATGGAAAGCTATTTATTGATATGAGTACATTGCGGCCCCCTACTGTTCATCATCTTGCCCAACAAGTGTCCACAGCGGGTGCTAGCTTCGTCGATGCACCGGTGTCCGGAACCGTCGCACCAGCTAAACTTGGGAAACTCCTCGTTCTTTGTGGAGCAAGCAAAGACGACTTCGAACGTGCGCAGCCAATACTTGAGATTTTCGGTCGTCGTATTATTCATGCTGGGCCGGTGGGCCAAGGAACCCTACTTAAGCTAGTGGTCAATCTTCCTCTAGCGGTTTACTGGGGCTCTCTTGCAGAAGCTATCGCCATGGGGAACCAAGGCGGTCTGGATCTAAAATTGATGTTAGATGCCATTCAAGATAGTTCAGCGGCACTGGCGGTTTTAGGCCTTAAAGTACCGACTATTTTAGGTCAATCTGGACCAGTTGCTTTCGATGTCGCGAGTATGAAAAAAGATTTACTGTCGATGCTCGATACCGGTGAAAAATCCGGCGTTCCAATGCCTGCCACCAATGGCGTTCTAGATACTTATTCAGCTACCTTAGACGGTGGGTTTGGGGACGCCGATGCGGTCGAAATTATTCGTTTTATGACGGAAAAAATGACGCAACCTAATTAAGTTAAAAAATAAAGAAGAGTATCCATGATCAATTCACAGATTAAAGACAATATGCGCATTGACTGGGATGTCCCCATAAAAATGGACGATGGCCTAATACTGCGGGCTGACGTATTTCGTCCAATACAAGAAGGCGAGTACCCAGTCATATTAACTCACGGACCCTATGCTAAAGGCCTGTCATTCCAAGAAGGTTATCCTAGCGCATGGCAACGTATGGTTGATGAGCATCCTGATGTTCCCGCTGGCTCAACCAATAAATATCAAAATTGGGAGGTTGTAGATCCTGAAAAATGGGTTCCTGACGGTTATGTTTGTGTTCGTGTGGACTCAAGGGGCTGCGGCGCATCCCCGGGTTATGTTGATCACTTCTCACCGCGGGAAACCCAAGATTATGCTCAATGTATCGAATGGGCAGGTGTTCAATCATGGAGCAATGGCAAAGTTGGATTAAATGGGGTGTCTTACTATGGCATCAATGCCTGGCAAGTCGCTTCTTTGCAACCTGCACACCTCGCCGCAATGTGCGTTTGGGAAGGCGGCTCTGACTGGTATCGCGACATGACCCATCACGGCGGAATACTGAACACATTTTGGGCTAACTGGTACGACATGCAGGTCAAAAATGTTCAGCATGGTCTCGCCGAACGAGGGCCGAAAAGCAAAGTGACTGGTGAGTTAATTTGCGGTACGACGGGTCTAACAGACGAAGAACTTACTCATAATCGCTGTGATTTTGGAGAGGATATTCTGGCTCATCCACTGGACGATGAGTATCACAAACAGCGGTCCGCAGTCTGGTCAAAAATAACGACTCCCCTGTTAACCGCGGCCAACTGGGGAGGCCAAGGTTTGCACCCCAGAGGCAACTTCGAGGGATTTATGCGAGCGGCATCTAGTCAAAAATGGCTTGAGGCTCACGGCCTTGAGCATTGGACAGAGTTTTATACCGACTATGGTATTGCATTGCAAAAACGCTTTTTTGGTCATTTTCTAAAGGGTGAAGATAACGGTTGGCTAGATCAGCCTCCTGTTCAATTACAAGTCCGCAAGACAAATGGTTTTGAACAACGAACCGAAGATAATTGGCCCATTCCAAGAACGCAGTGGACGCAATTTTATCTTGATTCAGACAATACCTCTCTCTCTCTAAGTCCTCCGATGAAGCGATCGACAATGACTTTTAGTGCCACAGGAGAGGGCATCACTTTTATGTCAGCTCCACTTGATAATGACACGGAGATTACAGGACCCAGCGCTATCAAGTTTATCATTTCATCATCAACGCCCGATGCTGATCTCTTTGTTATTTTACGCGTGTTTTCCCCGGAGGGAGACGAGGTAGTATTCCAAGGTGCCATAGACCCGCACACTCCGATTGGCCAAGGCTGGTTACGAGCATCTCATCGCAAATTAGATCGAAATTTATCAAAGCCGTGGCGACCTTATCATGCGCATGATGAAAACCAACCACTCTCTCCTGGGGAAAAGGTCCATCTAGACATTGAGATATGGCCAACATCGATTGTTGTGCCTGCGGGGTTTCAGATTGGTGTTACAGTCAGGGGGCGAGACTATGAATATCCCCATGCGAGTGGTCAACGGCAATCTAACTTCAAAAATGAGCTCCGCGGCTGCGGTCCTTTTTTACATGATGACCCTCGAGACAGACCGCCAGAGATCTTCAGTGGGGAAACAAGTATTCATATCGACCCTGAACAAGCGCCTTATCTCTTACTGCCAATTATTCCATGATTGAGACGCTGACTTATGTTTTTGATTCGACCTCAAGACAAGCACATCAACAATATACGTAATCAGGCGCTACCTACGTCAGTTCGCTAACCTATAAACTCAATCATACCCAGTTGTATCTACTTCGCATGCGAACAAATCGTTCAACATTGACTTCCTTTATTAGCGTTTGCTGGAGGGCATCTAAGTTTTTTACAGCTTCATGCCGATCAACAGAAACGTGTTCGCCATCCTTAATAATCGCCCGCCCCTTCACCATCACTCTGCTAATAGCCTCTGGACTCGGTCCATTACCGTAGACAAGATTGGGAATGATGGCGGCGGGAGGGGAGAGTTGCGTTTCCCCTCGACGATCAATCATTACTACATCGGCGTCTTTCCCTGCTTCTAAGGAGCCTATGCGGTCATCCATCATCAATGCCTTGGCACCACCAATCGTGGCTAACTCAAGAGCCTGCTCGGCGCTTCCCCAAAGGACCTCTTCTCCTGTCCAGGCAGACGTTGAATCTCCGGACCGACGTCGATATTCATCGCCTAAACGCTGCCCTGTTAAAAAGCTCCTCATCGCTGTCCACAAATCATGGCCGTAGGCAACCACCGGGCCGTCTAATCCCAACCCACAGGTGACGTCACGTTCTAAGAACTGGCGCGCATCAAAGCTGACTAAACCAAGCACCTGCTCCATGTCTGGCACAAGCGCAATAGTGGCTCCACAGTCTCTGATCAACTCAGCTTCACCAGGTCGCAAATTCTGCGCATGAGCGGCAATGACATTGGGCCCAAGAATGCCCGCATCGGCCAACCACTCAAAAGAACCGCCCTTCCAGCCTCGTCGATCGGCTAAATATTTCTGATCGAACACTGCGGGAGCATGGATATCAAACTGACGGTCATTTTCGACAGTCCACTCCCAGAGAGCCTTGAGATGATCTGGCTCACAATAGGTAATACCGATAGTTGAAGCAGTGACGGTAGTGAAATCATCTTCCCACTTTTTCTTAACACGCTCAGTCTCTGAAAGAGCAGTATCCAAATTCTCACGGAAAGGCTCAGGCACTGCATCTTGATCATTGATAGTGAGTCTCGCCATTCGACAGCGGATACCCGAATCTCGAACCGCTCTAAGAACACCATCGATAGAATCTTTATGCACATGCGTAAAATGATCATCTGCGGTTGTTGTTACTCCGCGACGCACCAAATCAAGAATGGGAGGCATTGCAGACACATAGGACCTTTCTTCATCGCAGGCTCCGGTCATTGGGTAATAAAACCCAAAAAAACGTTCTTCAAACGTGGTTCCCTCAGCCATACCGCGCATACATCCTTGGACTAAATGCCCATGCACATTGACTAGTCCAGGAATAATGATGTTTCCATCTCCACCTAGCTCTTCCTGCCCAACATAGTCGCAGTCATTACAATCACCTACACCAACAATCAGTCCATCAGTGATGGCTACATACCCATTGGTGAATACGTTGCGGTCGATGTCCATGCTAACAACCATGCCCCGCAATAAGGAGTCACATTTTTTCAACTTAATTTCCTCGTTTTCGTTCTCTTTCTCAGTCTATAGCCGCAAAAGGCTCTATAAGAATAATGCCAATTTTTCATTTTTGCAAGCGTATACATTTTTAGTAAATAAAAACAAATCTTTTATTAGACTTCGTTTAAATTGCAACAAATTATTATACTTGCTGTATCTATATGTAATCTTGCAAGGCTATTCAGGTTTCTTTTGGTCCTATAAATTCATCCTAACCTAGATACCACGAAAGCCTTTAGGTAAGCCTGCGTTAGGCGTAAATCCATACAAAGATTCATTAGGCAGCGCGTCACTTAAAATACCTCTGACCTCTAAGAGCAAAGGTAGACTAATGCCCGTACTTAAACCCATGGCTTCTAGCATGAAAACCAGATCTTCCGTCACAATATTACCACTCGCGCCTGGGGCAGCTGGACAACCGCCGAGCCCACCAAGAGAGCTATCGATAGTAGTAATCCCCTCTTCAAGAGCTGCAAGAGCATTGGCAAGTCCCAAACCATAGGTGTTATGTAAATGAACGCCTGTGAGGCTTTTATCGCCTACTACTTGCTTGATGGACCTTACCAAACGCTTCACCTGAGCCGGATTTCCATAACCAGTGGTATCAGAGAGTCCAACTTCATCACAACCCGCCTCCATGGCTCGCTCTGCAAGCCTGAGTACTTTATCTTCACTAATAGCACCCTCTATGGAACAACCAAATGCTGTTGATAATCCGACTTCGAAATGAGGTTGCTGATGGCTAGGTAAACTTTTTACCATGTCGGCAATAGACTTGATTTCGTCCAACATCTGAGTATGTGTTTTGTTTAAATTGCGCTGACTATGGGTCTCACTAACTGAAAGTGGAATTGACATCTTATGAACACCGCTTGCTACAGCATCAACCGCACCACGATAATTTGGAATCAATGCAGCAATAGTAAGACCTTCGATTTGTTTACAGTACGCAACCAACTCTGCAGTATCCGCGAGCTGGGGCATCAATTTGGCGGGGACAAAAGAGCCGACTTCTATTTCTCGCACGCCGGCCATAGCTTGCGCATGGATCCACCTTTTTTTTTCAGTGGTTGGCATTATTGATTGGATGTTCTGCAACCCATCTCTTGGCCCAACTTCACTAATTAAAATATCTGGATCGGTCATTCTCTATTCCTGAGTCACGTAAAGAGTAGTTTGATCTATATAATTTTATATTGATCTATTATTATATCATTACTACAATTAAATATCAGACTTTGTCTTCAATTTGAGCACTTACACTTACCGAGAACAACATTATGAGTCAGGCCGAAGATCTACCATTATCCCACATCAAAGTGATTGAATTTTCGCATATGGTTATGGGGCCATCTGCATCAGCTGTTCTTGCAGACCTTGGCGCTGATGTCATTAAAATAGAACCCATAGGGGGAGATAATACACGTCGACTGCGAGGATCAGGTGCCGGTTACTTTGCTATGTACAACCGCAATAAGCGCAGTATCTGTATTGATCTAAAGTCAAAACGTGGCAACGCATTAGCCAAAAAACTCATTAGCGACGCAGATATCTTAATAGAGAACTTTAGACCTGGTGCTATGGATAAACTGGGCTATGGGTATGCTGATCTTGTAAAAGACAATGAACAGCTAATTTATTGTTCAGCTCGAGGTTTTCTTAATGGTCCTTATGAACATCGTACGGCTCTTGATGAAGTCGCTCAAATGATGGGAGGTCTAGCTTATATGACTGGATTGCCAAATCGCCCAATGCGCGCTGGAGCGTCCGTCATCGATGTAATGGGCGGTATGTTTGGAGTAATCGGTATTCTTGCAGCTCTAGAGATGCGCAAAATCCACGGTAAAGGGCAGCAAGTCGCAAGCTCCCTTTTTGAAAGCACTGTTTTTCTGATGGGCCAACATATGGCTCAAGAAGTCGTTATGGGCGAACCCGTCAAACCAATGTCTATTCGTACCTCAGCATGGGCGATTTACGATATCTTTAATACTAAAGACGATCAACAAGTTTTTGTTGCCGTTGTCAGTGATACGCAATGGTTGATGTTTTGCAAAGAGTTTAATCTTGCAGAATTTGCGGCTGATGCAAGTCTAGCCGTCAACAATGATCGGGTCGCCCATCGCGACAGAATCCTCCCCGCTGTACAAGAAATTTTCCTAACGCTCAACAAATCGGATTTAATGGAACAGCTCGAGAACTGCGGCCTTCCATTCGCAGGAGTTGGCACGCCTTCTGACTTATTTTCCGACCCCCACCTACTTGAGTCTGGGGGGCTTTTAGATGTAAAACTTCCCAGCGGTGAAACCACTAAACTACCTGGAATACCTATTCAAATGTCTGGTAAGCGCTTCAATATTAGAAAAAACGTGCCTTTACAAGGAGAGCATACCCTCGAAATTCTCGAAAATGCCGGCTTTACCGCTAAAGAAATAGAAGAGTTTTTGCAAGATGGGATTATCGAAAGACTTGAAGATAATTCTTAAATCATCAGTAAAATATCAGGGCCCTATTTACCTTAAATAGGCCCAAGGCCGCTTGCTGTGATCAGTCGTTTTAAAGGCATTGATGGCATCATTCAACTTCATCGTAACGTCTATTGCATCTAGGCCTTCAAGCAACATCACCCGATCACCTGCCGGCAACTCAAAAGGGTATATGCCGCCATCTGGTCCAGTCACATGACAGCCTTCAAGGTCGATATTTAAAGGGCTTCCTTGAGGATTTGATGCCACCTGATCGGCGAGGACAGTTATTGTTTTTTCATCTAGAACAATGGGTAGCAATCCATTTCTAATACAATTGGTAAAGAAAATAGCGCCAAAACTTGGCGCTATAATGGCCCGTATCCCATAATCAACCAACGCCCAAACAGCAAACTCTCGTGACGAACCACACCCCATATTCCGCCCCGCTAGTAAGACCGTCGCGCTGAGATACTCCTCTTGATTAAGTATAAATTCCGGATTTAGCTTTTCTTTGTCTGTCCCTCGATCAAGAAAACGCCAGTTAGCAAACAAGCTCTTACCAAGGCCCATCTTAGAAACGGTCTTCATCTCACGAGACGGCATAATCGCATCTGTATCGATATTAATCTTTAACAAAGGTGCCGCTATGCCTAAATGGGTATTGAATTTTTTCACGTCGAATGCTCTAGTTTTCGCACATCGGTAATTGTGCCATTCAACGCCGAGGCCGCTACCGTTGCCGGACTGGCGAGGTGAGATCGACATTTCGGTCCTTGACGTCCTTCAAAATTCCGATTAGTGCTCGTAATCACCCGCTCGCCCGATAGGAAGCCCTCGCCACCGGCGTAAAAGCACATTGAACATCCAGACTCACGCCACTCAAATCCCGCATCTAAGAATATGCGGTCTAGACCTTCCTTTTCGGCAGCCAGTTTCACCTGAGTAGAACCTGGCACACAGATGGCGCGAACATTGGCAGAGACTTTACGTCCTTTAAGGATATCTGCCGCAATCCGTAAGTCGCTGAGTCTGCTATTGGTGCAGGACCCTATAAAGGCTGCCTGTATAGGCAAACCTTCGATCGACTGGCCAGACTCTAAGCCCATGTAGTTTAGGGCTTGCTCCATGGAGCGGCGAGAGTCTGAATCACCAGAGATTAGAGCAGGTACTTGACCGTCTATGGAAATAGCATGTTGCGGGCTCGTCCCCCAAGTAACCGTAGGCGCTATATCCGCACAATCAATGATGATTTCTCGATCAAAGTGCGCTCCTTGGTCGGTGGCAAGCGTCGACCAATACTCCATCGCCTGCTCCCATAATTCATCCACCGGTGCATACGGTCGACCTTTCAGATATTCAAAGACTTTGGTATCTGGTGCGATAATTCCCGTGAAAGCGGAGAATTCTACTGCCATGTTACACAACGTCAAGCGTGCCTCGACATCTAAACTCTCCACCATGGGACCCGCAAATTCCACAGCATATCCAGAACCCCCAGCGGCAGAGTGCAGCGCAATTAAGTGTAAAATCATATCCTTCGCGGTCACGGAGGACTGTTTTTCGCCCGTGAAAATTACCCGCATTTGCTTAGGCTTGGTGAATTTCAGTGTCTCAGTAACCAAAGCATGCTCACATTCACTTGAGCCTACGCCCGTAGCAAGCGCGCCGATTCCACCTAAAGTGCAGGTATGGCTATCTGGGCAAATCATGGTGCATCCAGGAAGCGCTATACCTTGCTCGGTAGAAACTACATGAGAAATACCTTGGCGAACATCACCTAAATCAAACAGCGTGATATTCTCTTTTAATGATAAGTCACGGGTGACCTTAATAAATTCGGTACCTCCCGGCATCGTGGTTTGATCAGTCCTTCCGGGAAAGGTATCGACAATGTGATCCATGGTGCAAAATACATGTAAGGGATTTTTAATTTTACGCCCACTGGCCTCAAGGCTTGCCAAGGCTGCACTTCCCGTCCGCTCATGCAGAAAGATACGATCAATATGCAAAAGCGATGACCCATCATTTTGTTGGGTCACCACGTGATCGTTCCAAACCTTATCAAACAGCGTATATTTCATTATTGGTCGCTAACATAAAAAATTTGTAAAGCGTATCGCAATCTATTTCTGTGAAACTATAAGCTCAACCTTAGACTGGAGATTTTGATCTCGCAACTAATGATTTACACTCATAGTTACCATTCCACTGGCAAGTTCTAAGCCCAGTAAAACAATGCTCCCAACTGAACTTGAACGCATCGCTCTATTTATCTAACTATCGCAATTATTTAATAAGAATTTTAGAACGCTACGATTAAATATCTGCGGTTGCTCCATATTAGCCAGATGTGCCGCATTCTCTAATATGACAAATTTAGCGTCAGGCGTTAGCCTTGCAAGCTCTTGCATTTCACTCGGGTGCAGACCGTCTTGATCTCCCACAACATAAAGAGTAGGCACCGCTACTGTTGCAAGTAATGACTTATAATCTAAGCCTTTGAGCGCCTTAGCACATGCAATGTAACCTTCGGCGCGCGTATTAACAATCATCTGGCTTACATTGTCGATAACGTCCCCACCGGCATCAAGACGTTGTGGCGTGAACCAACTCCCCATGGTCTGCGCAAGAATACTCTGCATGCCATCTAAATGAACGGATTCAATACGCTGATCCCACATATCCTGAAAAAAGCGTGGAGCATCTAAACGACAATCACAAGCAACTAATGACTGAACTCGATTAGGCGCCTTTAAGGCGACCCCAATACCCGTCATTCCGCCCATAGAAAGACCAACAAAATGGCTACAATCGATATTTAGTCGATCCCATAGGACTAATACGTCATCGACTAAATCACTCATAGCGCTTGAGTCTTTTGGTATGTCGCTGCCGCCATGTCCGCGTGCATCAAAACTTAAAACTCTAAAATGTTCGCTCAAGACTGGCAGCTGGGATTCCCACATGCTCATATTGGTTGCCAAAGAATGGGCCACAGTCAGCCAAGGAGCACCTAGCGGACCGGTAACTTCGTAATGCAACTTCAGATTACCAATATCAATAAGGTTGTTTTTAAGATCATCGGTCATGACAGATTCTTTTTATATAAATAGGCGACGGCACATCGTGCCACGATATCGTATCAAAAAGCACTTACGCTATCCGGATACTTTACTTAATTTACTGTTTATTGAGTAATAACGAAAGCACAAGTTTAAGACGCGAGTTGAACTAACTGTCCCCGATGAAAAACCAGTGGCGAACTGTCTGTCCTGTGTATTCGTTTAACAGTTCCCATGTAAACCTCATGGTCACCACCCTCTACAATCTGATAGGTTTCACATTCTAACGTCACCACTGCACCATCAAGAACAGGGATGCCTTTATAACCCTCTGCCCATTTAACGCCGCTAAATTTATCTTCAGCAGGACGAGCAAATTTCATGCACAGTTCTTCTTGATCCTTTCGCAGTATATTAATAGCAAAAGCGCGATGCTGACGAAACGCACCGATATTTGGTGATGATAATGCTAAGCTCCATAGCACTAGCGCAGGTTCGAGAGAAACTGAATTAAATGAATTAACCGTCAGTCCGACAGGCTTGCCGTCATCACTTAAAGTTGTCACTACGGCTACCCCCGTTGGGAAACTACCCAGAGCTTCACGTAATATGGCGGGTGTAATAACAGCATCTTCAGATGACTCAACGCTTTTGGACATGGTGATATCTCATATGAATTTCTCAGAACAATACATGAAAGACTACCATCAGAACAATTAATATAATAATATATCTTCTATCATTTTTTCTTATGTCATTTTAAAAACGAAAAGGTCTACCAATGAAACTACAACAACTAAGGTATTTTGTTGCCGTCTACGAAGTAGGATCGATTACCGGAGGAGCTGTAAGAACTCACGCCACTCAATCAGGGTTGTCGATGCAAATAAAAGATCTAGAATACCAGCTTAAAGGAAGTCTATTTGAGCGCTCGGCTAATGGTGTTACTCCCACCGAAATGGGCAAACGATTCTATCGTCATGCGACTCAAATATTAAGGAACGTTAATGAGGCTACACAAGAAATGCGCACTATAGGCGAACATCTCACTGGGACAGTGCGTGCTGGCTTGATTCCCACTTTCACACGCTCCATTCTCCCCGCCACATTAACTACAATGTCTTCAAATTATCCTCTGGTTAAGACCAAAATCTTAGAGGCTTATAGCGACCAATTAACCCAAGATGTCGCCCAAGGTAGTCTTGATTTTGCGATTGTTCCTGCACCAACAAGCGGGGAAGAACTAAGGACTAAAAACGAATATTTAGGCACCGATCAAGAGTTTCTAGTATCCGCTGCCGACGGAGAAACAGAAAATATGCAGCCGGTTAACCTCACCGAAGGCGGGCCCTATAAATTAGTCTTACCCGGATCAGTGAATGCTAGGCGCGACAGAATTGATGCCTATATTCAGACCCACAACATCGAAGTGTCCCAGATACTAGAGCTTGACTCCATGCTTGGAACATTGGAACTGGTGGCTGCCTCAAATTGGAAAACCATACTGCCGGGGTTAGTGTGCTTGAACGATAGACGAGGAGATGTTCGCAAGCTGAATCCGATTGTTGGGTCTCCACTGCACGTAGACTATGTGATGATCGAGCCTAAATCGTCTAGCCTTTCTCACGAATCAAAAATCTTTGCCGATCTACTCAGAGAAGAGTTGCATGACAAAATAAACTGGCATAAAGCGTAGCGCTTAGGCATCAAATAAAATGATGCAAAATATTATTTAATATAATTTTTACTTCTGCGTTATCTCCATCACACTAACCCTGTCACTCATAATAGGTAGAGATGTATGGATCTGTCGTTCTTTACAATGCCGGTTCACCCCCTAGGTAAACCAATATCTCAAAGTATTCGGGAAGATCGTGAAGCGTTTATCCTTGCGGATAAATTAGGCTTTAAAGAGGGCTACTGCGGCGAACACACAACCGATCTCGCCGAAAACATTACCTCTACCGTCGCCTTTATGGCTAGCCTCGCCTATGAAACAAAAAATATTCGTCTCGGTACGGGTACAGTAAATCTACCAAACTCCCATCCGGCACGTGTTGCTGCCGAGATAGCCATGCTCGACCACATGACAGAGGGCCGGTTAAATTTTGGTATCTCGCCCGGGGGACTCTTGTCTGATGCAGAAATATTTGGAACCTTAGACAAAGATAGAAACGCCATGTTTCTTGAATGCATTAATATGGTGTTAGATATTTGGGCTGGCGAAGCGCCGTATAACCTGAAGGGCGACTATTTTGAGGTGAGTACAGAGCGAACAATGCTTTCCGATATAGGACAGGGATCGATCATAAAGCCTTACCAATACCCACACCCTCCAATTATTGGAACTGTTGTTGCTCCGTACTCCAAAGGAATCACGGCAATGGCTGCAAGAGGATGGGAGCCTATCTCAGCTAATTTTTTACTTCCTAAATGGGTTAAAACGCACTGGTCAAATTATGCCGAAGGTTGTGCTCTAGGCGGCCGAACCGCAGACCCCGCAAATTGGCGGATTGCAAAGAATATTTGCGTTGCTGACGATATGAAAACGGCAAAAAAATATGCCAGAGGCGAAAACAGCCCCTATGTTCTTTATTACCAACAGTTACTGACCAAATTTAGAGACAGTGGGCGCCTAAATCTGTTTAAAGAAGATCAGGAGATGTCAGACGATAAGGTTACTTTAGACTATGTGCTTGATCGACTAGTAACTTATGGAGATCCATCAAGTGTCGCAGATCAAATATTAGAATTTCGTGACACCGTAGGAGATTTCAGTCATCTCGTCTACGCTGGGCATGATTGGACTGATTACGATCTGGGCCGTAAATCGATGATACTAACGGCTGAAAAAGTGATCCCTATTCTCAATGATGCAATCAAAGATTAAACTAATTATTAGGCTCCTCTAGACACTTATCATGTCCAAGGCCCCAAAGCAGCTCGGCCGCATTAACATTAATAGGACCTGACATGATCAAGCCTATTAGCGTAGTAAGTGTCGAGCCACGACACTACGCATAGCCTCTGACGACCCCTCATAGATGCGCATCGGCCTTACATCACGATAACAGCGCTCGAGAATCGTTTCGTTTGATAATCCCGCTGCACCGTGAATCTGCACCGCACGGTCGACAACCCGACTCACCATCTCAGTCGCATATGATTTCACCATTGCAGTTTGGAGAACAACATTCTCACCTTTCTGCGCTCGCCAGGCAGCGTCATAAACCATCAGGCGAGCCGCATGCAACTCAGTTGCAGAGTCAGCGATCATCCACTGTACAGCTTGACGAGAGGATAAAGGCTTACCAAAGGTATGTCGCAGTTTGGCGTAATCAGTAGCAAGCTCCAAACACCGATCGGCAATACCGAGAGACCGCGCCGCAATACCTAGACGGCCAGTATACAAAAATGAAGTTCCTGCGCCCCAGCCCTGTCCCGGGCCACCCAATAATTGCGCATCTGAAACAACGCAGTTCTCAAAAAATACTTCGTAGGTTGACTGCCCGTGAATCATTTTCTGTTCACGACCAATAAGACAACCAGGGGTTCCCTGTTCCACTATGACCCAGGTTAATCCGTCGTGGCGCTCCGTTCCTTTTAGGCGGGTAAGTACTAAAATAAAATCGGCTATTTTTGCGTATGAAATCCAGCACTTGCTTCCGTTAATGACCCAACCATCATCAGTCTTTTCGATAGTTGTTTTAATTCCCGCAAGATCTCCAGCCGCCTGTGGCTCACTGAAAGCACTAGCGCCTTGAAGTTCTCCGGCGACCATGGGAAGCAAATATTTTTTCTTTTGCTCATCGGTGCCCAGCTCGTGTAAAACTGGCGCAAAGCGCATTGCAAAAACACCGCGGCCAGCAGTGCTTCGATGTACCTGTTCGGTTACTATGCAGCTATCAAGCAGCCCTAGCCCTGCGCCACCGATTTCTGCTGGAGCATCCATGGCAGCCAGACCAAGTTGCTCAACTTTCCCCACCAACTTAGTGTGAACATCGTCAGGTAAATCCGCTGAGTTAGGCCTATCTGGAAATTTTTGCTCAAGTGGAATGAGCTCGTTATCGACAAACCGCCTAACGGTATCTTGGATCATCATAGTTTCATCAGGGAGATTGAAATTCATATTAATCGCCTATTATTTAGGATTGGATGCTGGGCGCAAAGAAGGAAGCTCCCATGGAGCGCGCCATGGTGCACGAACATACCGCTTACCATCAATGCCATGTACAAGGTCTATCGCATTGACTTGCGGATGGTCCATCAGAGCCCCAAGATCGGCAAACTCCACCGCCCAGACCTCATATTTATCCACTATGTCCAGAACTTCCTTGGCAGTTAGTTGAGTGGTGTACTTTTCCCAGATGGGTTTAGTTTCCCTCGCTAGATATCCCATCCCAAAGGTGTCCCACCAATTGTCAGCGTATTCGGTTTTTCCGAGTAGATCATCATGAACACCCAGGTCCTTAACCATGCTCAAAAAATCTTCCTTTTTTAAAAGCGGTGAGGGGCTCATATAGACAGGTCGATCTTTAGTTTGATAACCATCATGGGGGGCATCGGTTTCATTCGTGCAGTACGAATCACCTAACCACTCGTCAGGGTTAGTCATTGCGGCCCACTCGTGGCTGCGAAGAAACATCATCGCACCTAATAAACTCGTCGCAACTCTTTGTCCTCGCCCTGTTTTCTCGCGAAAATATAGAGCGGCTAAAATACCGGTAAGTGCAATGGGTCCTGAACAAGTGGCTACAATGTCTGCACCAACACGAACAGGAGGTTCATCTAAATTACCCAATAGCCTTAAATATCCTGTCATACCCTGGATCACTAGCTCACTAGTCGGTCGGTCACGAAACGGTCCTTTTTCTCCGTATGCACTTAAAGCAAGAAAAACCAGCTTGGGATTTTTCTTTGTCAACTCGTCATACCCACACCCGTAACCTTCAGCAACTCCTGGACCCCAGTCTTCCAGAAATACGTCAGCGTCACTCAGCAAATTCTTTAACTCGTCCTGCCCATCACCTTGAGTCCAATCAATCAATCTTGATTCTTTATTACGATTAAATGACTCAAACAACGCACTGTTCCCCGTTGAGGTACGTGGTGCCAAATCTCGAGACCAATCTAAGCCCTTAGGTTCAATTTTTATGACCTCAGCACCAGCCTCTGCCAACATTAGGCCAATGTATGGCCCCGTATATCCCTGCGTTGCGTCAATAACTTTAAGGCCCGTCAACGGTGGGACAAATTTGTCATCGCCATTTTTTTTCTCAAAAGTGGAACATTCTCCATTAAACCCTTTTTCAACAATATGCTGGGTATGCTCACCTGGTTCTACCAACCAAGGGTCAATGACCGCAACCGTCTCGCTGAATTCCCATGGGATAGAACCTGTAAACATATCACCTGCGTGCCCAGATTGAAGAGTGGTAATAAATTCATTTTCCACCACCTGCTGATGATGCTGTATTTGCTCAAAGTCCATGCTAAAGCCATGAGGGACTAATTCTCTCTCAAATTGCACCACCCACCAACGCTTGGGCTTTTGTTTAATCGCATCTCCTACTATTTGTGCTAATACTTGACGGTTTTCAACGCGGTCAACATTAGATAAGAATCGCGGATCTTTTGTTAGCTCAGTGGCTTTTAACCCTCGGCATAGACCCTCCCACTGCATCTGAGTATCACATGCTACTGCGATATATTCGCCATCTAACATTTGGAAACACTGATTTGGGGCACTTGCAGAAGAAGCACTACCGAGTAGTTCTATTGGCATATTCGCCAAAAGAGTTTCGCCGGCACGATTGGTTTGCATAGCAATACCCATGGCAAAATGACTGGTATGAAGATGGCAAGGCTGGCCAAAGCGCTCTCGCCCAAGTAGTCCAAGTAAAGATAGGTTAGCCACTACAACTCCGCCTGCAGGGTCCATATGGACAAACCTTAGCATTTCAGGTGTTCCATCTAATTTTCCATTAAGGCCGCCAAAGCCGCTAAATGCTTGGACATGAGGGTCTAACGCTGCTTTATCACGCATTGGTCCAACATCACCCCAACTGCTACTCGAGGTATAAACTAACCCAGGATTTTCAGCACTCAGAGTTTGATAACCCAAACCAATCCGGTCTGATACACCAGTACGAAAATTCTCGATTAAAATATCAGTCTCTTGTCCAAGGTTTTTTGCTGCTTCAAATTGATCGGACTGTTTAAGATCTAACTCTCCAGATAGCTGGTCATTATTACTTATTGTGTAGCACGTCGAGATCCCATTCTGCATCGGATGCAATCGACGAATAAATTCTCCCGTTGGACGCTCGACCTTAATCGCCTCAGCGCCAAGGTGGCTTAATATTGATGCAGCCCATGGGCCAACAATCGAAGTGCCTATATTCAACACTTTGACACCGGCTAATGGGCCCATAGCATTTTCTTTATTATTAATTTTTGCCATACCGAAACACCTAACGCTTAATCAAAATTACAGTTTATTTATAATCAGACTAGTTCAATTATCTCACCACAATAACCAAAATACCGTATTTTTGCAAGCGCATACAAATATACGTATATACTTACGTTAATAGCATATAAAGCCATATTTTAAAGTTTATCTTGTAAAAATGAATCTTAATGCAAGCCTATGCATTAATAGAGTGCCATCTGTAATCTTGTTAAGACGCGCATTAGGAAATGCATATTCTAGTTACGTGGGTTACATAGCTGAAGACGTCTTCAATTATTGATATGTTTTTTATTCCCGCTGCAGGATCGTTCTTAACGATAAATAAATGATTTCGCACCGCACCAAAAGTGTATTTCCCACCACCTAAGGCACCCGAAGAGAGCCTTAGGTGGTGGTCAGTGGGAAAGTCCCTCTGCGACAAAGTTAGGTTAACCTGCTATATGTTAGGGGTTTCCCGCCTGCGCCGCCATTATTGCCGCAATTTCTGCTTCCAGTGCAGCACCATCATGAGCCTGCTTGATAACATAAGCTCGCACGGCCTCTGCATCAGACGGACTCAATACATCTGCAAATGACACCATGCCATTATCTGACAAAGCACCACCGAGCACGGTGGCTTGCCATGCGTCTGCATTGGAGGTGATTGATGACCACCGTAAATCAGGTAACACGCCAGAGCTTATCGCCAGAGGGCCATGGCAAACACGGCAGTTAAAGTGGTATTGATCAAATCCTAATTGAATCATGGCCGAGTCACCAAACTTTTCGGCTTTCGGGGTGCGCGGTGCCATGACAAGATTGGGATCTGGAATAGTGCCCGTTGCGCCTAACTTAAAGGTCACCACTTTACCGACAATCGGCGGCACAGGTTGGTCATAAGCTGAGCCTCCTGCGAGGGCATAGGCAGAGCCCCACCCTGTGGTTATAGTCACGTGCTGCTCGCCATCAATTTCGTAGGTTCCTGGGCCAGATGCCGCACCAGACTTAACATTTTGGTGCCATAATTTCTCACCCGTGGCTGCATTGTAAGCGGCAAACTCTCCTTCTAAACGACCCTGAAAGACGAGTCCGCCAGCGGTTGAGAGAACGCCACCATTCCAAGCGTTACTGTGCTCTACACTCCAACGCGCACTCTGGGTAATGGGATCCCAGGCAATGAGACGTCCCTTAAGTGTGGCTCTAAGGGCCATGGCTGTTGCAAGGTCGAGATCCATAGGCAAGCCTGCTGCTAGGTTTGTACCTGTATTCCAGCTCTGTAAGCGATCTTCAAACAGACTGTCACTCGCATAAAAGTCAGGTACCTCTTGAGCAGGTATGTAGGCGAGATTTAGCCCTGGATTAAACGCCATCGGTTGCCAATTATGCGCGCCTAGCGGCCCTGGATTTTGCATAAAAGGAGTTTCACCATAACGCGCCTCTGGGTTTTCTATGGGACGTCCATTGACATCTAAACCCTGAGCCCAATTTTGCGGAACAAAGGCTTCACCAGAAATAAATTCGCCAGTGGCGGCATCTAATAGATAGTAAAACCCGTTTTTAGGCGCTTGCATGGCAACACGACGAGTGGGCCCACCAGTATCGATTGGCAGGTCAGCCAAAATAATAGTTTGAGTAG
>JABILI010000075.1 GCA_018654575.1 Porticoccaceae bacterium
CTTAGGTTATAACTATGAGGATTGGAAAATCATTGGCGGTATTTAGACTCAGGCAAGATGTATTAGTGACAACTTAAGGCAATAAAGCATTAATAGCGAAAGACCCCAGCCAATGACCACCCTCGTAACGGTCGCCCACTAAATTAGGCAAGGAATACTCAACATGCCGATCGGCTAGCTTTTTGAGGTGCCCAAACTGAGGGTACTGTTCTGCTAATTTATAGAACACCCAGGCGCGACTAAAGTTAAGACCATCTAAGTGAACTAATTTACCATCGGTACGATCAAACACCTGCCCTACAGGCAAGTCAAAACTCGGCGACATTAACTCGGGCAAAAAGTCATTGAGCCATACCATAAACTTTTCTTTGGGCAGTACCCGCCGCATCAAGTCCACCTCTTCTAGGCAGGGGGATAGAAAGTCATAACCACTAGGCTCCCAGCCGATGGGACAATTTTTATCCTGTAGATAGAAATCATGTGCCCTCTGCTTTATCGCCATTTGCAATGGAATATCGTCAAACTGTAACGCGTAATCCCACGCAAAGGTGAGGCCAAATGCAGTATTAGCGTGCTCACCAACTCTAATGGGATACGCTAACTTTGGTAAATGGGCAATGTACATCTGTGATAATTCGTCCGCCAGAGGCTCTAGCGCTGTGGTTAATGGGCCGGCTATGGGGTCATCCCAACCCTGTAATTCATGCGTTAACTTTAACAACCAAGCCCAACCATAAGGGCGTTCCCATGCGGTATTGGCTCTAAGGTATTCAATATCTTTAGCGACATTTTGTGGGGTTATGTGCCGCTGCAAAATCGCTCTAGCTTGATTACCTCCGCCCACGTCGGGAAATTGCTTTAGAAGACGTACCATTGACCAATGACCATGCACCGCTGAATGCCAATCAAAACACCCATAAAAAGCCGGGTGTAATTTCATCGGTGATGCAAGATCCTCATCACTGCGCAACGTCTGACTTAACTTATTGGGGTATTCTGTTTCGGCACAGGCCAACGGCAACTGCATTAAATTGGCCGCTTGCCCAATAGACAGGTCTGTGCGTCCCGTTTCTTGGTCAGCCGCCATGGTACCGGCGCTTAAAGTAAATCCAGCAATGACCAAGATAGCGGTTGATGAAAAATGAGCAAAGAGGCGATTCTTCATTAAGTGATTACTCAGTTAAATGAGCAGCCAAGAGTCTGGCGGCTTTTAGTTTAGATTGAAAATTAGGATCTCTGGCAGCCGAGGCTCCTGGCTGACTTGAGAACCACACCATCACGGTATCGGCTTTGCGGTTCATATAAATCACCTGCCCATGAATACCCACTGCACAATATTCACCGATAGTTTCGTCCAGTACCCACCACATGTTGTGATAGGCGTTCCAAGGGTCGTCGCTGTACTTTGTGTTTGCCTTCATGTTAGATCGTAACCGGTCGGTAATAACCAAATTAGCGTCGACCCATGCTTGGGGTATTATCTGCTGGCCGTTGTATTCTCCACGGTCTCGAATCATCATGCCAAAACGTGCCGCATCTCGGGTGGTACTGTTCATTCCTCCGGTCACAGCTGGCATATAAGCACGGTCAACCGCAATATAAGCGTCGTGCTCAGCCCCTAGTTTAGACCAAATATTTTGCTGAATAAAATCTTGAAATGGCTGGCCGCTAACGCGGGCAATAATCCACCCCAGCACATCTGCGTTGCTCGAATTATAATCAAAGTTATCTCCGGGTTGCCGCTTGAGGTCAGGCTTTATAAAATTGGCCAAAAAATCATGGACGCCATATATTGGGGTATCTTCTGGCTGCACATCTGCCGCTCCCTGCAACCAACCTAAATTAAGTGCCGGTGCATAATGGATGGCAAAGTCAGAGTCGAGATTAGTATAGGTTTCGTGGAAATCTACCGAGCTAGCCATATCTAGTACGTTCTGCACCGTCACCCTCTCAAAGCCGCTGCCCTTAAGCTCTGGAATATAGGCCGCTGGAGATTCAGAAAGGTCAACCTTACCCTGGGCCACCAACAAGCCTAAGGCTGTACTGGCCAATGATTTACTCATAGAAAACCACAGGTGCTGGGCATGAGCATTGAACTGATGAAAGTAATGCTCATAAAGTAGTTCATCACCCTGAACTACCACGACGCCATCGGCATGATTAGCGGCAAACAGCGCCTGGAATCCCATCGTTTTCCCGGCCGTATCGCTCACAATATGATTGGCCAACCCAGGTTGAGTAGGCCCAAGTAACTCTCTAATTTTACCCTCTCGAGGTATCATCACTACATTTAGAGGGGCACCGGCATTGCGGAAGGTCCACTGGTTAAGCGGATGCTCGCGATAATTTTTCATGGTTGCTTGCGTCTCACGAGCAGGTGGAAAGCCCTGCATTACACCTGACTCTGCTTGCTCGCCCGCAACAACGGCAAAACCAATGGCAAGTAAATATATAGCTGTAAACCAGCCTAAGAAAGCGATCTTCATTACCATATTTCCTTAGTCATTTAGCCCTGTTATTTAGAGCTTTATGGTTAGCCTTTATAACTAGCGCAAAATCGAAAAACCTATAGGGCTAGACTACCTTATTTAAAAGTAAAACCAAACTAGCTAAGGGGGTTGCCGATTAGCACACCGCAGTCCCCAAGACCTTACTTTTGAGACAGAAATACCCGCTACTGATAAACAATATCCATTTCGTCTAGCAAATTGTCGGCATTATCTAAATATTTCATCACCCAAAGCATGTAGCGACTGTCGACTTGAATCGACCGATTAGTCTGTGGGTCATAACCCCAGTCTCCGATAATACTCTCATACACTCCATCAAAGAGTAGACCGACCAATTCTGCGCGGCCGTTAAGCGTTGGTGAACCTGAGTTTCCCCCTGTGGTGTCCAATGTAGACAAAAAGTTAACCGGCACCGAATCAATAGACTTCACATAAAAATCGCCATATTGCTTTTGCTTAATGAGTTCAAGCTGCTTACTGGGTGATTCAAAGGGATCGATCCCTGTGTCTTTGGCTAAAATTCCCTCAAGACGAGTGAAGGGTTCAGCTCGCAGGCCATCTTCAGGTGCATAGCCTTTAACATGGCCAACGGCAACACGTAGGCTTGAGTTAGCGTCGGCATAGACAGGCTTACCCTGATCACGGTTAAAGGCAATGATAGCGTGCATATACTGAGGGCGAACCTTCATCAACTTTCCCGACAGTGCCTTGCTCTTTTTCTCTTGTTGCATGTCGGTGTCGTACATTGCAACTGCAAATTTAATGAAAGGATCCTTAGATAGTTTAAAATCTTCGACTGATTTTTCTAACCAGGCTAACCGAGAGTCCATGTCTCCAAGAGTAGTCTTGGCATACATTCGGTCTAATATTCGACTGAGTCTAGCTTCATTGAGAACCGTACCAAGACCAAACACCTTGTCTAGTGCATCAATACGCTCATTTTGAGGCAACACAGCGTATCGCTTAAGCATTTCAAGCAGCAACGCTTTGTCCACACTGGCTGCATAACGCCGGTCAATACGCTCCATGCTAGATTTAAAGCGAATCATGTCACGCTGTTGATAACCCGGTTCACGATCAATATCAGCCAGACTTTTTTCATTGGCCAGTCTATATAGTCGGCGGGCGGTAGGCAGCATTGTTGTGTAACGGATATAGCCCAAGATAATGTCTCGAGCTTGGTCTTCCTGGCCCTCAGCAATCAGCTCATCAAGCATGGCGAGTGTTTTTCCGTATTGTTTCTGGCGCTGAGTATCTTTGCTTATCCAGTCGGCTAGATCATTTTCGCGGCTTTTTCGGTCTGCAAGCATTGGTGATTTAGCATAAAATTCTATCATCGACGTGAAATTTTTGGCGTAATTAGCTAACCCGGCGAGGAGGCTTTCATATTTAATGCGCTCGTCACTGCCCTCTTCAGCAGTTTCATTAATGATTTTTATAAACTGCTCTCGCAGCATCTTCGCCTCGGGATAGGCCCACTCAAACTGGTTCTCAACTTCGCTAGCTGTTCGATAACGATTTGTACGACCTGGGTAACCAGTTACCATAACAAAATCACCTTCACTCACGCCTTTGGCCGATACCTTTAAAAAATTCTTTGGCTGGTATGGCACGTTGTCCACACTATAGTCGGCTGGCAGACCCCCTTTAGACACATAGGCACGATAAAAGGAAAAATCACCCGTGTGGCGGGGCCACATCCAATTATCAATATCGCCTCCGTACTTGCCTATGCTTCCAGCGGGGTTATACGCCAATCGCACATCACGAATCTCTAGCTGTTTCACCAAGTAATATTCAAGCCCTCCATGAAAGCTATAGACTTGGCATCGGTAGCCTTCCGCAGTCTCGCACTCGGCTACTAAGGACTTCTCTTTAACTTCAATAGCATGATAATAATCATTGCCGACTTTACCCTCTGAACCCGACACTACCTGTTCTGTCACCTCTGTCACCGCTTCGGTCACATACACACGTGAACCCGGCGCCGCAGGTAGCTCCTCAGCGTAGGACTTAGCCAGAAACCCATCTTTTAATAGGTTTTTCTCAGGCGTTGAATTGTGCAAAATAGAGCCGTAGGCGCAATGATGATTGGTGACCACCAATCCCTGCGACGATACAAATGAAGCGGTACAACCACCAAGGCTAATCACCGCATTCATTGGAAATTCCGTTAACGACGAAATAGACACCGCATCAATCTCTAGGCCTTTTGCAGCAAGTTCATCAGACATGGCTGGCAATTGGTGTGGCTGCCACATCCCTTCATCAGCTTGGGCCGTGAGCGTGAGTGTAGAAAAAATTATGAGGAAGGCTACGATAGTCGCTAGAGTGTTTTTCATTGTAATTAAGTCCGTTTAAATTGTTCATCAAGAATAGCATTTTCTATAGCGCTAGGCCTTAACATTGCTGCATAGTTTCAATGATCAAATGTAAGTCTTTATAGGGTTATTTCACCGGAAGCTCTTTAGGTGTAAGATCATATTAGTTGTTCAATACGAGTTGCAGATGAGCACTCAATCTGAGGGCCTAGGTATCGGCTCTGAAACACGTCCAGACTACTCATCAACTATGACTGTTTTATGCCTAGTTGAGAACAATA
>JABILI010000063.1 GCA_018654575.1 Porticoccaceae bacterium
GAAGCCGAAAAAATAGTTTCTAAAATCTCAAGATCTGGAGCCGGTTCCTCAAGACGCGGATGCGACCGCCTTTCACCTATCAGCTGCGTGACTTGCTCACCTATTTCACTATCTAGAATCATCCCAAAAGCCTTTCAGTAAGAGGTAAATACCATACAACATGAAACCAGAATCTTAATTCTTATGCCCAAACCAATAGGACGGGCAGGCTACGTTTAATAGCAGCATAAACTGGACGGTATAAAGATAAATTGTAGCACAGGAGGATAGTTGAAAAATGGTAGTCAACCGCACTAACTAGCATTAGTAGTTCCGCAGATACCTAGTAGTGTTACTAATTATAGGCCTACAGTATTGACGATTTTATATTAAACCATGCATCATAAGGGGTAAGAAAAGCATCAAAATAAGTCCGGCAGTAGATATCAAAAAAAGTTAAAATAATCGCCCTCAAAAATGTCTCCAGGTAGCCCTAATGAAAACAATATCAGCCAACACAGAACGTTATATTTTTACCGGAACATGCCGCGCAGTAACCGGCGTAGTCGCTGCGGTAACTAGCTTTTTGGCTGATAGGGACTGCTACATCTGCGCTCTGGAACAGTTTGATGATGAATCTACCCAAAAATTCTTTATGCGCGCCGTTTTCCGCCGACAGGAAAATGCCCCCAGCATCACCAAGATGACAGAAGAATTTGCCACAATTTCAGACAAATTCGGCATGACATGGGATTTTCATCGACCAGCCACACCTGTCAAAACAATTATTTTAGTGTCCAAATATGACCATTGCCTAGATGACCTGCTGTATCGCAAGCGTAAAGGTGAAATCAACATGGAAGTCACAGCGATTGTATCCAATCACCAAGACCTGCGTCCTATGGTTGAAAGGGAGGGTATCCGATTTATACATCTTCCTGTGACTCCAGCGACTAAAGCTCAACAAGAGCAACGTCTGCTAGAGATTATTGCGGACACCCATTCTGAACTCGTCGTGCTAGCACGCTATATGCAAATTCTGTCCGATGAGTTGACCAAAAAGTTGGCTGGTCGTTGCATTAATATTCATCACTCCTTTTTGCCTGGCTTTAAAGGAGCCAAACCCTACCATCAGGCTTTTGATCGAGGTGTTAAAGTGATCGGGGCGACAGCACATTACGTAACATCCGATCTAGACGAAGGACCAATCATTGAGCAAATGCTGACTCGCGTCGACCATAACTGCGGTCCTGAGGAACTTGTGGGTGTGGGCCGAGATAATGAGAGCATGGCATTGGCTAAGGCGGTCAAATATCATATTGAGCGACGCGTTTTCCTGGATGGCAATAAAACCGTGGTATTTAACGGCAGTTAACCTTTTTATCTAAAGAGAGCAGACTATGCCTTTTGGCCTTTTAAAATACGGATTAAGCAGTAACTATCCTGCCAAGCACCACTTTACGCCATCTAAAGATCTTAAAAGACACTATGACGTTGTGATTATTGGTGGCGGTGGTCATGGTGCCGCCATTGCCTATAACTTAGCCAAATATCATGGCATTACCAATGTTGCGATTCTTGAAAAAGCCTACCTTGGTGGCGGAAACACCGCGCGAAATACAGCCGTTATTCGTTCCAATTACTTAACCGAATCAGGCGTTAAATTTTACAGCGAATCAGTCAAACTTTATAACAATCTAAGTAACGAATTTAACTATAACGTGATGATGGAAAATCGTGGTCAGCTAACGTTGGCCCATAGCGATGCCGCTATTCGTAGTTTTCGCTGGCGAGCTGAGGTGAACCAGCACATGGGTGTGCGCTCAGAGTTGATCGATCGTCAAACCATCTCCGAGTTAGTCCCTAATCTTAATATGTCAGAAGACAGCCGATTCCCTATTTTAGCGGGACTTTGGCATGCCGATGGCGCTACCGCACGTCATGATGCTGTGGCATGGGGTTATGCAAAAGGCGCTTGCGATCGAGGTGTAGAACTACATCAACTAACTGAAGTGGAAGATATTGAAATAACCAGTGGCCGAGTCACTGCCGTAAAAACCAATCGCGGTAGGGTCGAATGCGGTTGCGTTGTCCAAGCTGTTGCCGGCGCGAGTTCCATAGTCGCCAAAAAAGCGGGTATTCCGCTGCCTATTCACTGCTACCCTTTGCAAGCGATGGTAACCCAGCCCTACAAGCCCATTCTGACCCCTCATGTCAGTTCTCCACAGGTGCACGTTTATGTGCATCAAACATCCCGGGGAGAATTTGTTATTGGTGGTGGGTCAGACCCCTACCCTCTCTACAATACCCGCGCTACATTAGACCAGCGTGAATCTTTATCTGCTGCCGCAATGGAGTTGTTTCCCTTTCTATCGCAGGCAAGGCTACTACGACAGTGGGCAGGGACTACGGACATGACTCCAGATTACAGTCCTATTATGGGCTTAAGTCCTGTAGAAAATTATTATTTAGATGCCGGTTGGGGAACCTGGGGGTTCAAAGCTACCCCAATTTGCGGTGTCACTATGGCAGAACTGGTAGCCACCAAGAAAGTGCCTGAGATTATTAAACCCTTTGAACTGGAGCGATTTTATCGCTTCGAACAAATCAACGAAGCCGGCGCCACCGCCGCTAGCCACTAGGAGAAGGTCATTGAAACTACTAACATGCCCGCTCAATGGCTCGCGTAACATTGCCGAATTTACTTATGGTGGCGAGTACCACACAACACCGGACTATAACTCCATATCAGCTCGAGATTGGGCTGAGCACGTCTTCTTTCATGATAATGCTGCAGGCGTTGTCACTGAATGGTGGTGCCATACGGCGAGCTCATTTTGGTTTCTCGCTGAACGTAACACTATCACCGACGAGGTGATTCGCACCTTTAAGGCTGATGAAATATATACCGAGAGAATCGACTTTAGCGTAGTAAAGCCGGAGAATCGATCATGAAAAATCGACTACCCTCACCCTACGGCACATTGATTAATCGTGAAAACCCCATTCAGTTTGAGTTCGATTCAAAGACCTATAATGGGTTCCATGGCGATACCATTGCTAGTGCCTTGACCGCTAACAAAAAAACTCTACTCAGCCGCTCGTTCAAGTACCACCGCCCAAGGGGTGCGCTAACCATGGCTGGGCAAGATGCGAATACCATGGTGCAACTCCCATCTAACCCTAATGCATTGGCCGATCGAGAACTTATTGGCGAAGGACTAACGGTCACAGGACAAAATTTTTCTGGGAGCCTAGAGAAAGATCGAGGTGAATGGCTTGGCCTTTTTTCACGCTTTTTACCAGTGGGGTTTTATTACAAGGCATTTTTCAAGCCACGTGGTATCTGGGAGAAATGGGCGCCATTAATCCGTAAAAAAGCCGGTCTAGGTGTTATTGACCAACAATTAGTACCCGACTACTACGATAAACAATATAAATTTTTTGATGTCGTCATTATTGGTGGTGGTCCAGCTGGCATGCAAGCCGCTATAGAATCTGCGGTAGAGGGTTGTGAAGTTCTGTTGGTCGATGAGAACCCAAGCCTCGGCGGTTCACTCAATTACAGTCGATTTGATGTCGAAGGTACTCGAGGTAAAAAGCAGCTTGATGAACTACTCGATGCCATTAATGCTAAGCCAAACATCTCAGTAATGACTAATGCTGTCTGTAATGGTTGGTTTGCCGACAACTGGTTACCCATTGTCACTAAGAGGCGTTTGTATAAGGTTCGTGCCAAACAAACTATTATGTGTACTGGCTCGTTAGAGCAACCC
>JABILI010000077.1 GCA_018654575.1 Porticoccaceae bacterium
CAGATTTTTTCTCGCTTCCTGCTTTTCTTTCTTTGTCTGCGGTTTTCAATAATTCTCCAGACGTGTATAAGAAAAATCCTGCTGCCTCACTAACGTTTTTACAGTCTTCGCTCTTCCAAAATCCTGTATCACCTTCTTCAGCCTCTACGCATGCCGAGGTGGAAAGAAACAAAGTTAACACACAGAAGATGGGGGTAAATTTATTAAGAATGTTCATATCTAATTCAACATTATCTAAATGAGAGATTTAGAGTCTATACCGAATAGAAGGACTTATGAAGTGTTGGGGTGTCTAGTCCCTTGTATCACCCACAGTAAGAAAAAGGAGATAGGGGGTGATTGATTATTTCTCGCAGTAGGACATATCAATATTCCACTGCATACCATTTTTATAACATTCTTGAGGTCATTTAGAAATGATAGAAATGTTGGTCAATAGTTTATTTACAGATATAGATTTCATTAATGCTATAAACGAATAGGGATACACAATGAAAACCCAAAGACTGAAATTAATATTTTCGTTGAGTTTGGTGCTTGCATTAGGCGCATGTGCAACCTCACAACATGGCAATACAAAAATTGACGATTTTGGCAAATATATGCAGATCCAAATTAATGATTCTGATAAAAGAGATGTATATCTCACCTTTGGTCAACCTCACTACGTTGCATATGACTCTGATGGTAAATCGATTTGGTCGTATAAGAGATTAAATTTGACTCCATCAGGGTGGAGTTATGTGCCAGTGTGGGGTTTACTTTTTGGAGGGATGAACAAAGAGGAAAAAGTTGCATATTTTGAATTCTCGCAAGAAGGCTTACTCAAGAATATCTCAAGTAAGGATAGCTCAGGCTATGTAAATAGCTGGGTAGGTATTGCTGGAGGCGGCGTAAATGATGACAAACCTGAGAATGCAACGTCGATTAAAGAAGAAATGGAAGAAAATTCATTGCCGTACGATAAGGCAAAAGATCCAAGTACCTATGACTAGAGTCATGACTTGGAATTGTTGGTTAAGTATTTGCATAAAGTTAATAACCTCCACTGCAAAACTTGCGGAACTGCTTGATCTATCTAAAACTAAGTTCGAACTAATACTAACAAGAGGCTCAGGTTATAAAAGCCCTGCTCGCTTTCCCTAAACCCTCCCCACAGCCTTTACCTCACCGTGATAGGTGTCATACTGAGGGGTAGGTGTCCGAACGCCGCGGGGCGCATGTGTCCAGAGCTGCGGCTAAGGCTCACGTAATAGCAAAGTGCCGCAAAGTAACTGCACAGTAACGCCGATTGCAATCAGTGCTCCGGCGCTCAACTGAATGAGAAGCGGTAGGTCGGCGACAGACAAAACGACGATAAAGAAACCGTGCCATAGATACGAGATCCATTGAATCTCACGATCTCGGGTACCTCTGAACTGCGGTTGACCCGAGGCCACAATGACACAACCTATGACGAGGAAGAGAATCAAAATGATACCGTCACTGAGTCCCACAAAGTGAAGGGCGTGATAGGGTATGAACAGCACGAACCCTAAGAGTAGGGTTTTGACCGAAACTACCACTACTTCTGCGTTGAAATGCAGTAAGGATGTTGGTTGCTCACCACGCTGTCGATCTCGCCGAGCGATCAACCAACACAATGCGCCGTGGAACAAAAACATCCAAAGAGTCGAACTATAGGGCACGCCAAGCCACCTAGACTCCGTGGTCAGGTGATCCTTCCAAATCCACCACGGCATCTCAGGGCCTATCAGATCGTAAGGCGTGTACATGGCCACTGCCAAGAGCCCGCATACTGCCGCTTCAGGGATCGGGGTGAGGCTGAGTCGGCGGGCGAAGTGCAGACAGGTATACACCACAGTGTGGTACACAAAGGTAATATAGAGCGGCAGTTTATGGTGATACAGCATGACGCTAAAGCGCTCGTGACCAAAATTATCGACATAGTTGTAGGTGATGACCTCAAGTACCACCGCGTAGACTAGGATACTGAGCCATGCGAACAAGGATCGTTGGTCGCCTGCTTTGAGTGCCTTGAGGACATGAACCAAGGTCAGCAGCCAGCAGGCGAATAAAGTGATTTCGATCAGTCCATTACTGAGCGGATTACTCGCAGGATTAAATAACTCCAACATCGGCAAGCTCGTATCGACAACGGGTAACTTCATGAGCTAGTTTCCAGTGAAACAACGGGCGTCGATTGGCTCTCGGGTTGGGATCGACGTTTCCGCTTCTTTTCAAGTCGCGCCAAAGAGCGTGCCTTGATAGGCCCGGCAGCGTAGCTAAGCCGGCTGGCATGAGAGTGTTCGCTTTGATCTTCCACAAAGCTCTCCTCACCGTAACTGAGTTCCTCGCTACGCCAAGTGCCAAAGAGGTGATCCCACCAATGAATGGTTTGGGCAAAGTTCACATGGAAATAAGTATGGTGGTCATCGTGAAATGCGGCGGGCCCCTGCCAAGGAAGCACCATGCCAAAGCGAATCCCCGAATGGTCAATTAGCGATACGCTGTGCTGATACAGCAACACGGCGATCACACCCCCCGGATGCAAAGGAACCAAGAAGATCGGGGCTAGGGTAATCGCTTGAAAGGTAAGGGTCTCAAAAGGGTGCGAAGCGATCGCCGTGAATGCACTCGGCGTTCGGTAGCGATGATGAAACCGATGGACGAACTTGTAGAGGCCTTTACGGTGCATCCAGCGATGAGCCCAATACAGACTGAAATCACCAACAATGAAAAATACCACGGTCGAGAGAATCGTGTAGACCCAGCCATATTGAGCGACGTCAAAGTAGAGCATGCTGAAACCACCCGTTTTGACATGGTAGTATAAAACACCGCTGACCATGGAAACTGTGACCATATTGAGGGTGCCAAGCCGGCGCTCTTCCTTCACCAAACGTTTCGGTGCCCAGCGATCAGGCTGCACTTTCCACAGTTCAGGTTCGTGTTGGCGCTGTTTGTAGTAGAGCGCGTCGAGAATCAGAGACGGTACCCAATAAATGAAAATTCCACCGCTCACGGTAATCGCCATGCACTTGAGCAACAAAAGCCAATCCACTACATTCCTCCTAAAGTGTACCCACCAAGGGTTATTTGCAATTCACAGCTACTCACTGGCGTACTAAGGTCAATGCTTGAGTGTACTCGACTAATGATTATATGCAATTGAAGGCTTTTAAGATTCAGTCACCTCGATACTGTATAACCCAATGGAACCAGTTATATCAAACAATAAACAAAGAGTGATTATCGTTTCTGCGAACTTTGAAGGCATAATAGTGCGACACAAAATCACGTTGTAGATGCGGCAAACCCCCATGTTTAATATTGCTAATGAGGGTGCATCTTAAAATTGGCCGGTCGAAGGTCAGCGTGGCAATATGTACATTAATCTGGGAAGCTAAACTATGAAAGCACATGGCCTCAATCCTCGTATTCGAAAATCCCCCTATTTTCAATCGACGCTAAAATATGGTGCAACCGAGTTCCACCCGTATAACGGCATGTGGATGCCAGTTGGCTATGACACACCGATAAACGAGTACTGGAACACAATCGAGCGCGCGGGGCTTTGGGATGTCGGAGTACAACGCTGCGTGGCAATATCTGGACCTGATGCCGAACAATTTATGGCCATGCTGACGCCGCGCGATATCAGCAAGATTAAGGTTGGACAATGCCGTTACATCCTTATGACTAATCAAGAAGGTGGTGTTCTCAATGATCCTGTAATGATGCGCATGGCAGCGGACACATTTTGGCTCTCCACTGCCGACAGCGATATGTATCTGTGGGCTAAGGGTGTTGCCTGTTTTTCTGGTCACGATGTGAACATCGACACGCCTGCCGTTTACCCACTGCAAATTCAAGGGCCACGCTCACCCTTTATTGTCTCCACCCTTTTTGGTGATGGCGTACTCGATCTTCAGTACTACGACTGGATGAAGGCCGACATTAATGGCATTAATGTCATTATTTCGCGCACGGGTTATAGCTCTGAAGTTGGATTTGAAATTTACATACTGGGTTATGAGAGGGGTGATGAGCTCTATGAAGCTATTATGCAAGCAGGCAAACCCTTTGAGCTTGCGCCTGGCTCTCCCAACCGTATTCGTCGCATCGAAGGCGGCGTACTGGACTATGGGTCTGATATTTTGGTGCATAACAACCCTCTTGAGCTTGGGTTGGAGCGCCTGATCGATTTCGATAAGCCCGACTTTATTGGCAAGGCTGCCTTAGAGAAAATTCGTGATGATGGCATTAAACGAAAGATGGTGGGTGTCTTTATGGATGGCGATATTTTTCAGAAAAATAACGAACACCGATGGTCAGTTTTTGATACCTCTAAAAGAGTCGGTGAAGTCACTTCAGCTGTGTATTCACCAAGACTCGAACGAAATATCGGATTTGCCCTGCTGGATATAGCCTATGACACAATCGGTACAGAGTTGGTGGTAGAAACACCAGAAGGTAGTCGCAACCTAAGTGTTACGTCCCTTCCGTTCATCGATCCAGAGAAAAAAATACCACGCCAATCCTTAAGAGATTAAAATCGGATTCGACGTTGGAGATTTATTCCTTAACCTCAGCGCCCGTCAACTGCGCGACCGCAGACAGAGTGGTTTGAGCGGCATTTAGACCCAATCTAAAATCTTTATCACTAAAGGTTGTCCAGATATCAAGCGGTGTATGCCAGGTTGGATTCCAGCCAGCGCCCGTATGAGCACCTCGCTCATTTTCTCGCAGACTAATGGCCGGAACGATATTCATAAAGGGTGTGGAATCAGTGTTGGTCATGTGCGGCCCCACTGTGGCGGGGTAATCTGTGTTGTAGACATCCGCCGCTGCTTTGAATACAAAGGCTAACCTCATGGACTGCTCTGCCAGATCTGAATTAGATTGGAACTCAATATTTACATCAGCCTCTGGCCGCTGTTCTGCGCTCACTGACCCGTCAGCCCGGGGCGCACCATGGTCCCATAGCATCATGTCATGTTGAATCATCCCCAACCAACGAGGTTCAGGGTATAGTCCAGAACCAACCGGATTCTCGATACCCTGTAAATTTTGGCGTTGTTCAACATATGCCTTAGACCCATTCAGCCCAGTCTCTTCATTATTCCAAAGCGCAAAACGAATAGAGCGCTCAGTGGTGACATCAGCCGCATTGAATATACGCGCTAGCTCCATCACTAAGGCTGTTCCGGAACCATCATCATTGACGGCTTCGTTAACACCATGACCGTCCATATGAGCACCGATGATGTACATTTCTTCTGGGTGGGTAGTGCCAACCTTAGTGCAATACACTTGTTGCCGTTCACCATTAACTGGTTCCTCTACATTAAGGGACTGAATTCGCTGATAGGGTTGAGCCGTCAAATCTCGGTTAACACTGGTTTCAGCTCGATAACCATAAACCGATGCACCGCCAGGACCACTGCCATTACGACCCACAGCACCACCGGTTGTTGTCTGCAGTTGTGCTGGATCATTGATGACAGGTTTGCGGATTCTAGGTGCTCGAGGCTCAGGATTAAAGGTATAGGTTATACGTTCAATATTCTCACAACCAACCGCACGCAGCTGATGCTCTATCCAATTGATCGCGCTGCGATTGCGAGCGGTACCTTCCCGACGATCGCCAAATTGAGTAAGACCTTTAAGTGTAGTTTTATATCTATCCAGAGTTAACCGATCAACCAACGTCTTGGTTGAATCATCACTTGGATGAGCCTCTGAGCTTGCCCCATTAACGAACAATATGAGGAATGCGCATCCCAGAAAAGCTGTTGTATAGATATGCTTAGTCTTTCCCGAAAGACGAATAGTCTTATCATTTAAATCAGGCATAACCATGACTCCTTTTTAAAGCCTAATTTTTACCTAGAGATTCAGTGTAAGCCGTTAGCCTGGCAATGCGAAATTATGAGCCCACCAGTAACCTAACGCAATGATGCTTCCCACCACACTTAGTTTTGTTTATTCTTGCGTTGCGCGCTAAAAAATGCCGCAATGCTTAAGTTATGAATCACCCAAACCATGGATACGCACTCTATGAATCATCTTTTTTTTGCTCTTGTACTTTGTCTAAGCTTTTCCAACGTTGCCTATGGGGATGAAATAGATCTTGATGAGTTAATTAAAAAAGAAGGTTTCATTGATTTTTATGTGGACGAAGATCAAGGCAAACTCTATCTAGCAATTGACAAACTTAACCAAGACTTTCTGTATTTAAGTGCACTCACATCAGGTGTTGGGTCTAATGATATTGGGTTAGACCGCGGCCAGTTAGGTGGCACTAGAGTCGTGGCATTCAGAAAAACCGGCAATAAAGTATTCTTGGTGCACAAAAATATGGCTTTTCGTGCCTCCTCTGACAATCCCGATGAGGTGCAATCGATACAAGATGCTTTTGCAGAGTCAGTTCTATGGGGTTTTGATATATTGCAAAAAGATGGAGAGAGTCTAATTGTTGAGGCAACGAAGTTTTACTTACAGGACACTCATGGCGTAGCCCAACGATTAAGTCGCAGCGATCAAGGGACCTATAAGCCCGATTCAAGCCGGTCCGGATTGCACTTTCCAATGGTCAAAAATTTTCCAAAAAATACCGAGGTTGAAGCTACCATCACCCTCACCGGAAAGGCCACAGGGAAGTCGATTAAATCGGTAGTACCAACCCCAAATGCAGTTACAGTGCGCCAACGTCATTCTTTTGTGCAACTGCCTGATGACCAGTACACACCCAGGGTATTTGACCCCCGAGCAGGATTTAACAGGGTCACGTTTATGGATTTTGCAGCACCCATTGCCGACCCTATTAACAAGCGTTATATCACTCGTCACAGGTTAATCAAAAAAGACCCCAGTTCAACGCTCTCTGAAGCTGTAGAGCCCATCGTCTATTATCTTGATCGCGGCACGCCCGAGCCGGTTAAGTCAGCCTTATTAGATGGGGGAAATTGGTGGAGCCAAGCATTTGAGGCCGCCGGATTTAAAAACGCATTCCGCGTCGAAATCGCTCCGCCAGGCATGGATTTTCTCGACGTTCGTTACAATGTTATTCAATGGGTGCATCGTTCAACCCGCGGCTGGTCTTATGGCGCTAGTGTGCGAGATCCTAGGACTGGAGAAATTTTAAAGGGCCACGTATCTCTAGGATCATTGCGTGTTAGGCAAGATTATCTAATTGCCCAAGGTCTTTTACAGCCTTTTGAAGACGGTAAACCTACAGATAAACGAATGCTCGAACTGGCTGTAGCACGACTAAAACAATTGTCTGCTCATGAAATTGGGCACACCATAGGACTAGCGCATAATTTTGCAGCCTCATCGGTTGGCAGGGCCTCGGTTATGGATTATCCCTACCCTCTCATTAAGCAGGATATTAAGGGAAATCTTGACTTAAATAGCGCTTACGATAACAAGATCGGTGTTTGGGATAAGTGGGCCATCACCTATGGCTATGGCTACCCACCTGAAGGTGTTGATGAAACCTCATATTTAACGAAAGCATTACAAGATACCTATCACGCGGGCTATGAGTTTATTACAGATACAGACGCCCGAGACTCTAGCGGGGTGCATCCCAGGTCACATCTTTGGGACAATGGCGGTTCAGCGGCCGGCGAGCTAAAACGAATGCTAGCGCTGCGAGAGACCAGAATGGCTAGCTTTAATCTAAATGCAATACCTTTTGGCCAGCCTGAAGCCACCCTAGAAGAAGTCTTTGTGCCGCTCTACCTAATGCACCGCTATCAGCTAGAGGCCACCGCTAAACTCATTGGTGGAATGGACTATAGCTACAAAATTAAAGGCGATAACCAACCGAATCAAAGCTGGATTACGGCTGCTATTCAACAAGAATCTCTGGATGCCGTGCTATTCGCTCTAGAGCCCAGTCAACTAAAAGTGCCAGAGCATGTTCTAGCCTTAATACCGCCAAGACCATTTGGTTATTCACGTAACAGGGAGACTTTCGCGTCGCGAATGGGCCCTCTGTTTGACCCTATAGCGCCCGCAGAAAACATTGTAGATGTCGCTTTTAAGTTCCTGCTTGAAGGTGGCCGAGCTAACCGTGTTTACATACAACAGCTTCAAGACAATAGCCTGTTTGGATTAAATGAACTACTACAGCAACTCAGCAGAGCAGTTTTTTCAGGTAAATCACTCGAAGGTATACCCGCCGAGATAAAGATGATGACCCAAGCCAAACTGGTAGATTATTTGATTGTGCTGGCCAACAATCAAGAGATTTCAAATTCGGTGCGTGCAATAGTAAGAGGTCATTTAAAAGCACTCAGAGAGGGCGGTAAAAGCACGGGTTCTAGGGGGCTAATAGGCCTCGGGAGAACGAGCTCGGTATCTGGCATGCACGCGCAATATTTAGCCGATAAAATCCAGTCGTTTATTACTTTACCGCTGGAAATCAATCCTCAGAATCCCGTAAAGGTACCTGATGGTTCGCCGATTGGTATGGACAATATGACCTGTGACTTTGAGTATTAACACCAAAGGCACATGACTCAAACAATTTATAAAAGGCAACTCTCGGTATACGAAAGTTGCCTTTTCTCAACTCAAACGGTGTAGCTGAAATTTAAGACTGATCAGCGCCTCTAAGGGCGTACCAGCCGATATAGACATAGCAAAGCATGGGTACAATAAAGCTCAATTGAATACCTATGCTGTCAGCAACTACACCTTGAATCAGTGGCACCAAGGCACCTCCGACAATACCTTGGCATATTAGGCCTGAGCCCTTGCTAGTCATAGCACCTAAGCCCTTGACGGCTAAGGTAAAGATGGTCGGGAACATAATAGAATTAAAGAAGCCAACTGCCAAAATAGACCACATGGCCACATCGCCTGAGGTGTTCATACTGGCAATTATCATCACAATTGCAATGACAGCATTGGCCGCTAGATACTTAGTGGAGGCGATGTAATTCATTAGCGCTGCACCAACCAAACGGCCAACCATCGCTGCTCCCCAGTAATAGCCAACCATTTCCCCTGCCTCGGCAATCTCCATTCCTGCAATCGAACTCTCAGCAAAGTAGTTGACCAAGAAACTACCTATAGACACTTCGCCGCCAACATACATAAAGATTGCGAGTGCGCCGAGCACTAGAGATCGATGATTCCAAACACTATCGCCAGCAACATCATCGCTTGCTTCTAAATGGGCAAGCTTTGGTAAGGTGATATTTCTAAACAGCAGTGCCGCAGCAACAAGTACGGCTGCGATCATCAAGTAGGGCATCTGGACTGCAGAGGCATCTGCCGCTACTACGCCCAAAATCAACATAGAGCCAACAACCGGTCCGACTGTCGTACCCAGAGAGTTAGCAGCTTGGGCTAAATTGAGTCGGCTAGCCGCGGTTTTATCAGGCCCTAAGGCTGCGACATAAGGATTAGCCGCTACCTGCAAAATGGTTATACCACTGGCCAGAACAAAGAATGCAAACAGAAATAGGCCATAAACATGGAGATCTGCTGAGGGATAAAAGAGGATACAACCCAGCGCGGTTGTTAGTAGTCCAATGACAATACCTGTTTGAAAGCCAACCTTGTCGATTAGTCTTCCAGCGAATGGCGACACGATGAAATAAGCACCAAAGAAACAAAACTGCACTAGCATGGCTTGGGTGTAATTAAGATCAAATGACTCTTTCAAAAATGGAATTAAAATATCATTAAGAACCGTAATAAAACCCCAGAAAAAAAACAAACATGTCATTGCAATAAATGCAAACGTTTGAGTTTTCTGTTGTTGCCCGCCTGCAACCTCTGTTGTCGCGCTATCCGGATTTGAGCCCGCCATCTGTACCCCCAATAATATAAATTAGTGTTTTTTTGTAAGCATCTGAGCATAAATTAGCTAAGGTCTTCATACAACAGATTTGGTCTAGCGAAAGCCTATTTGATCGCAGTAAAGCGTTACTTGACCGACTTTAGAGGCAAAGACTGACGTAGACGTCCGAGTAAGTCACTCAGACTCTGGAGAACAAAAAAATTATTTGTAATGTTTGAGCGTTGAAAATGCTTTGATGTAATGCTTGGGGTGATAAAATAAGATTTACTAACTGTCTGAATCACCCCGAAAAGGAACAGCAGAGCGATGGAATTATATCTAGCGATACTGCTGTTTACAGCGACCGCCAGCATCACACCCGGACCTAACAACATAATGATCATGGCGGCGGGAGTTAATTTTGGCGTTCAGAAAAGTCTTCCTCACCTCTTCGGTATTTGCTTAGGCTTCCCCATCATGGTCATCGCCATAGGGCTTGGGTTTAGCGTAGTCTTTAATGCATATCCTCTACTGCACAACGCTATTAACGTCATCGGAATTATTTATTTGTTATATCTTGCCTGGCTGATTGCATCAGCAAAACCGACGAAAATTAGAACCGATGCGACGAAACCACTCAGCTTTATACAGGCAGTATTATTCCAGTGGGTGAATCCTAAAGCTTGGGTAATGGCTACTGGCGCAATTTCTGCTTATACCTCAAGTGATGGAGATATTCTGGGACACGTACTATTTATTGCCTTTGCCTTTTCCATCACGGCAGGTATATCTGTAGGCATTTGGTTAGTGTTCGGCGCTGGCCTGAAGCGTTATCTAGATAATCCTCTGCACTATCGTGTGTTCAATATTGTAATGGCGATGTTGCTAGTCGGCTCTATGTCGCCAGTCATTATTAATCTTATCGAACAATATTTAGTCTAAGCTTTGAAAAGCCAGTCGCGAAATGGGGCTTTAGCGCCCATCTTCGGTTGACTTCAATCAATTGGGCGCTTTATATTGGTTGAGACTAAATCCCGATTCATAACGTCTTAACAGCACAATCAAATGTTAATCATTTAAAAGGAGCTTTAAAAATGTCATCTAATTCCCTCCAGGCCTCCGTGGATATTTTAACGTCACCTCGAGAAACGTTTGATGCTCTTAAAGATAAGAAAGGTTGGTCATGGACTCCTTTTGGACTAGTAATAGCCTCTAGCGTCGCTCTATTTCTTTACTATTTCTCAGTTGTAGATTTTGAATGGATGATTGAGCAGATGCTCGAAAAAATGGCTGCACAAGGTGATATGTCGGGTGAAGAACTCCAGGCCACACAAGAATTCATGACCAAAACTTCTATGACCTGGAGTACCACTCTAGGTAGTGCAATTGGCATTATTGTTATCAATGCCATCATGGCGGTGTACTTCAATTTGATAACTAAAGTCTCTAGCCCCAATGAACTTACGTTCACTGCCTGGTATGGATTTAGCTGGTGGGTGAGTATGCCCTTGGTAGTTTCTTGCTTGCTTTCTGGTCTTGTTATTATATTCTCAAGCGCAGGGATGGTCTCATTAGAAGATTTATCACCAACTAGCCTCGGGTTTTTGGCCGATCAGTCCAGTCCTTGGTTTGGCTTTTTTAGCGGTATTAATTTGTTCAGCCTTTGGAGTATCGCCTTAGGTGCTATTGGACTTTCGTCTTGGTTGGGGCTCGCCTCCAAAAAGACATTTATTATTGCCGCTTCTCCTACCCTAGTAATTTATACTTGCTGGGCGCTTTATATTGGTTTCTCAGGGTAGATTAATAGGCGCCTTGATTGCGCTGAATCTAAATACCAATTCATAGCGTCTTAACAACACAAAATAGATAATAACTATAGGTAAGGGAAGTAACCGTTCTATGAAAAAGAATCTGATTATTGTTGGAGTAGTTATCGCTCTGGTGGCTATCGCTTATTTCAACCAAACTGGCAGTTCTGCTGTAGTCTCTGTCAATGTAGAGCCTGCTAAGATTGAAGAGATTAAAAGTTCAATATTGGCCTCGGGCACGCTCATCTACAAAGAGCAGATAGAGCTGCGTTCAGAGGTGATTGGGCAGGTCAGTGAGATGCTCGTGGAAGAAGGCGATCAAGTTAGTAAAGATCAAGTTTTAATGCGCCTGGACCCTCGCACCTTTAATGCCGATGTCGAACAACAACAAGCCTATGTGCGCATTCAAACCATCGCTATCGAGCGCCAAAAGCAAGAGTTGAAAAATATAACCTCGAAATGGGAACGCAATAAAAATCTATTTGAGCGCAAGATGATCGGGCAAGATGCCTTCGAACTTGTCGACAACCAATATGCGTTGGCACGGATAGACTTACGCTCTCGCGAAGAGGCCTTAACTCAAGCGCAGGCGACCCTAGATAAAGCACTGGAGCGCCTTGAAAAAACAGTGTTCCGATCGCCTATTGAGGGCATTGCTACCTCGGTGGATATAAAACTTGGTGAAACTGCCATTAGTGGTACCACAAATATTGCTGGGTCTAACCTTATTACGGTTGCGGACCCCTCATCTATCTTGGTTGAAGTATTGGTTGATGAGGCTGATATAGCCAACATAGAGATCAACCAAAGTGCTGATGTTTTTGCGGTAGCCTATCCTGACCAGGCGCTGAAAGGCACGGTGCAAAGTATAGCGACCTCTGCAAAGCGCTCTAACTATCGTCAAGGGCTGAGTTTTACGGTAAAAATTCTCCTCGAAGCAACCGCAGATATTGATATTCGTCCTGGTATGAGCTGCAGAGCTGAGATCTTCACTAACATTAAAGGTGACACAATTGCGGTGCCCATTGAAGCGATTGTATTTGAAGACGTCGATAACCAATCCTCAGGCGTTGATGCCGAACAAGACGAGGACTCTATAAGCATTGGTGCCTCAAGTAACTTAATCTCTACTAGCCATGTCTTCTTGCTGATTGATGGTAAAGCCGTCAAACGGGATGTTGATTTAGGGATATCCAATGACCGGTTACAAGAGATCACCTTTGGGTTGGCGGTGGATGATAGAGTGATTATTGGACCGGCCAGAGCACTAAGCAAACTCGAAGATGGTGAGTCAGTTAAAGCGAATAAAAAAAAGGCTGACTAATGTCTAAGCAAACTATCATTGAGTTAAGGGGCATTGCTAAACACTACATGATGGGTAGTGAGGGTTTTTATGCCCTAGACGGCATTGATCTGGATATTTATCTAAATGACTACATGGCCGTTGTTGGCTCATCTGGATCTGGAAAATCAACCTTAATGAACCTACTTGGTTGCCTTGACTATCCAACCGCGGGTGAATACAAACTCAAGGGCACTGACGTAGCAACTCTTGACGAAACCAGCCTTGCAGGTATCCGTAATAGAGAGATTGGCTTTATTTTTCAAAATTTTAATTTACTACCCAGAGCCACAGCTTTACAAAACGTAATGCAACCTTTGATTTATCGCGGTCTAGCTCCGGCTGAACGCAAGCAGCGTGCAGAAGATGCCTTGGCCATGGTCGGCTTGCAAGACCGCATGACTCATGTGCCTAACCAATTGTCTGGCGGCCAACGTCAGCGCGTTGCTATTGCTCGAGCGCTGGTCACTGAGCCGGCAATTTTATTAGCGGATGAGCCCACCGGCAATCTCGACTCGTCGACTACTGTTGAAATTATGGCGCTATTTGACCAGTTACACAGTGATGGGCAAACGTTGATTGTGGTCACCCACGAGCAGGAGATTGCCGAGCGTTGCCATAGAGTAATCACCTTAAAAGATGGCCGCTTAATGTCTGATCAGGCCAATAAAGTACCTGTTAAACCGCTCGTTTCGGGAGTGGCTGCTCATGTCTAATCTCAATTTTAAGATAATTGAAGGGACACGTTCAGCCGCACTGTCTATTTTTGCCCATGGTTTTCGAAGTTTTTTAACGACCTTAGGTATTATTATCGGTGTCGCATCAGTCATTGCCGTGGTATCTGTCGTCCAAGGTTTTAGTGCCAACATAACCCAGCAGTTTGACGGCATGGGTACCAATGTCCTCAATATCGAATCATATACGCCAAGAAAGGAACGACTTCAGGGTGTGCGTGCAAAATTAACCTATGATGATTATCTTGAAATCAAATACAGAGTGCCTGGCGTTAGCAATGTTCCCCCCACAGTTAGGATTTGGGGCTCTAATGCGGTTATTACCTACCGTGGGCAATCGTCTAGTTCGATGATAGTAGGCACAGCATCGACGTATCAGAAATTAAATACTGTTTACCCTGAACGTGGCCGATTCTTTAATCTTAGCGACGACAAAAGCCGAAGGCGTGTCGCCGTACTAGGGCCCTCCATAATGTCCAAGCTAGATATTAAAGGAGACCCTATCGGACAGCATGTTGCTGTGTCGGGTGAGTGGTTTAAAGTCATTGGTATTGCTGAAAAGCGTGGTAAATTATTTGGGTTTGACCAAGATGACTTTATTTTACTGCCATTTAGCACGACACGTGCACTCCTAGGCGGTGCCGAAGAACCAGATATCATAGTTAGTCTTCAAGTTGACGAGCCGTCGCAGTTGGAGCAAGTAAAGCAACATATTAAGAATTTATTACGCCGTAATCATAAGCTCAGCAAAGATGCTGACGATGATTTTGAGATCGCAACAGCGGATCAAATGCTCGATACCTTTGATCAGATTGTGGGCAGTACGACTCTAGTTCTGGGTGGCATTGTTGGGATCTCACTGTTAGTAGGCGGCATCGGTATTATGAATATTATGCTGGTATCAGTGACTGAACGTACTCGAGAAATTGGCATTCAAAAGGCATTAGGCGCGACTAGATTCGATATTTTGCTACAGTTTTTAATCGAAGCTGTTTTCCTGTGCTTACTCGGCGGTCTAATAGGTCTGATATTAGGTTTCGGTGCAGGGTCTTTAATCAGTAATTTAACCGGCCTGCCATCGGCAACAGTTCCCGCGTGGGCTATCGTTTTATCCTTCGGCTTTAGTGCTGGAATTGGTTTGATTTTCGGTATTATCCCGGCAGCTAAGGCCGCAAACCTTGACCCCATTGATGCTCTTCGGTATGAGTAATACTACGCTAATCGCTGTGGCATAGTCCTTAACGACGGTTTACTATGGTGCCGCTGACGAGTAAACGAGCAAATCACCAAATATGTTGTTGGAGTAAGTAATTGTCACTTTTAGAAGCGATTATCCTTGGTATTGTACAAGGACTGACTGAGTTTTTGCCGGTCAGTAGTAGCGGTCACTTAGAGTTAGGTAAAGCGATCCTTGGTGACACTAGTATTCCCCAGGAGAGCATGATGTTTACGGTGGTAGTACACTTTGCTACGGCGCTTGCCACACTGGTAGTTTATCGAAATGAAGTAGGCCGTATCGCTTCAGGCCTTTGGCAGCGAGAAAACAATGATGAGTTTAAGTTCTCGGTCAAAATATTATTAAGCATGATTCCAGCTGCAGCCGTTGGTGTATTGTTTGCCGATAAGATAGAAAGTCTTTTTAACCGACAAATTTTGTTAGTTGGCCTAATGCTTTGGGTAACAGGATTGCTGCTTATGGTTGCAGACCGGTCTAAAAATACCAGCAAAGATGTTAGCTTTTTCCATGCGGCCATCATCGGAGTCTCACAAGCTATTGCTATCCTTCCCGGTATCTCTCGCTCTGGCGCGACTATTTCAACGTCGGTGCTATTGGGTGTTGATCGCAGTAAAGCAGCAAGCTTTTCCTTCCTGATGGTAGTGCCCTTGATACTAGGGAAAATAGCCAAAGATGTAATGGATGGAGGAATTCATATAACCGAGAGTCAAATAGGCGTTCTCATCGCTGGTTTTATTGCTGCCTTTCTCACCGGAATACTCGCTTGCCAATGGATGATTAAACTCGTTCGTAATGCCCAGCTAGTCTACTTTTCTTACTATTGTTTTATCGTAGGTACACTGGCTATTAGCTACCAAGTCTTCCAATAAATCTAAACTATTGTTCTTTGACCGGCAGCGCCAGTAATGATTGGACTCTGAGGTTACGGCAAGCCCAATAATTTGTGGGTCTGTAAGCTCAAACTCCAGCGAGGATGTGACAGGCAGTATTCAACCGTCGCTTCGATGTTGGTATTTTCTTGATCATCAAACATGGGTTGTAAGAAGAAGTGGCTAAATTTTAAATGGCTAAAGTCAGAAGGATGATGCCCTTTTTGGGGGTAAACTAATTTAATTTCATCTCCCTCCTGTACCACCAAAGTCGAGCCCGACTTAGGACTGACACAAACCCAATCGACACCCTTAGGAACAGGTAAGGTGCCATTAGTTTCAATCGCCACCTCGATACCCTCAGCATGAAAAGCATTAATTAGATCTTCGTCTAACTGCAACAATGGTTCTCCACCAGTGCACACCACATAAGGGTGAGTCTGATCTGAGATGCTCTTAGGCCAATATGATTTCACTTGCGACACCAAAGCCTCAGCCAACGTAAAACTGGCGCCCCCTTCCCCATCGGTTCCCACAAAGTCTGTATCACAAAATTGGCATACAGCTTCGGCTCGGTGTTTCTCCTGCCCACTCCAAAGGTTACACCCTGAAAAGCGACAAAATATAGCTGGCCTGCCCGCATGGGCGCCCTCGCCTTGGAGTGAGTAAAAAATTTCTTTTACCGCATAAGTCATTATATTAATCCGAAGCTAGTTACTTTTATTGATAATCTAGAGCAGTATTCCAGAGTACGAAACACTCAGGTGGTATAGATCACCTTATATCAGGCGCTAATTATAACCGCGAAAACGATAGGCGTATAAAAGAATGACGATAAATCGTAAGATGATGCCGCCATGGTACGCAGAGGAAAACTAAATGCTCGATAACAAAGGCACTGTTCCATACAGCGATAATTACGAAGAGTCCTATCTCAAACAGATACTGACCGATGTTCAAACTATAGCGATGGTAGGTGCCAGTGCCAAACCTGCGCGCGACAGCTATCAAACGATGTTGGCGTTACTAGAAGCCGGTTACAAGGTGTTCCCTGTAAACCCTTTCGAAGCGGGTAATAGTATTTTAGGTCAGCCCTGTTACGCAGCACTGACCGACGTTCCCCATAGAATTGACATGGTGGATATCTTTCGTTCATCAGATGCTGCGCTGGCTATCACCGAGGAAGCAATCGCGATTGGAGCGCAAGTGGTGTGGATGCAACTTGATGTTATTAATCTAGAGGCGCGCGATAAAGCGGTTGAAGTTGGTCTTAAGGTTGTCATGAACCGCTGTCCAAAGCTAGAATTAGCAAAACCCTACTGGACAAATACTCTGTCCTAAGAACACTAAAATGGTAAATCGATGACTGCGACAAAAGATATTTTACTTAGCGAACTCAATAATCAAGGTGTTTTACGATTAACATTGTGTGATGAGAAGCGCCGTAATGCACTGTCCGAAACAATGCTTAAAACTCTAGGTGACGCGCTAGGTGAGGCTGCTAATAACCCCGACGTGAGAGTCATCGTATTAGCCGCAATAGGCCCAGCTTTTTGTGCCGGCCATGATCTAAAGGAGATTAGTGCCAAGCGCAGCACAGCAGACGGCGGGCAGGCTTATTTTACTGCCCTATTTTCTAGCTGCGCTAATGTAATGCAAGCCATCGTCAATAATCCTAAACCAGTCATCGCTGAAATAGCTGGCGTTGCAACCGCGGCGGGCTGCCAGCTGGTCGCTAGTTGCGATCTGGCTGTTGCCGCCGACACTGCAAAATTTGCTACCCCAGGGGTTAATATCGGTCTGTTTTGCTCTACGCCAATGGTTGCCCTATCGCGCAATGTGTCGAACAAGCACGCTATGGAGATGTTGCTAACGGGTGATATGGTCAGTGCAACTAGAGCCGAGCAAATTGGCTTAATTAATCGAACCGTAGAGCCGACTCAGTTGACCGAAGAGACGATGGCGATTGCGGCAAAGATTGCTAGCAAGTCCACCATGACCGTCGCAACGGGCAAAACTGCATTTTATGAGCAACAAAATATGAAGCTGAGCAGCGCATACGCCTATACCTCTCAGATTATGGTGGACAATATGCTCAAGCTTGATGCTAAAGAAGGCATTTCTGCTTTCATCGAAAAACGCCACCCAAAATGGCAAGACAGGTAGCCTAACAATGTCCAATATTTACGATCATAATCTCGGGCGTAATCAGGCCAACTTTCAGCCCCTAACACCGCTAACCTTTTTGGAACGGGCTGCTGCGGTGTTCCCTGAGAACATCGCTGTAATCCATGGTAACGCTCAAATTAACTACCGCCAGTTTTACTCGCGTTGCCGCCAGCTTGCCTCGGCTCTTACGGCGCAAGGTGTTCGCCGCGGTGATACCGTGTCAGTAATGCTTGCTAATACGCCGGCTATGCTGGAAGCTCACTACGCAGTGCCTATGTGCGGCGCCGTGTTACATTCTATGAATACTCGGCTAGATGCCCGTGTTATTGCCATGCAGCTAGATCACGCCGAATGCAAAGTATTGATTACCGACCTAGCTTTCTCTGACACCATTAGGGATGCGCTCAAACGATGCAGTGTGAAACCACTAACCATTGATTACGACGATCCGGAATTTTCTCAACCAGGTAAACCTCTGAGTGAATTTGATTACGAGGAGCTCCTCTCCCAAGGCGATCCTGATTTTACTTGGCTAATGCCCAATGATGAGTGGGATGCAATTAGCGTCAACTACACTTCAGGGACTACGGGCGACCCCAAAGGTGTTGTCTATCATCATCGTGGCGCATCCCTGTTAGTTCAAAGCAGCATCATTACCACCTCTCTTGCAAAGCACAGTGTCTATCTCTGGACCTTACCCATGTTTCACTGTAACGGATGGTGTTTCCCTTGGGCCATGGTAGCTGTCAGCGGTACCCAAGTATGCTTGCGAGAAGTGCGTGCCGATGCTATCTGGGCCGCCTTAAAGCAACATCAAGTCACTCTTTTATGCGGTGCACCGGTGGTTATGTCGACGATGTTAGCGACAGACCCGAGCGAGCGTCCTGAGTTGCCTGACATTGTGGATTTCTTTACCGCTGCCGCACCCCCTCCTGAAAAAGTGTTGGCCAATATGCGTGATGCTGGGTTTAATGTCACCCACCTCTACGGCCTTACCGAAGTATACGGTCCTGCAGTAGTTAATGACTGGCATGAGCAGTGGGACCAGCTTCCCGGCCCTGAGCAAGCTACCTTAAAAGCTCGGCAGGGTGTGCGCTATCATGCCCTTGAAAATCTCGACGTTTTAGATCCTAAAACCATGATACCAGTGCCTAGAGATGGCGAAACTTTAGGAGAGGTAATGTTTAGGGGCAATGTAGTGATGAAGGGCTATTTGAAAAATAAAGAGGCCAATGAAGAGTCTTTTTCAGGGGGGTGGTTTCATTCAGGTGATCTGGCCGTTATACATCCCGATGGTTATATTCAACTCAAAGATCGCTCAAAGGACATTATTATCTCAGGTGGTGAAAACATCTCATCCATTGAGATAGAAGAGGTACTTTATAAATACAGTGATGTGGTCACTGCAGCCGTAGTAGCAATGCCGGATGAAAAGTGGGGCGAAACACCCTGTGCCTTTGTCGAACTCGATCCTAGCAGCCAAGCCTCAGAAGCAGATATCAAAGACTGGTGCCGAAACTATTTGGCAGGGTTTAAGGTACCTCGTCATTTTGTCTTTGAAGTTATCCCGAAAACTTCGACGGGTAAAGTGCAAAAATTTACTCTTAGACAACGCGCAAAAGATATGACAAACGCTAGTTAATGCGTTGTAGACTATTGATAAGGCTTAAATTACCAGTAGCATGATTTGGCAATAACGTAAATTTTAGGTCCGTATTTAGTGTATACCCGAGCTTTGGCAACAGAGGTTTTAGCCATAGACTCTTTGTGATTTTGATAAGCTCTGCACTCGATATTGACTGGGTGTCGTTTGATTCCATCGAATAAAAGCACGCCGAAAACTTGCTGCCTCGGCATAATCTAGCAGGCTAGCGATCTCCGCAATAGTCAGCTGGGTGGTCGTTAGATACTCACAGGCTAGTACATTTCTCACCTCATCACAAATGGCACGGAAGTTTGTTGATTCATTTCTGAGGCGTCGTCTTAATGTACTCTCACTGACATATAGTCGTTCTGCCACCTGATTAATATCTGGCAGCTCACCACCAGAATGAATCAATAGACGCCGAATGGCAGCGGAGAAATTCTCTACGCCGTTTAATTCTCGCAGCAACTCCTCGCATTGCTGTTGAAAAATGACGTGCCCGGCCGCATTCGCCGTCGTTACCTTTGATTTAATAATACTGTCTGGAATTAATAGCTGGCTGTAGTTCTGGTTGAACTTAACCGGCATTGAGAATAATGCCTGATAAGATCTTTGGTCAGCAGGTGGTGGATAGTTCAGATGCACTTCACCCGTCTCAATCACTGTATTGACAAGTGTTTCAGCAATAGCGATTATCTGAGAAAAAGAGAACTCAGTAATTAGTTGTTTTTGATCGGGATTACCTACATCCAATTGGATGCGTAGGGCGATACCATTATTTAGTTTTTGAACCTTGAATGACGGCCCCGGGCCAACTAGTGCTGCGTAGCGAAGATACAGTTTAAGAGCCTCTTCCAAGTTAGCAGAGCTCATCAATCCAAAACCAAAAGTTCCTAGGCTGGTTATCTCTACCTTTCGTCCAAGACGGAGCATTAACATAGGATCATTCGAGAGAGCCACTGCGGCCTGCAGAACACTAAGCATTTCAGTCGGTTTGAATGATTTTATGTCTCTGCTTGATAACGCCTGCACTTCCGGCATTGAAAATAGCTGCCATGGCTTAATTCCATCCTCTGCTAGCAGGCCTAGAAGGGGTTGTAAAAAGAGTTTCTCAATTGATGGACCAGCCATTATGTTACCTGTTGATCTCAGACCTGATGTTAGACGCCATGACGATAATACTAGAAATGACCGAAAATATCTCCATCTATGACCGAAAATATCCCCCTCTACATTAAATAACTTAGTTACTATTAAGCCCTAGCCGATCAAATGTAAGCTTTAAAATAATCGCGAACTACCTAAGGCCAAGAAAATGAAGCAAGAATCATACACGCCAGCAGACATTGCTATTCAGCTGCGCAATAGAAAGCACGAGCTGACCGAGAGTCTAGGCAGAGATTGGTACGACAATCATCCGTTTAAGACGGCATGGTTTAACGCTATGTCAATTACTTTTCCCCTTGGCGAAAAATCGTTCATTGATAGTGTGCGACGCTATGCAGACAAGATTACTGACCCTAAATTACAAAGCGAAATTAAACATTTTTGTGGCCAAGAAGGTGTCCATCGGCGTGAGCATGAGCTTTACAATATAACCCTGTGTAAAGAACGCGGCTATGACCTCAAGTACCTTGAAGGACGAATAGCGCGTAAAATCAAAGAATCCGATGCCAAACTCAGCTCGATTCAGCGCCTATCAGTGACGGCGGCACTCGAGCACATTACAGCTGTTTTAGCGGAGAGAATGTTGGGTGACCATGTCGATGCCAATGGTGTCATTGAGGGGCCTATGAGAGAGTTGTGGACGTGGCATGCGGCAGAAGAAATGGAACATAAAGCGGTTGCCTTCGATGTTTATCGCTCGGTCACTGAAAATAGGCCTAACAGCGAAAAGATGCGAAAGTCTTCGCTGAAACTTGCTACGTTCTTCTTAATTCTTGATATTGTTGTGGGTATGGTTCACATGCTACGCAGAGATAAGAAACTGTGGAACATCAAAATTTGGATTGAAGGGATGCAGTTTTTATTAGGCAAACAGGGATATATACGCTCTTCATGGCCAGCCTACAAAGAGTACTTTAACGACGATTTTCACCCCTGGCAACGCGATACTCGGTCTTTATTGGATAATTGGAAGGAAAGCCAACTCAACTCTGAGCAGATGTCCGCCGTGTAAGGAATGTTGAATCTAGGGGTAAAAATCTTAGTTGGTGCTTATGGCTACGTTATTTAAATACAGCCCTATTTGTCCGCTCAGCATCCTTTATTAATCGTGGAATATAGCTTTCATTACCTGCATTAAGTCGATGGTTGTCAGTGATATCAATAATATCAGCGACATGACGAAAAAACGCTTTGACGGCCGTAATTTGCAGCTGTAACCATGACTCTTTAGAGGTCTCACGCTTGTCTCGATTTAAAATTATACGCTTGCCAGCGTGACTGTAGAATGGTTCTGGTGGAAGATGAACTACAATATCGCCAGCATTGACTATTCGATAATGGGGGCCGGTGACAGCATTATTAAGACTCTGAACAAAACGCTCATCTCCCGGGCGAGGGCTTCCAAAGGTATAGATCCCATAAACTCGGTGATGTTGATTAATTAACATGCCACCATAGAGCGAAGCTAGCGCCCCCCCCAAACTATGGCCAGTAATCCATATTTTTTTACTCTCTGCTCCAAATTTTTCAATGATTCCAGTGAGTTCCTGAACGGCCGGCTCAAGGGCGTCTTGAAATCCTTTATGCGCGTGGCTATCAGTAAATGGGCCAGTCTCAGTGATAGCTGTAAAATTAGCTAACCAATCTTTTAGATCATCGTTACCACGAAAAACGACTATAATATTGTCATGATCAGCCATTACATAGCACTGCATATCAATACGATGGCCTTCGGTAACTTCTAAGAACTGCACCTGAGAGAAACCCCAATCTGACGCCCCAGCGATAATGTTTTTCTCACTTTTATAGGACAGCTGGCAGGCAAAGGCCAGTGACAGTGCATTTTGTGGATGATACCGCTTAATGGTTTTTAAGGGGTCAAAATAGTTTTTCCCAGCTGTCATAATGTGACCCCAATGATGGCTCGTTAACTATTCCATTATCTAATGACGTGCTATTTCTTTTAACTACGCCGACACTTGGCCGACAAAGCCTGGTAGGTTTAAATCAGCACAATGCCAAAATAACACATCGAAAATAGAATTAAAGACTAGCAGGTCTTGCTGGTGAGCCTTGTAAAAAAGGGCCGTCAACACAAATACGCTGGCCATCGGGCGCTGCACAAGCTCCACAGATACCCACGCCACACTTCGTTAAGTAGTCAATGGCACTAAAAATCTGATCATCACGGCAAAACTCACGTTGCACTGCCGCGGCCGCATGTACCATAGGTGAAGGACCACAGTTATAGAATACCAATTTATCCAGCTCAGTCGGCGTCATCTCCTCCAAACGGGCGCGCAACAACTCCGTGACAACCCCCTTAAAGCCCTCACTACCATCGTCAGTAGCCACATGTACATCCGCAATTCTCTGGCACTCTTCAAGATAGTAAAGGCGCTCTGCGGTGCGGGCACCTGTATATATTTCAGCGTTACCAAAATCTCTAGCAAGTTGATACACAGCCGCTAAACCGGTTCCACCCGCAACAGCCATAATCTTGGCATCTTCAGGCGGCTCTACCGGAATGCCGTGCGGCCCACGCACGTAGACTTCAGATCCAACCGCTAAATCCATTAATTCGTGAGTAAAGGTACCCACATCAATAACCGCTAATTGAAAAGGATCATCTGAAAGAGCCGAAAAAGGCTTTTCGCCAACCCCAGGTATCCAAAGAAAAACAAATTCCCCGGCTTGTATGTTGATCTTTCGATCAAAGGTCAGAACACAAATATCCTCACACACACGCTTATTTTCCACCAGCACAACAGGCTGAAAGTCCATATCGATATCGTACCGGATATGTGCCTCGGCTTTATTACTGTCAAAGCAGACATCAGATTCAAGTTGACTAAAATAACTCCCAATATCATCGGTAGTCATACCCGTAAGTGCAGATCCAACCCCGACAATAGTAGACCCAGCGTCAATAAACTCTCGTACATCAGCGGCACTACTCACCCCACCACAACCGACAATGGGAACATCAGTCACTGCGGCAATTTCACGAATACATTTGAGCGCGATAGGCAGAACACCTTTGCCCGACATCCCTCCAGCGCCGTTACTTAGTACAGGCTGACCATGAGAGGACGTATAACCAGGCCCTACAGTGTTAATTGCGCACAGGCCATCTGCCCCACCAGCCACTGCGGCGAGTGCTATCTCACTAGTATTAGATGTATTAGGCGTTAATTTTGGGATCACAGGGATATCAACGACAGCTTTAACCGCAGCCGTCACTTCCCGAACCATATCTGGATCCTGACCCATGGCCATGCCATAACCTTTAGCATGCGGGCAAGAGAGATTTAGCTCGAGACCATCGGCAACGGGCGCCATAATCTTAGCCACTTCAACAAACTCTTCAATGCTACCGCCAAAAATTGACACCAGTAAAAACCGATCTTCAGGAATACGCAACGTCGACATTGCCGCTGCAGAGGCCTCAGCACCTGGGTTAGTTAAGCCTACGGCATTGACAAAGCAGCCCGGCGCATACTGACTATAGACAGGCTCACGATTACCCGCACGTGGTGTGGGCCCAACACTTTTTGTCGTGATGACGCCAATCTGCGGCATATAATCAAACATAGCCTGAATAATCGAGGTTGCAGTAGTAACAATTCCAGAGGGAATTGTGAAGGGGCCTGATAGGGTCTTGCCAAGAAACTCTGTTTTCAAGATCGTTCGCTCGAAACTTGTTTAATGATATTTGCGCAGAACATTATTATACCGATTTTACAAAATTAATCTGCTCCCAATTTACCTTAAAATACATGGTGGTTAGGGTAAATTGGAGGGGAAAGATAAGGATGACATAAATTGTAATAGTCGCACCTAACTGATAATCAAGTTTACCCAGCTCAATACTGTTTCAGTACTTATTGTATCTACAATGTCAAAGTTAAGTGATAATCTTCAGCAGAGCATTAAAGGAAACACCTTATGATGATCCAGCATATAAGAAGACAACGATGTCTGACAAGCATCCTGCTGATCGCAGTTTTGTCCGGCTGTATGGGCGCTGCTATTGTGCCGACCACAACGCCGAAAGCAATATTCATTATTGTGGATGGCATTCCTGCTGACGTGCTTGAAAACACTTACACACCCATACTAGATTCGATTGCCGACAAAAACGGATACACGAGAGCCTACACCGGTGGAGAGATTGGAGGAGAGTCCCAAAGCCCAACTTCTTCGGCGATTGGCTACAATAATCTGCTTACAGGGACTTGGGCTAATAAGCACAATGTTTATGATAATCAGATCGGTGATCCTAACTACGCCTACTGGGATATTTTTAGAATGGCCAAAGAGCACGACCCGACCCTGCAAACGGCTCTCTTTTCGACCTGGACGGACAATAGGACCAAACTAATCGGCGATGGTCTGGAGGAGGCTGGCGGCAACAAGCTGGATTATACGTTTGATGGCTTCGAGCTTGATATGGAACGTTTCCCTCACGATCCTCTACGAAATTACATCCGCGTTATCGACGATCTCGTCACAGATGGAGCCGCGGGGTATGTTGAGTCCAACGGACCGGCTTTATCATGGGTGTACTTGGAATACACCGATTCTGTGGGCCATGGCTACGGCGACGGCTCGGAAATGACGGCGGCCGTGCAACACATGGACGGTCAAATTGGCAAAATTTGGAGTGCCGTTCAAAAACGGCATCAGGCATATGACGAAGATTGGTTGATTATGGTTACAACCGATCATGGTCGCGATGACAAAACAGGTCAGGGCCATGGAAATCAGAGCGCACGAGAGCGAACAATCTGGATAGTAACCAATAGTGACGATCTGAATGAGCGCTACTATCAAAGGCCAGCGATTGTCGACATTCTTCCATCGATTACAACGCATCTTAAACTTAAGATTCCAGAGCATATTCGGAATCAACTTGACGGTCATAGCTTCATCGACTGAATTCGGCCCATTCTGCTCAACGATCTGAACGCCACCGGTGAGATCAAAAAAGCCTGTCATGATGTTAGCTTTATGCTCTTGTCTAAGCTCGCGATACCTTCGCCATAATTGCATTAACCGCTACCCTCGACGGGCACTCTATTGGAGTCGTGTTGTATGCTTTACTTATAAGGGTAATTAAATCAATATAGACCCAACAATCTTTGCAAAATATATTAAACTAAGCATTCAAGGACTAACTGTGCAGAATATCGCTTAGTTAGCCCAAAAGGACAAAATAACTAATTTCCTGAGAGGCTCTCTATGTCAAATCTTAATTCAACGCTTAATTCGTTAGCTAAACCCTTTACTGGATTAGCACCTTGGTTGCTAAGACTAACTTTGGGTATCGCATTTTTCTTACACGGTTACAGTAAATTCCCTTTACCTCCGGAAGACATGGTTGGTTGGTTTGGCAGTATTGGTATTCCAGCCCCTGAAATTATTAGCAGTATGGTGGCCATTGGTGAAACGACGGCGGGTGTTGGCATTATTTTAGGAGGCCTATTAAGCAGTTCTCTGGGACACTTAATCACCAGACTTTCCGGTGGAACGATGATAGTCATTATGATTGGTGCATTTTCTATAGCCCATGCTGACTGGTTCATAACAGCTGAATTATTTCAAAGCGAGCAAATTTTTCTCTTCGCTATAGGCACCTATTTTGCTATTAAAGGTAATGATTAAACTCAGCTATTCATGACATCCATAGGCGGCTTAATCTCCCCTATTTTGAATGTAACTGTAGCCTTAATGGCTATTTCATCCTCTATCGAATGATACAAATTGAGACTCGATATTAATGTATGTCCCTTCTATTTTTTATAAGGTATATGAAAAAACACTTCGTAGACAGATTTTTGCTGCCAAAAGACCTCACCACATGGGTCTCATCGTAGATGGCAATCGACGCTTTGCGATGGCGCAAAAACTGGCTACGAGGAAAGCCGGCCATATGGCTGGATCCGATAATTTAGAAGGATTTCTAAGGTGGTGTTTAGAGCTCGAGATTAAAATGGTCACCTTATATGGCTTTTCCACGGAAAACTATAATCGTAGTGGCGAAGAAGTAGAGGAGCTTATGAGTATTATTTTGAATAAGTTTCGGACCCTAAAAACCGACCCTTTAATTGCCGATGAAAATGTTAACATCAAAGTCATCGGCAGACGAGATCAGCTCTCACAGGAAATGAACGAAGAAATAGATACTGTAGAAGCTCAAACAGCAGAGAATGATGGTTTTCAGTTAAATATTGCGATTGGCTACGGCGGTCGCGCAGAAATAGTCGACGCGGTCAAGAAAATCGGTGAGCGAATTAAGATTGGTGAAATAGATATTGACGATATTGACGAGCAACTTCTCTCCAATCATCTCTACACAGAGGGTATGCCTGACCCAGATCTTATTATTCGCACCTCAGGTGAGGAAAGGTTGTCTGGATTTTTATTATGGCAAAGCGCTTACTCAGAGCTCTATTTCACCGAGATATTTTGGCCCGCCTTTCGTAAAATCGATTTTTGGCGAGCGATAAGGGTCTGGCAGCAACGCAATCGGCGATTTGGTAAGTAAGGGTATCTTAACCACCCAATAATCACTGAGATTGGCCATAACCATAGTAATCGGCAATGGCCAAACCCGCCGCCACGCTGGTAAAAGGATCATGCTCCACCACTTTCCCGGCAAACTGATTGTCGAGAATATCTTTTACCGCAGGGATCAATGAAGAGCCTCCGGTACGCAGTACCAGATCAATATCCCTTGCTTCCAAATCAGCCTTGCTCAGAATGAGCGTGATGGCCTGCTCTAACTCAAACAGAGCATCAGAGATCATCACCTCAAACTCCCACCGTTCTAACTCAACTTCAATATCAAGCTGAGGGATATCGAGTTTCGCTGATTGCTGCACAGAGAGGCTTGCCTTAAAGTCCTTAATCGCTTCAAAAACCTGATAGCTATAATTTTGCCTAATAAGATCATAAAGGCGCTTAAATTTATCTGCTGCCACATCAATTTCAACCATACGTTGCATGACCGGTGCAGTATATTTGTTTTGATTAAGCATATAACTGACAGGCCAATTGATCAGTAAATCTTCGAAATCGTCAAACGGGAAAAGAGTATCAACAGTAAGTCCGTCGACCACACGACTCCATCGCTCCCCTTTACCCAATAGCGGAAATACTAGCTCTCTAAAGATGATTTGATCAATTTTATCTCCACCAAGAGCAATACCGTGGGTAGCCTCAACCTCAAAGGAATCTTCAAGACGGCGCAAAATACTAAAATCTAGAGTTCCGCCACCAAAATCGACTGTTAGCAGTCGCTGGTTCTGGCGGTCGGACTGGTTGTGCAAAAAGCTAATTGCAGCCGCTGTTGGCTCGGGACAAAAACTCTGTTCCGTGATCCCAGCATGACGATACGCCTCACTAAGCCGTTCCAGTGCGACAGTATTACGCTGCTGTTCGTTTCCCTCAAAATTAACAGGGTGGCCAATACAGGCGTGATCGGCCAAATCTTGGCTGTCTCCATCTGGCATCTGCCTAATTACACCCCGCAGTGCACTCCGGATGCCAACCAGTATCGGTGTCACTAAAGCAACCAGCCTAAATGGGCGAGAAAATATTAATGTTCGATCACTAGACAGATTACCTAAAAGTCTTTTGGTGCCGCGGAACAAGCGTCCTGGCAAACTTCCATCATTAAAAGCTTGGCCATAAACTTTACTTGTTTCACCTTCACCAGCAGGCCCGTTAGGGCCTCCAGCACTGGTTCGAGCCTCTCCCAGCACTTCAATGCTAAGCTCCACCTTCCTGCCCTGATTGCCTTTTATATACTCGTCTATCGCCTTCTGTCCAATCTCTGCCATAAAGTCTCGGTCAATGTAATTGGCTGACGGCATAATTGGATTCTGAGTAGTTAACTTAACTAACTTTACACGCTGGCCATCAAATATCGCAGCGGCGCTATTACTAGTGCCGAAATCTACACCGATACCGAGCTTGGAGTATAATAAATGTGATTCTTTTGTCATGAATAAAAAACGCTAGCAGTGAATTAACGCGGCCATTTTAGCGGAAAATCAAACTCAAAGAACTAAATTACGCACGGTTTAGAGAAACTTTTAGATCGGTAGCACTAAACTTAAGTCTTGATCTCAAAGCGGTTTTCAGCACGATTTTTGATCATCTTTTCGGAATCAAAAATTCGCCCGTTCATGGCTATATAGACTTCTGAGGTTACTGTTTGTAGCGCACCGATAGCACAGCCGATGTTAAAAACCGCATCAGTTGATTGAGGCTCACCTCGAAACCCACATTCATCCTCTCTAACAAGGCCTCGATTACTGGGGCTCCTATCTGGAATTCGCTCGCCGCATCAAAATAGACCTTATCTATTGTTCCTCCTGTAGTCAGAATCATCAGTTTATTCATCGTGTCCTCCTGGAGTGCAGTATTGAACTAAATTCGTTACTAGTTTTAACATTAAAAGTGATTGAGTAGTTTGCTCATTCAAAACGCGTATAGTGTAGTACAAATTCGTGCACTACTGACCTAAATAAAGGCTGATCCAATTAAGTATAAGGATCGTAAAACTGTTGATTAGGAAGGTAGTTTATATAATGTTGGGCTTAAAAATTAAACTTGTTGACGAAAGCGAAGAACCGAGCAAGACAACTGCATCGTTGAGTACTGAGAAGCGCTCTGATCAGTGGTCCCTGTTACTCGTTTCCGTCGCTGAGAATCTTGACAGGCGCGCCTTTAACCAACTATTCAACCATTTTGCACCCTTACTAAAAAGTTTTGCTCAAGCAAGCCGTCATGAAGGATGGTTCCCTGGCTTAAGTGAGGATTTAGTGCAAGAGGTAATGATTAAGGTATGGCAGAAAGCGGCAAGCTATAATCCAGAAAAAGCCTCTGCAACGACTTGGATCTACACCGTCGCTCGGAATTGTAGAATCGACATGCTGCGCCGCAAGAGTAACACTCAGCACTTACCTCTTGAGAACGAAGATTTTTGGCATGAAGCAGACGAGGATACCCCCGTCTCTTTGATGAGACAAAAGCGCAGTGAAGACAAGGTTCAATCATGTCTTGCCCGACTGCCAAAAGAACAAGATGAGGTCCTTCGCAAAGTCTATTTAGAGGGTAAATCGCACGCAGAGGCATCCAATGAACTTGGTTTGCCGCTAGGAACCGTAAAATCAAGAGTGCGACTAGCACTTCAAAAAATGCAAATTTTGGTAGCACCAGAGTTTAGGGATGAAGTGTTATGAGTACAGTTAACCATCATCCTGAATCTTCAATGTTAGTTGATTTTTCCGCGGGCAACCTTGCCATCGCACCATCTATATGTGTTTCAGCGCACCTACACTTCTGCAATCAATGCCGTAATGAGTTATTACGCCTTGACCAAGTAGGGTCTAAGTTGATGAGTGAAGTGGAACTGACGGAGGTAGGCGATCACTTATTTGATTCGGTGATCACTCAGATTGACCAATTGCCCGACAGCTCTGCTCCTGCTGTAAGTAGCACCTCTGACATGGCTGATGGCCGCTACCCCCTCTTAGTTAATAAGCTAATAAATGGTAGTGAGGCTGCACCTACTTGGCGCCGCATGTCTGCATCGGTAGATGTAGCTCAGGTTACCACTGGCCAAAAAGAGTATGAAGTTGCTCTGCATAAAATTTGTGCTGGTGGAAAGACGCCACGTCATAATCATAATGGTCAAGAATTTACCGTGGTACTCAAAGGCAGCTTTTCTGATGAGCATGCAGTTTATAAAGAAGGTGATTTCTTGTTCTGCGAGCCCGGTGACATTCACCAACCGATGGGGGCCCAAAATGGTGAATGTATTTGCCTTTCGGCCTTAGCTGCTCCAATCAAACTCTCGAACCCATTTGGATTTTTAATGAACCCTTGGCTGCGCATCAACCCGATGTAGGGCCTAGCAATTTAAAAGGGCCTCAATTGAGGCCCTTTTAGTTTATACAGCAAACGTCAGAGCATTCTATAGTCTTATACTAATCCCCTGCTCTGCCATAAATTGCTTGGCCTCAGGAACACTGTGCTCGCCAAAATGAAAAATACTGGCGGCCAAAACCGCATCAGCTTTACCTCGGATAATCCCATCAGCTAAATGTTGTAGAGTTCCAACGCCACCGGAGGCAATCACAGGAACATTTACCTCGTCGCTTACCTTAGAGGTTAAATCTAAATCGAAGCCATTTTTAGTGCCGTCTCGATCCATGCTCGTGAGTAAAATCTCACCTGCACCGAACTCAGTCATGTTTCTTGCCCATTGGATAGCATCTATACCCGTAGGTTTACGTCCGCCATGGGTGTATATCTCCCAACGTGGGTGTTCACCATGACTCACCTGTTTGGCATCAATAGCAACAACAATACATTGCGAACCAAATCGTTGAGCTGCTTCACCCACAAATTCTGGGTTGAAAATTGCCGCTGAGTTAATCGCAACCTTATCAGCGCCAGCATTTAATAAATTGCGAATATCTTGTAATTCGCGGACACCGCCACCCACCGTCAAAGGAATAAACACTTCGCCTGCCATTCGTTCAACGGTGTGTAAGGTAGTATCGCGGCCTTCATGACTGGCGGTGATATCAAGGAAGGTTATTTCATCTGCACCCTGCTCATTATAGCGGCGCGCAACCTCTACTGGGTCTCCAGCATCCCGTATATCAACAAACTGAACACCTTTAACAACCCGGCCTTTATCAACATCCAGACAAGGAATGATACGTTTGGATAGCCCTCGGCTCACTCGGTTTGATCCTCAAGGAGATGACCTAGTTTACCTGCCTTGGTAGAGAGATACTGAACGTTATGTGGATTACTATCTGTCTGCAAAGGCTTGCGCTCAACAACATCAAAACCTAACGTTAGCAAGGCATTAATTTTACGAGGATTGTTCGTCATTAAGTGTACTTTTTTGACCCCCAAATGCTCTAGCATAGGAGCGCAAATAGAGTAATCACGCATATCTGCGCCAAACCCTAGGCGTTCATTTGCCTCAACGGTATCGGCACCCTCGTCCTGCAAACTGTAGGCGCGTATCTTATTGACCAGACCAATACCACGCCCCTCTTGCCGAAGGTAGAGAATAGCACCACGCCCTGCCTCTGAAATACGCTTCATGGCTTCATGTAACTGCTCACCGCAATCACAGCGCAGACTGCCTAAGGCATCGCCGGTAAGACATTCGGAATGAATTCTAATTAACAAAGGTTCGTCGGTACCACAATCCCCCATGGTAATAGCGATATGCTCCTTACCTTTGAAGGGATCCTCGAAGCCATGGATATCAAAAGTCCCCCAGAGAGTGGGCAGCTTAGAAGATTCGATATAACGAAGCACTGATAACGACTCCAGTATTTGTTAATAATAAGGGTGGCATTGTACAACCAACCCTTAGCTAATTCAGGTTTTTCAGAAATACTGGCTAAATCAGACTTATATTATGCTTTAGCTTCGTATTCGGGGAAATGGCCTAGCCACTTTCGCACGGATAATCCAATCATGATAGCTATCAGTACTGCCGACACAATTACCGCAGTACCTACGCTAAAGAGCTGAAAGAAAACCATTAAAAAGCTTACCGAAATTAGCAGCAGTAGTAGAAGTACTAAACTAACAAATCGGTGATTAGTCTCCACAACCAAATATAAACAAGGTATCAGTACCAGCGTTATTGTCGATGCAAACAGAATCCCAAAGCTCAGGGACAGGGCCATGGGAATAACAAATTGCGCCTGAAGACTAGTCTCGAAGAGCAATGGTAACAAGCCAACAAATGTGGTCAGCGTCGTTAGCAGTATGGCTCGAAAGCGTTTTTCCCCCGCGTTCAAGATCGCATCTTCAATCGAGAGATTCTCTGCCTTTCCCCGATTAGCAAATTCCACCAATATCAAACTGTCGTTTACAACAACGCCAGCCAAAGCGATGATGCCAAACAGTGATAATACATTAATCGACACACCAAACAGGACATGACCGATTACAGCGCCAATGAAACCAAAAGGAATCACGGACATAATGACGATCGGTTGAATATAAGATCGCAGCGGTACTGCCAACAACCCATAAATCAAAAATAGGGATGCTAGAAAACCAACACCCATTTTCCTGTAATACTCACTCTGCTCTTTCGTTCCGCCACTCATTCGGAACTCGATAGTGGGGTATTTTTTAAGTAATAGGGGTACAAAATTTTCAAATACATCGTCAACCACGTCGCCGCTTTGCACCTTCTCCGTTTCAACTTCAGCAGTAACCGTAACAGTGCGCTTACGATCCAATCGCTCTATCGCTGTGAGTCCAAGTCCAAGAGTTATGTCCGCAACTTCACCTATTGCAATAGCAGCTCCACTCGCCGTCCGGATATGCATGTTTTCCAAGGTGGAAATGGCGCGTCTTTCCTCAATGGGGTATCTAACCATTACTTTAATAGTGTCTGAATCGCGTTGGATACGCTGCGCTTCTTCACCATAAAAAGCTTGCCTTACCTGCCCCGCGACATCTGAAAATCGCACACCAACCTGACTGGCATAGGGCTTTAAGCTAATGAGCACCTCTTTACTACCCGAACCCTGAGAATTATAAATATCATAGACTCCAGGGAACTGTGTCAAATATTGCTGCAATTCAACACTAGCTATGGTTAGCTCATCTGGATCAGTCCCTGACAAAGACAAACTAATTGCCACTCCAGATGGGCCCTCACTAGAAAAATATCGTTGCTTTCGCACATTGGGCAACAATCCCACCTCAGTGCGCCACAATCTTTCAATCTCAGTCGCGCTGACACTACGAAATTCTGACTTGGTCAGCACTGCACGAAAGCTAGCTGTGACATCACCAGTGACAAAAGAGGCAACGTGCTCAACCAGACCGTCCTCGTTCGGATTTTCAACACGATACCTTTCATCTAATTTGTAGATCGCCGTTTCTATTTGATCAATTGTCTCCGCAAGACCCTCAGAAGACGCACCGTCTTGCATAATAATTTCAGCCCGAACGTTATCTCCAGGTACATTAGGGAAAAACTCCATGCGGGCAACACCACTGTTCACTGCACCCACGGTGATAATAAGAATGGCGAGAAATCCGGCTAGAGTCGTGTACCGATTGCGCAGAGCTTTTCTTAATCCAGGTTGATAAATTTCCTCAATAACGTAGTCCAACCCGTTGGCAGCTTTTCTCTGAAAGCGATTGATCGCAGACAGCTTACCTGAGGGTTGCTGCCCAAACTTTAGCCCCACCAGATGTGCGGGAAGAATTAATTTTGATTCGATTAGAGAGAATATTAGACATAAGATGACCACTATGCCGATAGCCTTCTGAACACCAGCAAAGCTTCCGCCAATAAAAACAATCGGGAGAAATGCTGCCATAGTGGTGAGCACGCCTATGGTTGATGGCGTGGCCACTCTTTTAGCCCCGGCTATAACCGTCTCTACGGAGGCAGAATACCCTGAAGCAGAAATTTGTCCCGCCGCAAGCTTTAAATGGTAATCTTTTTTGGCTTCACTAAATACGCTCTCGCCAATGACGATGGCATCATCCACGACAATACCCAGCACCATGATAAAGGCAAATAAGCTAAGGATGTTGACCGTTACTCCCCCATATGGCATCAACCAAAATGCGCCGGCAAAACTAACCGGGATACCCAATATCACCCACAAAGCCACTTTTAAATTTAGAAAAATGCCTAACACTAGCGCAACTAATATACCGCCTATCAATAGATTTTCAGACATCATGGTGAGTCGGCCATTGAGGCTATATGCTTCATCATCAAACACACTAATACTCAGCTTGCTTGGCATAGACTGTTGTTTTTTTTCTACGTAAGCGTGCACCGCTTTACTAATATCAAGTAAGTTTTGGTCCTCCAATGAAAATATACCCACCACGATAGTATTTTTACGATCAAAACGATCATTAGCTATAGTCTCGGTAAACTCATCCCGGACATCAGCAACATCGGAAAGCAACAATTGGGTTCCATCCACCTCACTCCTGAGTACGATATTTTCAAAATCCTCGCCGATATAAGCTTTACCCTCTGTTCGAACCAAAATATTACCTGCTTCCGCTCTAATAATACCAGCAGGCAAGTCTAGGGAGGATGATCGTACCGCGGAAGCAACTTCGCTTAGTGTGAGATTAAGTTCACGAAGCCTATTTTCTCTGACCTCAATTGATATTTCGTAAGTTCCAGCCCCCCATAACTGGAGTTCCTTCACCTCGGGTAAGGCTAAGAGTTCGTCATAAATTTCGTCCCCTATTACCTTCTTTTCTCGCTTTGTCATGTCTCCATAGACAGCCACACCCATGCCCCAAAGGTTGCGCTCTAATCTCTTTACGGTGGGCTTTTCTAGATCATCAGGAAGATTAGTAATGCTATCGATACGATTTTCTACTTGGCTCATTACCTCATTGATATCTTCGTTAGCTTCAATTTCCAAATAAATTCTGGCGTAGTCTCGATCAGCGGCCGACGTTATTTTTTTGATCCCCTTTAGCCCTTCAAGCGCTGACTCCATAGGCAAGATAACGCCTTTTTCTACCTCAACGGGCGCGGCGCCGGGATAAGGTGCGCCGATACTGATTATTTTGGTTTCTGAACGAGGAAAAATCTCCTTACTTATATTGATTAGCGACAATGATCCTGCAAAAAATACAAGCACCATAATTAAATTTGCTGCCACCGGATTTCGGGCAAACCAGCCGATAAGTCCTTTAGAATTCAGATCCATTACTCTGCACTGCCATTATTGGACGAATTCTTAACTTTTAGCTTGAGGCCTTCAATCGGCGTACCTACTGCACTAACGATGACCTCTGCGCCTTCCTTTAGGCCTTCACTAACGTAATAGTAGCCTTCATCAGAAAACACTACATTTACAGAATTAATTCGCAACCTCTGCATATCATCCACTACAGCAACCTTAGAACCCTGCAACAGCGCACTTCGTGGCACTTTGAAGACATCGCTTAAAGTCTTACCTTTTAATTTTGCAGTCACAAATGTACCCACTAACAACGGTGGCTTTCTGGCCGTCAAGGTTTGATTAAGTCTATAGGGGTCAGAGATTCGAGCTACCACATATTGAGAGCGATTAAGCTCATTGACAACGCCTTCAGATCGGACTATTACTGCCGACCAATTAGCTGGATTGCCATTTACAGAACCACTAAGCACGACCCCTTTAACATCATTATTATTTTGGAATGATATTGGGTCCATCTGCGATAAGTCTTTTTCAGTCAGGGGCAATCTCACTTCGACAAAATCGATAGCAAATGTTTCACCGAGACGTGAACCTGTGGTGACATATTGACCAACATCCACTGACTTGACAGATACCATGCCCGCGTATGGTGCCCGAATAGTGGCTCTTTGCAATTTTAGCTGCGCCTGTTTTACCTGCGCTTGTGCTTGTAGAATATTCGCTTCAGCTTCGGCCAAGTAAGGCTTCCGCAAAGCCAAAATCGGTGCGTCCGACTCAGGCCGGCCAGTCATTTCCCACTCTTTTTTAGCTTGGACGGCTCTGGCTTTTTCAAACTCTAGTAAGGCATTTTTGCTAATTAACTGTGCCTTGGCTCGCTGTAAATCCACTTCATGATCCGTGGGATCAAGACGCATTAATATCTCACCAGCCTTAAAAGTACCACCAACGATGAACTGCTCGGAGACTTCAAGAACAGTGCCCGACACTTCTGAAATCAATGTTGTTCGGGTTCTTGGCCGAACTGTTCCCTGAGACTCAACGGCCAAAGTCACCTCAGTACGATTGAGTGTCTGAGTCTTAACTGCCAAGGCCGCTTCAGGCACCTCGGCTTTTACTGGCTCGGGTTTAAGCGCAGACATCAGAGCAGCAACTGCTATTGCTCCTATAACCAGCAATATGGGTGCAAAATTTTTCATTAACTCAGGTTCCTTACTTTTAACTTGATTTCCAATAAATTCTAAGTAATAAGACGTTTCAAAATATCATTTAGATTCATTTCACCTCTAAATATATAGGGTCAGTTATACTAAAAAAGCAACTTAATCAGGCTAGGCCACATAGCTCACGTCCGCTCAGAAGAACAACGCCCTTATATCCAGCCCAGCAGGTCTATCAAACCGATACTGCCTGCGGTCGCGACACCAGCTGCTATGTCATCAATCATTATGCCAAGGCCACCAGAAATGTTTTTGTCCATCCACCTAATTGGCCAGGGTTTAAAAATATCGAAAAGTCGAAACAGACCAAACCCTAGAGTAATTGACAACCAAGATACGGGCAGCGCAGCCATGGCTATCCACAAGCCAACAAACTCATCCCAGACTATGCCTCCATGATCATGTACGCCCAACCGGTCGGCTGCGGCACCACAGATGTAAATGCCGACCAAGGTAGAGACGGTCACAAACCCCAAATAGAATGGCAGAGACAACTTTGCCAAGAACACCCAAAGCACCAAACCAAACAAAGAGCCAACGGTGCCAGGCGCTTTAGGGGAAAGGCCACTCCCAAATCCAAAGGCCAATAGCATGACAGGCGATTTAAGTAGCTCTGAAAATGTTGGATTATTGGACAAAATGATCAAAGCCTCTTGCTCTTTCCGGTGACTTAACGCCGTCTACCAAGACAGCCGAAGTGTTATCGCTACAGGGTATTATAGAGCCTATCCATGTGGCGTCTAATTCTCCCCGTGAAATCCAGTCGTCAACCATCTGATAATTCTCAGCCGGCACAGTAAAACACAACTGATAATCATCTCCGCCAAAGAGCGCCCAATCGAGACATTGATCTTGAAAATTCGACGCTAAATCTGGATGTATTGGTAACCTTCTACTATCTACGGATGCCGTAACCCCACTGGACTTACAGATATGACCTAAGTCAGCTACCAGACCATCAGATATGTCAATGCACGCAGAAGCCAAGCCTCGTATTTTTAAACCTATGTTAATTTGGGGGAGAGGCTTATAGAACTTTAAAAGTAAGCGTTCACTTACGTTTTTATTCATATTTTTAAAGGTATTTGTTTTTTTTGCCGCTAATAACCCAGCTGCTCCATCACCCAAAAACCCAGTCACATAAACTCGATCTCCAGTAATAGCACCGCTGCGCACAAGGCCCTCAGTTAGGGGTACCTCTCCCAGCATGGTTATAGTTATTGTCAACGGTCCAGCCGTTGTATCTCCACCGATTAAGGCGCAATTATAATCTACTGCGATTTCTGACAGACCGGCGCTAAACTCTTTCAACCACTGCTCATTCGCTTTTTTATGAGGTAGCGTCAAGGCTAACATGAACCATCGAGGAGTGGCCCCCATAGCCGCCATATCACTTAGATTAACGCAAAGAGTTCGCTGAGCAATTTGATAAGCACTTGCGTCGCTAGGAAAGTGCACCTCTTCCACTAAAGTGTCGCTGGCTACCGCCAACTGAATATCCGAATGAAGGGGTAGATTTATAATCGCGGCATCATCGCCTATACCTAAAGCAACCCCATCTTGACCTGTCAGATCTTTAAAATAGTCTGCGATAATGTCAAATTCGCTAAGTCGGAAAGATGTTTTTTGAGTCAGAGTTTTCCGCTCCATCGCCAGTATTTATACGGCTTTATTTGCTATAACTTCAATGGAACGGCGGTCTATAGCGACACGATCAAGAACACCATTTATAAATTTAAACGCGTCCGTGGGGCCAAAGGTTTTTGCAAGATTAACACCTTCGTTGATCACTACCTTATAAGGCACTTCGATGGTATAGAGCATTTCATAGGTCGATAAACGCAAAACAGCGCGAGAAATTGGATCCAGTCGCTTATTTTCACGGTCAAGATGCGGCTCAAATGCGCTGTCAACCTCAGCTAAGTTCTTGGGGACGCCAAATAATATATTATGAAATAGTTTACTATCGACTTTAGTCATGTTGTGATCAGTATGAAATTCAGCCTCTATCGTCTCCAAGTCAGTGCCACTCATTTCCCATGAGTAGAGTGCCTGAACAACCATTCTTCGTGCTTTCTGTCGCTCTCTAGATTTAGACATCTACGCGTCACCGTCCATCTGTTTAAACATTGCTAACATCTCAAGAACGGTCAAAGCAGCCTCTTCACCTTTATTCTCAGCATTATTTCCCGAGCGCTCTAACGACTGCTCTAAAGTGTCAGTGGTCAGCAGTCCAAAGGCAACTGGTAAGTTCTCTCTTAACCCAACTTCTCCAATCCCTCGGGTTGTCTCTGAGCAAACATAATCAAAGTGGGGAGTGTCGCCACGGATGACACAACCCAAAGCTATCACTCCATCAAAACGCCCTGTTTGGGCCGCTCTCTGACTTGCTAAGGGCAATTCAAAAGCACCTGGCACTCGATATACCTCCAGAGTATCATTACTGATTCCATGACGGCTCAGAGCGCGAACTGCACCCGCCAATAACCCATCAGTCACCTCTGAGTTCCAACGCGCTGCAACAACTGCTATGCGCACTGCGCCAACATTGAAATTGCCTTCTTCTGGTCTGTATTCACCCATTTATAATTCCTACTCTTTTAAATTAACGCTATTAATAGTGCTGAAGGCATTAATCGCAATCAACGTATTCCACTACCTCAAGGTCAAAACCAGAGATTGCGCTAAACTTAAATGGCGCACTCATTAGACGCATTTTATGTACGCCCAAATCCATCAAAATTTGCGACCCCGTGCCCACCTGCTGATAAACGACATCACTTGCTGATTGAGCACCACCAATACTGGGGTTAACAATCATATCGATACTGTTATCAATATCCTCTGCAGTTTCAGGATAGTAGACCAATACCACTGCACCACGCCCTTCCTTAGCAACACGCTCTAGAGCGCTATGGAAAGACCAGGATTTGAATTTTCCGTCCGACTCCAGTGCCAATATATCTCTTGCAGAACGATTAATGTGAACCCGCACTAGAGATGGCTCATCTGTACTTACATCACCCATCACCAACGCAAAATGTTTTTCATTGCGAGCATTGTCCAAATAAGTCTTTAAAAGAAATTCGCCATAGTGAGTGGTCACAATGCGTTCATTAATACATTGGGTCGTTTTCTCTGTCACCAGACGATAATGAATTAGGTCTGCAATAGTGCCAATTTTAAGCTCATGCTTCTCGGCAAATTTCTCAAGGTCATCGCGCCGAGCCATGGTGCCATCTTCGTTCATGACCTCCACAATCACGGCGGCGGACTCAAAACCCGCAATTCTGGCCAAATCACAACCCGCTTCAGTATGACCAGCTCGACTCAATACCCCACCTGGCTGGGCTTTAAGGGGAAAAATATGTCCAGGCTGAACAATATCATTTGGCTTGGCATTACTCGCTACCGCCGCCTGTACAGTTCGCGCCCGGTCGGCTGCAGATATCCCTGTGGTTACCCCCTCTGCCGCCTCAATAGAAAGCGTAAAGGGTGTTCCATGACTTGAAGCGTTGCTGTCGTCATTAACCATCATCGCTAAATCAAGCTGTTTGCAGCGTTGGTCATTCAGAGTCAGACAAATCAGTCCACGAGCATAGGTCGCCATGAAGTTAATATCTTGCGGGCGCACCATCGGTGCAGCCATAACCAAGTCACCCTCATTCTCTCGGTCTTCGTCATCCATTAAAATAACCATCTTGCCTTGACGGATATCTTCGAGTAACTCTTCTACTGTGTTTAACACCATGTCGTTTGTCTCTTCCAGTTTATGTACCATCACTCTTTAGTCAGCTGCTTTATCGCCAAGCAATAACCGCTCTAAATACCGAGCCACCAAATCAATCTCAAGATTCACCTGAGTACCAACATCGTACTGTCCAATCACAGTATGAATCAGTGTTTGCGGAATAATATTTAACTCAAATTCCGCACCTTCAACATTATTGACCGTCAAGCTTGTGCCATCAACGGTAATTGAGCCTTTTTGGGCAATGTATTTAGCAAGCTCACGCGGAGCGAGAATCCTTAGCCTCCAAGAGCGTGCATCCTCATAAAAAGCGGTCACCTCTCCAAGCCCATCAACATGGCCCGACACGATATGGCCGCCAAATCGATCACTCGCGAGCATGGCCTTTTCAAGGTTGACTCGAGTACCGACGCCCCAACCACCAATTGTGGTCAAACTTAATGTCTCAACAGACACGTCAGCGATAAACCCTTCGCCGGTTAACTCGACAGCCGTCAGACATGCACCGCTGCAAGCGATGCTATCGCCCAAACCGACATCACCCAAGCTCAAATCACCCGTGTTAATAGTCAATCGAACATCGCCACCTCGAGGCTCCAAATTAGTGACTCCACCAACAGCCGTAATAATTCCTGTAAACATAACTTTTCGTCCTAACTATAAATTTTAAATTTCATCATGCCACCCTACGCACAATCAGTATTAATAATCTTTATCTGGATACAAAGTAATACGGAGGTCCTCTCCAATTTGTCTAATGTCTTTTATAGACAATGCAAGATGAGCATCGATCGTATTAATCGCCAAATCAAACATAGGTCGTGCGTCGCTGCCAAATAATTTAGGTGCCCAGTAGCACACTAATTCGTCCAATAACCCCTCAGCCACAAAAGCACCCGCTAAGCCAGCGCCAGCCTCCACCATGACTCGATTACAGTTGCGGGAGGCTAGCTCAATTAGCAGCGCCTGCAGATCAATATGATTTCCATTGGCCGGCAAAAATACAACCTCTGCCCCAGTATCAATAAGTGCCTGAGCCTTTTTCCGTTGACCGTTATCATCCAAGGTGGCAATCAGCGTGTTGCCAGGCTGGGCGAGCATTCTAGCACTAGGTTGCATCTGAAGTTGACTATCAACAACAACTCGTAAGGGTTGAATTAGCGGGTCATGCACACCCAGCTCTTCTCTCGTTATCCGCACTGTTAGTGAGGGGTCGTCCATTAACTGCGTACCGATGCCTGTAATGATTGCGCAACTTGCGGCACGCAATCGTTGCACGTCTTGCCGAGATGCCGGTGTAGTCACCCACTGGCTTTGGCCGCTCGCCATTGCCGTGCGGCCATCCATGCTTGCTGCCATCTTAACCAATACCCAAGGCAACCCATGCTCATGGCGCTTAAAAAAACCTTTATTTACCTCTCGGGCCTGATCTTCAAGTAATCCGCACTCAACCTCTATGCCTGCTTCTTGCAGCAATTTGATACCTGAACCAGCCACAACAGGATTAGGGTCTTCGCAGGCTATAACAACTCTTGCTACTCGCGCTTCGATCAATGCTAGGGCGCAGGGCCCAGTCTTCCCTTGATGACTACAAGGCTCCAACGTCACATAAACGCAGCTATTGGCCGCATCAGACACCTGATTAAGCGCTTCAATCTCCGCATGATTGCCGCCAGATGGCCGCGTCGAGCCCTCGCCTACAATCTGATCACCGATAGAGATCACACATCCAATAGTTGGATTAGGAGACGAGGTATAGCGCCCTTTGGCCGCCAACACCAAGGCTCTAGACATCATTTCGCGATCAACTATAGAGAAACTCACTGCCCTTCTTCCAGAGAAGGTTTTTTATCTTTTAATCGATTGAGTTCATCTTGAAATTCACTTAAGTCCTGAAAACTTCGATACACCGAGGCAAATCGGATATAAGCAACTTCATCCAATTCATGAAGCTGGGCCATAACTTCTTCACCAATAATGCGAGAGTTAATTTCTCGCTCACCCGTGACCTGGAGGAAATGTTTTATTTGAGAAAGAGAAATTTCAATTTGCTCAATAGAAACAGGTCGCTTTTCCAAAGCACGCTGCAATCCAGCCCGGAGCTTTTCTTCATTAAATGGCTCACGAGTGCCATCGCTTTTAATTACTCGGGGCATCACCAATTCGGCAAGCTCATAGGTAGTAAACCGCTCACTGCAATCTACGCACTCGCGACGGCGGCGAACTTGACCGCCCTCAGCAACCAATCGCGAATCGACGACTTTGGTGTCATCTGCATTACAAAACGGACAATACATAACTAAGCTCGTAAAAGTGAAGCTCAAAAAATGGAGCGTTATTCTAGCACAACAACTACTGTTATTAGCCTAGTCTGGACTTAAGGCTGATCCATTGGCATAAGGCCAACGTCATCACCCGAATGATCATAAAGCATACCCCTGCTGGTGAATACTGTTCGATGTCGCGGCCCTGGCAAAGCTGGATTGATCGAAGCATAACCCGCATCCCCAGGATACAGACAAACTATCTCATCTTGGAATTGGCATATCCTTGGCGTTACCTCGTGCGGCTTGCGTACCGCTAGTGCGCTACAGGCTGATTCGGAGGTCTCGTAATGCGTCAAAAGACTTAGCGAAAGGTATGTAGGCGGCATAAGCGTTAACCCGCCTTGGTGATGCAGGGTAATGGCGTCTTCAGGACTGATCCATTGGAATTCGTGAATCTCACCGTCATCAATAATAACTTTTCCCGAGTCACCATCGACATTGCCGACAAAAAACCAAGTGGCGAAACGCCGCTTTTCCCCCGCAGGGGTAGTCCAATTACAAAAATGGATCAAGTCTTGACAGGGTACATTAAGGCCACATTCCTCGCTAATCTCTCGCACTGCTGCTGTCACAGCGGCCTCTTGCTCGGTAGCCGCAGCCTCTAACTCATCAATGTTAATTGCACCGCCAGGAAACACCCAGACACCACCAGCGAATGCTAGTTTGGCGTTACGTCTTAACAACAGCGTTTCTATGCCCTTATCTGAGTTTCGCAACAAAACCGCAGTAGCCGCTAAGCGGAGTGGCACAGATTGGTCAGACATAGATGTCACCTAGTTATTAAGGCAGGCTGTTCTAACACGACAGCTTAGTCCCAAGAAAATCAGCCATAAACTGGGAAGCGCTGGCATATTTTTAGAACCTTCAGCTTAGTCTCAGCAATTACCGTTTCCGAAGTGCCATTTCCAAGGCTATCGAGAATGTCACACATCCAATTCGTCAGCTCAACCGTTTCATCTAAACCGAAGCCGCGAGTTGTGATCGCTGGCGTGCCAACACGCAACCCTGAGGTGACAAACGGAGACCGAGGATCGTTAGGAACAGCATTTTTATTGACAGTAATAAACGCCTCCCCCATAGCACGGTCAGCATCAGTTCCGGTGTACTCTTTACCAATCAAGCTGACCAACATGAGATGATTTTCAGTACCATTAGAGACGATACTGATACCACGCTCCATAAATGTTGCGGCCATCGCCTTAGCGTTTGCAACAACCTGTTTTTGATAAATCACGAACTCTTCGCTCGCGGCTTCTTTGAAAGCAATAGCCTTAGCTGCAATCACATGACAGAGCGGACCGCCTTGGCTACCGGGGAAAACGGCAGAGTTACATTTCTTTGCAATCTCAGCATCATTAGTCAAAATAATTCCGCCACGAGGACCACGTAATGTCTTGTGCGTCGTAGATGTCACAACATGAGCATACGGTATTGGACTTGGATAAACACCTGCAGCAACCAAGCCTGAGACATGCGCCATATCTACAAGTAAGTAAGCGCCCACTTTGTCTGCAATCTCTCTAAACTTGGCCCAATCCATAATTCCCGAGTAGGCTGAAAAGCCCGCAATAATCATAGCCGGCTTATGCTCAATAGCCAGTGACTCAACTTGCTCATAGTCGATCAAGCCTGTATCGGCATTTAGCCCGTACTGAATTGGATTGTAGAGCTTCCCAGAAAAATTGGGCTTGGCCCCATGCGTAAGATGGCCGCCATCCGCCAAACTCATTCCCAGCACAGTATCACCACCTTTGATCAGCGCTAAAAATACAGCGCTGTTAGCCTGAGAGCCTGAGTGCGGCTGCACGTTGGCATATTCAGCCTCATAGAGGCTTTTTAATCGATCAATAGCCAGTTGCTCGGCAACATCAACATATTCACAGCCGCCGTAATAGCGCTTGCCGGGATAACCTTCTGCATATTTGTTAGTCATCTTGCCGCCCTGAGCCTCCATGACCGCAAGACTGGTGTAGTTCTCTGAGGCGATTAGCTCAATATGCTGCTCTTGACGCTGATCTTCAAGTTGAATGGCCTGCCATAGTTCAGGGTCAATATTTTCAATGGTATGATCTTTATCAAACATGATTCAAAGGTTTCCTAAGGAGTTAAATCGAGTTACAAGGTGAAAACAGAGTTTACCTTAAATGGCCAAGCCCTTACAGCCTGATGGCCAACTTCCGGCTTCAAAGAAAACAAAAATATTATTTATTTCTCGAACAATGCCATTGCTTCCACATGGGCGGTATGAGGGAACATATCTAGCACCCCAAGATCTTTCATCTTATAGCCGGCGTCTAAAAGATGCTTTGCGTCTCTGACCATTGTCGACGGATGGCAGGAAATATAAATCACCTGTTTGGCTCCTGACTTAGCGACCCAAGGCATGATATCTATGGCGCCACTACGTGGCGGATCAAGCACTACTAAGTCTAGCGATTTTGGGATTTCCTTTATTTTATTTAGACTGTTCTTCTGAGTAAGATCGGCTGTAAAAAATTGTGCAGTCGTGATCTCGTTTTCGATAGCATTTTGTGCGGCGCCGGCCACTAAACTATTCAATCCTTCAACACCAATCACTTGATCAAACTGCTTTGCTAAGGGCAATGAAAGATTACCAGCTCCGCAGAATAAGTCGACCGCAACACCCGAACTGCTAGGAGAGACTAGCCGGAGCATTTGATCCACCATTTTGGTATTAATCTCGCCATTCACTTGAATGAACTGTCCTGGCTTAAAACGGAACTTAAGGTCTCCCGGCACATTAAGATACAGCTCGTCAGCGCCCTCGTCTAACCGACGAAACTGGCCATTCTTACCCACCTTCCACCAACACTGGATAGGGGGCTCTCCAAGAGCCTGGAGGCTTTCTCTTATATCCTTGAGCTCATCTTCTTTAAGTCGACGACTCGCTTCCAGCGCAATTGCGATGGCATTATCAGCACGGACCAACTCTACCTCATAAAGGGTAATATCTGTGGGTAATAATTGTAGCCACTGCGGCAATACGACTAAGAGTGCCGCTAAAGAATCATCCAACACGAGGCACTCGGTAATAGGCCCTATTCGCCGACTGCCTGTATTACGAAAGCCAACAATAAACTGACCGTCCTTAGCTCTTTGCACTGCAAGCCGGGCACGACGTCGATAACCCCATTGAGAACCATTGATCGGTGTTAGTAATGACTCAGTCATTACATTTGCCCGCTCGAAACTATTCAACACCTGAGTTTTTTTAAATTTAATTTGTTGCTGGTGATCAAGGTGCTGCAAGCTGCAACCACCACAACGAGAAAAGTGCTTACAGCCGGGTTCTACTCGATGTTCTGAGGTTATACTAAGACTGCGTATACGCCCTTCACCGTAATTACGCTTTTCATTGGTAACTTGAAACTCAACCGACTCACCTGGCAGTGCACCCTCGACAAAATAGGCTTTACCGTTAATTCGACCTACACCTCGGCCATCATGAAGAAGATCCACGATATCGCAATTGAGAAGCCGCTGTTTAACCATAGGATGCCTAGATGGGATTATCAGAAATAGCGTTTATATTTAGCAAAGAGTCACCAATAAAACCCGTTTGGGTCGCTAGTTTACACTCTGGACTATGGAGCCGCTAAAAAAAGATTTATATCGAACCTAAAATAGGCAATCTAATTAGACCTTAAGGCCGTAATCCAAAGGCAATAAGGTAAATAAATTATCCTAATCAATTAAAACTATTAGACCAAGTGCAAAGATTAGGATTACACTGGAATCGAGGCTTTTAAGTTAGCTCTCACAAAAATATAACCTCACAACTGTAGAGGTCTTTTAACGCAGATATGAATCACTTATGTTTATATCTGATATACGAGGTATAACTATGTCATTACAAGGTTCAAAAACCGAAGAAAGCTTAAAAGCCGCATTTGCTGGTGAATCTCAAGCCAACCGTCGTTACCTATATTTCGCCGCCAAAGCTGACGTTGAGGGCTACAACGATGTAGCTGCAGTGTTTCGCTCGACCGCAGAAGGTGAGACTGGTCATGCGCACGGTCATCTTGAATATCTCGAGGAAACCGGCGATCCAGCGACTGGGATGCCATTTGGCGGTACTCAAGAGAATCTTGAAAGCGCTATTGCTGGTGAGACCCATGAGTACACTGACATGTATCCAGGTATGGCAAAAACTGCTCGTGACGAGGGTTTTGACGAGATAGCTGATTGGTTCGAAACGCTGGCGAAGGCAGAACGCAGCCACGCTAACCGATTCCAAAAAGCGCTCGATCAGCTGGACGATTAAACGGCTCTATAACCAGTTTTATCGCTAGTGCTGGGGCATTGAATATGGCTCCAGCATTTCTGTGGCCCCCTGTTAATGCTTTAGGAGATAATAAGTGGCTCAACGTGAAGGTAATTTAGTCGCGCCAACGCGCCATCCTTTGGACTGGCAGTCAGACGCATTTTATGACCAAGAATCTCTCGATACAGAGCTAGAGCGTGTATTTGATATCTGCCACGGCTGTCGAAGATGCGTCAATCTCTGCGACTCATTTCCAACACTGTTTGATCTTGTCGACGAATCAGAGACTTTTGAAGTAGACGGCGTTGATAAGACTGATTTCAGTAAAGTAAGCGACCAGTGCTACCTCTGTGACCTATGCTATATGACCAAATGCCCTTACACTCCTCCTCACGAGTGGGCTGTGGATTTTCCTCACCTTATGCTAAGAGCTAAGGCGGTAAAGTTTGAACAACAAGGTGCAAAACTGCGCGATAAAGTCCTCACCAATACCGACACCGTGGGCAAGCTTGCCTCCATTCCTTTGGTTGATATCACCGTCAACGCGTTAAATAAAAACACCCTATTCCGCAAGGCTCTGGACAATGGCTTTGGAGTTCACCATGAAGCGCCAGTACCTGAATATCACAGCAACACCCTGCGCAAGCGTATGGCGTCAGTCATTAAAGATGATGTGCCGGTTGAAGTAGCATCCGTTGGTAAGACCACCGGCAAAATTGCCCTTTATGTGACCTGCTATGGCAACTACAACAGTCCAACTCTAGGGGAGGACTTCTACCAGGTGTTTCGCCACAACGGCATCCAAATGGATCTTGTCTCAAAAGAACGATGCTGCGGCATGCCTAAACTAGAATTAGGCGACCTCAAGGCGGTGGAAAAACTGAAAAACGCCAATATCCCAGTGTTGGCAAAACTGGTTGACGAGGGCTATGACCTGACCGCTCCAATTCCGTCCTGCGTGTTAATGTACAAGCAAGAACTGCCGCTTATATTCCCCGGGGACCCAGACGTTATAAAGGTCCAAAAAGCGTTTTTTGACCCCTTTGAATACCTCTTTTTACGTCACAAAGAAGGTGCATTAAACACCGACTTCGCCAATCCTTTAGGGGGTATTAGCTACCAAGTTGCATGTCACCAAAGAGTCCAGAATATTGGCCTCAAGACAAGGGATATTTTGAGCCTAATCCCTGATACCAAAGTGCACTCCATCGAAAGATGCTCAGGGCATGACGGCACCTACGCGGTAAAAACAGAAACCCGAGACAAATCAGTAAAAATTGCGCGGCCAGTGGTTCGTAAAGCCAATGACCAAAACGCAGACCACTTTACGAGTGACTGCCCCATGGCAGCTACCCACATTAGTAATCTTTCAAGCTCAGATAAAAAGCCAGAACACCCAATGACTTTGCTGAGAACATCTTACGGAATTTAAAGGCGATTTATGAACCAACTCACGCGACAAGACCTTTGGTCATTAGAACAATATTCAGAGCGACGGCAGTCATTTCGCGCTGAAGTAATGATGCATAAAAAAAACCGCCAGATCACACTAGGCACCCATGCTCGGTTTTGTTTTGAAGACCAACTCACAATGCGCTACCAAATCCAAGAAATGTTGCGCATCGAACGTATCTTTGAAGCCGGCGCTATTCAAGAAGAGCTCGATACATACAATCCCCTTGTTCCGGATGGCAGAAACCTCAAAGCAACCTTTATGCTTGAATATGACGACATCGACCAGCGTAAAGTTATGCTGCAAAAACTTAGAGGCGTCGAAAAGCAACTATGGCTTGAAGTAGAAGATATGCCGCGCATTACTCCTGTTGCTGACGAAGACCTAGAACGTGAAAACGATGAAAAAACATCAAGCGTGCACTTTCTGCGTTTTGAGTTTTCAATCGAACAAATTGCGGCGCTCAAACAGGGAGCTAAACTCAGTTTAGGGATAGACACCCCATTAATAGAGCCCAACGCAATGGTTGTGCTTGACCCCATAAGGTCTGCCCTGATTAATGATTTCGACCCTGCAGATTAAGTCTTCTACGAAAGTCACTGAAAAGAACAGTTAGGCTACCTCAAAATGTTCTTTCTGGTTAAATCAATCAACCCCTGAGCCAGATAATTCTGTTTTTTTTGTATCTCTAAGACCCTAAATAATTTGGGTTTTGTGGTCAGCCCAATACTTATCTCGGAGCAGGCGCTTATAAAGTTTACCAGTAGGATGCCGAGGCAATTCCTTGTCAAAATCAACAGATTTAGGACATTTTATTTTCGCCAAACTCTGCTGGCAAAATACCATTAGTTCTTGCTCTAAGTCTGGCCCTACATCAGCCCAGTCCATTGGTTGGACAACGGCTTTAACCTCTTCACCAAAATCTTCATTAGGTACACCAAATACAGCGACATCAGCGACCTGTGGATGCATGATCAATCGGTTTTCCGCTTCTTGTGGATAAATATTCACGCCACCTGATATGATCATAAAGGCCTTGCGATCGGTTAAATACAAAAACCCCTCTTCGTCTACACGCCCTACATCACCGAGCGTTGTCCAGCCTTTTGCATGCTTTGACTCTTTCGTTTTGTCTGGATCATTGTAATATTCGAACACAGGACCATCCGCGAAATAAATGGTTCCTGCCTCTCCTACAGCAACCTCATTCCCATCATCATCACAAATATGCAAAACGCCAACCATTGCCTTACCGACACTTCCTTTATGAGCCAACCATTCATCGGAGTTAATCGCGCAAAAGCCATTACCTTCTGAGCCAGCATAATACTCAAAAATCACCGATCCCCACCAATCAATCATTTTTTCCTTGATCTCTATCGGGCAGGGCGCCGCCGCATGAATCGCAACCTGCAATGACGAAATATCATATTTAGTGCGGGTCTCTTCTGGCAATTTCAACATTTTTACAAACATAGTGGGCACCCACTGGCTGTGGGTGATCTGGTGTTTTTCAATCAAGCGTAACGCTTCTTCTTCATTAAAGTCTTCCATCACTACACTAGTGCCACCAAAGAGCAGCGTTACGAGGTTATAGCGCAGTGGAGCTGCATGATAGAGAGGCGCCGGAGATAAATAGACCGTTTCACTGCCAAAGCGGTAGAGCCCTTTTGACAACAGTACTAAATTAGCGGACTCATCTCCTACATTTGTATCTGGTAAAGGAATTTTAACGCCCTTGGGTTGCCCTGTAGTCCCCGAGGAGTAGAGCATATCAGTGCCGGCAGCTTCATCAACGATAGGGTATTGCGACATCTGGTCACGCAAGGCCTCGTAACTGTCATAGCCACTTACTGTGCCATTAACCATTAGTCTAGATTGAACGGCAGACATATCATCAAGCAATTCAGTCGCCAACGCACCTTTCTCAATAGAGCTGATAAAGAGCTTTGCGCCACAGTCGTTAATAATATAGGCGGCCTCGTCGGCTGTAAGTCGAGAGCTAATGGCGGTATAAAATAAGCCAGTCCGCGCAGCTGCCATACAAATTTCAAGAAATCGGGCGTTATTTTCCATTAAGAGCGCAATATGATCACCTGTTTGCAAACCCAGCGACCTAAATAATTGGGATGTCTGGCATGTTCGTTCGTTTAACTGTTTATAAGTGACTGTCTCGCCACTGCCCGCCATAATATAAGCCGCTTTGTTGGGTGTCTGTTTTGCAAGGTCGCCGATGTACACTCAAGATCTCCGTTGGATACTTTAATACAACTACTCGAATTACCACGGAAGTAAATCATTTTTTGCATCCGGACCGCAAGCAAGGTCGACATTGGAGGTCTTTTTCGCTACTGTCTAGGCCATTAATCTATTCATTTGGAGCTTCTATTGAGCCATATTATTACTGACGTTATTGCCGGCGTTGGACTTATTACCCTTGACCGCCCAGCGGCCCTAAATGCACTTAACCTGGACATGATTCGCGACCTAACCAAAACGCTAATCGACTGGCGTGACGACTCGGCTATTGAAGCGGTTGCGGTGCGCGGTTCTAACAAGCATGGCCCTTTTGGTGCGTTTTGTGCTGGCGGTGATATTCGCTTTTTCCACACTGCGGGCGTTGCTAATGATCCTGATTTGGAGGCTTTTTTTACCGAAGAATATCAATTAAATTATTTAATTTTTAACTACCCAAAACCCTATCTAGCCTTTATGGATGGTATTGTTATGGGCGGTGGTATGGGCATTTCCCAAGGCGCTGTACTTAGAATTGTCACCGAACGAACTAAAATGGCGATGCCTGAAACCAATATTGGATTATTCCCCGATGTTGGCGGGGGTTATTTTCTTAGCCGATGCCCTGGCAGTAGCGGCGAGTACCTCGCTCTAACTGGAAAATTATTAGTTGGCGCTGACGCATTAGATGTCGATTTAGCCGATGGCCTTGCAGATAGCGATGATATGGCTGATCTCTGGGACGGCCTCACCAATAACCCTATGATGTCTGTAACCGCGCGGATTGGCCGTTTGCAGAGTCGCCTCAAGCGGGGCACCTCATCAGACTGGCTAACACCCGATATTAACTCGATATTTTGCTTAGATAGCGTTAACGATATCATGCAAGCCTTGGCCGAGAGTGATTCACAATGGGCCGCAGACACCTTGGCAGTATTGCAAAAACGCTCACCTTTGATGCTCCATGTCACCTTTAAACAGCTTCGGCTTGGCCGCTCAATGTCGCTAGCAGATGATCTTAGGATGGAAAGAACACTGGTAAGGCACTGCTTTCAAACTGATCATTTACAACGCTCGGGAACAACTAGCGAAACCGTCGAGGGTATTCGCGCGCTGGCCATAGACAAAGATCATAGTCCAGCATGGAACCCAGCCCGTATCGAAGAGGTAACGTCTGCCATGGTTGATCCTTTTTTTGAAAGTCCGTGGTCCGCTGAACATCACCCCTTAAAAGACTTGGTTTAAGAGGCCCCAGAGATAGAGTCCTTTATGTCCTTTGAACTAATTGAAGAGTCCATAACCTGTCCCTTCTGCTGGGAGACTATTACGCTGCTAGTAGATCCATCAGAATCCCAAACCTACACCGAAGACTGTTTTGTTTGTTGTCGGCCGATTTTGGTGAACACTGATATACAAGGTGACCATGTTCAGGTGACTGTCACTCAGGAAGACCTAGGCTTTTAGCCTGAGGGCCTCTGGCTCGTAGATCAAGAGCATTGCGCCGCGGGGAGTCGAGTTAGATTAATAACTCAGCCCATGCCCAAACTTAAAGATTGGCGCGACTGAATCATCTGGCAGGTCTTCTTTTTGTGCCATCACTGCTGCCATAGAGGAAGGTATCTCGAAAGGTAACTTTCCTTGCGGGCTAAATTGACCAAAAATCATTTCAAATAATATGGATTCATAAACGCCGAATGTGCCGATAAGGCCGTCACTTATTTGATCCAGTTCGGTCAAAATGGCAGGTCGATTGAGGTCAACCACAGTGATTAAGGTAGCAGTCTCGCTGTAGGCTTTTGCTTTGTCTAAAACCGCGATGTTAAACGCTAGGTTATCGTCAGGTAAAATACTGCTCACCAGCTTGTCCATAAGTTCATCTGAACCTGGCGTTTGATTACCGTTGAAAATGCTCGGTAAGTAAAGAATGATGACATCTGCCTGATCGGCACTACTAACCATGGTCCCAAAGGATTTTGCCTGCTCTGGATCTAAACCATCAACAAATATTTTAGAGCCCTGCCTAACCGGTAGCACTGGTACATCAACCATTTTGTTATTGAGTAATACAATCGATTTACGCTGTGCTTCCAACCCAGCCGCAACGTATTCTGGCGTTTTAACGATTGAAGGAATGGCTTGCTCATCCACCAAGGCGGATTCAAATAAACCCAGTTCAAACTTGTTCAACAGAATGCGTCGCACTGACTGATTAATACGCGCTTCGCTAAGCTCCCCTGACCTCACCAGATCAATGATATGTTCGGGATCACTCTCACCACCATATTGATCAACACCAGCATTAATAGACTTTTTATAGCGCTCGCGAATCGATAAATTCTCGACACCCCACGCCCGACTCGAAACAATGCCCCAGTCTGTGCAAACCACACCGGTAAAGCCTAATTGATCACGCAAAAGATCGGTGAGAATCATTTTATTGAAGCCCATAGCGACGTTTTCATCGGTCTGATCAATGGGCACACCGTAGTACGGCATGATCACGCGAAGGCCATTATCAATAGCTTTCTTAAAGGGCTCCACGTGGTAATCAAAGTTGCCGCCCGGGTAAACTTGGCGCTTACCGCTGGGTAGGTGTGGGTCAAATCCAAACTCTTGAGGCCCGCCGCCGGGGAAGTGTTTAACCATCGTCATGACACTGTCCGATGTCAGAGAGGCACCCTGAAAGCCCAGCATATAGGCATTGGTCAGCTGACTAGATAATTCAGCGTCAGAGCCAAAGGTGCCAAAATTACGCGACCAACGCGGTTCAGTGGCCAAGTCTGCCATAGGGTGCAAAGCCGTGCGCAAACCAACAGCGCGATACTCTGCTGCTGCAATTTCACCAAAGCGTTTAACAAGATCAACATCGCGTGTCGCGGCAAAACCAAGCTGCGATGGCCAACCGGAAAAACCTTTTACAGAGAACGCGGCAATGCCGCCACTGGCTGCCTCATGCAGTGGATCTGAACTAATCGTCAGCGGAATACCCAGTCTAGTTCTTGCCGCTATTTTTTGTAGCCCATTAAGTTTCTCAGCAATCTCTAAAGGGGTTGGCGCACCATAGAAGTTAAAGTGGCTAATATGTTTGTCAAATATCTCTGCGGCGTCTATATCTACTCGCCCCATGGCGAAGTGAAAGGCCAGTAGCACAAAATCGGGCTTAATAGCGATTGCTGGATGCATCATCTGACCGACCTTTTCTTCTAAGGTCATTTGGCTAAGTAAGTCCTCTGCTCTCTCTGAGGCCGATGCTTGTGTATTCTCATAAATATCTAAACGTTGGTTTTTATTTAAATCACGGTAAGCCAAACCATCGCTCGTAAGCACTTCCACCTCAGGACCAAGGCTAAGGTAAATACGAAGTTTATCGTAGGGCTGTAGTAGTAAATTAGCGGCAAAAACTGTGGCGACCAGTATTAACGACAGCGCACCATAGCCAAAATATTTAAAGATCTTTTTCATGTTAGTCCCTTTTAGAAAGATCAAAGTGTAAACGTAACCTTTTTGGTTTGCACGCCTCGCTCTGCGATTGCATGTCAGCCACAAAATGCAGCTTAGCTACTGTATCTTTTGGCTATTGAAAAAAATATAGACGTCTTTTAAGATTAGCCGCTAAGTCGGGACCCAGCTTTGCAGTTTTTGCAGTTCGCCAACAAGTCATAAAAATTAGGCATGGGGCGTTATACTTTCGTAACCATCTTGCCCTTTACTTAATTCATTTAATAAAAATCGATTACTCATGGCTCTTAGTGCAACGATCTATAAAGCAGAACTCAATGTTGTTGATATGGATCGTCATTACTATGAACAGCACACCCTAACACTTGCACAACATCCCTCTGAAACGGCTGAGCGATTGATGCTGCGGCTTTTGGTATTTGCTCTTCATGCTAGTGATACTATGGCATTTACTAAAGGATTGAGTACCGATGATGAGCCAGACTTGTGGCAAAAAAGTCTCAGCGATGAAATTGAGCTTTGGATCGAACTTGGCCTTCCTAGTGAAAAACGTCTGAAAAAAGCCTGTGGCCGATCGCAGCAAGTGATTGTTTATGCTTATGGTGCCGGATCTGCAAGCTTGTGGTGGAAACAAGTTCAGCCGCAGCTGACCCGTTTTAAAAATCTCACCGTAAAACACATTGATGCAAGATCTCTGGAACAACTAAAGAATTTTTTAAAGCGCACTATTGATCTTCAGGTAAGTATCCAAGATGATGAGATTAGTTGTCTGAGTGCTGATTCTGAGGTACTAGTGATGCCAGAGGTTTTTAAAGCTACTGAATAATAGTAGCGCTTGACCATAATGTTGGTGCGAGGTCTACACACGATTTTGAGTTTGGAACGATTAATTTTCTCTGGATCTTAAATAATCCATACTATTAAAGTAATAAAAATTATTAAAACTGGGAGCAACATGGCAATAGCAAAGATATCCGCCGTCCGTCTTTCTTTTATTACGATGCTTATTGTACTGTCGGGCTGCGCGCAAAAGTTTGTCGCTAGTGACTACCTCACTCTCGATGATAAGTATCAGGTGGTCATTGAGCGCGATCATCTTGGTGTGCCCCACATTCTTGGCGACCGCGATGTCGATGCTGCTTTTGGCTTTGCCTATGCACAAGCCGAAGATAACTGGCAAATTATTCATGACACTATTCCGTTTTATCGGGGTACCAATGCTTCGATCAATGGAAAAGATGCTGCGACCGCCGACTTTTTAGTTAAATGGTTGGGTATTTGGGAGACCATTGATCGCGACTATGAAACCCAATTAAAACCTGAAACTCGCGCTTGGGTTGGTGCCTTTGTTGACGGTATTAATTATTACGCCGCACTGCATCCTGAGCAGGCCAATCAATCAATTTTTCCGCTAACCGACAAAGATGTTATCGCCGGTTACATGCTGCGGCATCTGTTGTTTTACGGTTTTGACGCATCAATTACCGAGCTTTTTGAACCACAACGACAGCGTCCCGTCAGCCGTGGCCCCGCTGATGCAGATCACCAGGCTAGACCCATGGCTGAAGGGGTTACTATTAGTGGTCTTCCTATAGGGTCTAACGCTATTGCGGTGTCAGCGCCTTTTACCGTCGACGGTGCGACACGCTTAGCGATTAACTCTCACCAACCCACTACCGGCCCGGTAGCTTGGTATGAGGCCCATATCCAGAGCAAAGAAGGCCTCAATGTGATGGGCGGCCTGTTTCCGGGCAGTGCCACTATAGGCGTTGGCTTTACCGAAAATTTGGCATGGGGCGCGACCGTTAACAAACCCGATTTGGTTGATATCTATGTCTTAGAAATGGACCCCAATGACCCAATGCGCTACAACCTCGATGGTGCTTGGAAAACCTTGGAAGCAAAGAAAATCGATATTGATGTTAAGTTGTTTGGCTTCCTTCCTTGGACAGTGTCTGAGACAGGCTTAAAGTCTGTGCATGGCCCAGTGATTCAGAATGAACATGGCACCTATGCGGTGCGTTATGCGGGCATGGATGAGGTACGACAGTTGGAACAATGGCTGGCGATGAGCAAATCGCAAAATTTTGATCAGTGGCGCGATGCGTTGCGTATGCAGGCCTTTGCCAGTTTTAATTTTGTCTATGCTGACCGCGAAAGCAATACTATGTTTGTGCACAATTCTCTAACGCCTAAAAGACTGCCTGGTTATGACTGGACACAGTATTTGCCGGGTGATGACAGTCGTCTTATATGGCAAGACTACATGGCCTTTGACGACCTGCCCCAAGTCATTAACCCAAAATCAGGTTATTTGCACAGTGCCAATCAGACACCTTTTCGCGTAAGCGCAGATGCTGATAATCCTAATAAAAGTGACTATGGCGTTGAAGATGGCTTCCCCACCAGGATGACCAATCGCGCCGATCGAGGGTTAGAGCTTCTGGCAGAACTTGATTCCATTTCAGAACAACAGTTTTATGATATCAAGCACGATAAGAAATACAGCGTTAACTCCCGTGCGTACGGTTATTTGCAACAGGCAGCTGCCGCCGATCTTAGTGACATACAAACCGATACGGTACAAAACTACCAAGCGGCACAGAGCCTTATTGCCAACTGGGATCTGTCTACTGATGTCGATAATCGTGGTGCAGCCCTTAGCGCATGTGTGTTAGGTGGTGAATGGATTTCAGAGCAGAGAGGCCTTACTCCACCAACACCTATCGATGAACTCATTCGCTGTACTGATTTGTTAATAGATAAGAGTGGCCGAGTTGATCCACGCTGGGGTGATGTTAATCGACATATTCGTGGTGACATTAATATCCCCTTGGGTGGTGGACCAGATGTATTACGGGCAGTCTATGGAATGGGTATGGAGGATGACGGTTATCTGACCAATGTTGCGGGTGATGGACTTTACTATCAGGTTTCTTGGGATGCCCAAGGTGAGTTAAAAGTGCGCGGTGTTCACCAATATGGCTCAGCCACACTGGATAAAAGCTCTCCTCACTATGCTGACCAAGCCGAGGATTATGCCAACGAAATTCTTCATGACCCTCTGTTTGATTCATCCCTACGTAAATCAAAAATAGAACGCCGCTACAGGCCTGGTGAATAACCCTAAGCTTCGCTTTTTCTGAGCCCAAGGCATCTAATCTAACGTTTATTGGCGGGTAAGACTTGCTTTTGAAGGGTGACACCCCGAAAATACTCGTCTTCCAAGAGAATTCGCCGTCGATCAAAAGAGCTAAGCATGTCTATCCAGTGGTATCCCGGTCATATGCGCAAGGCCAGCAACGAGATGATCGAGGCTCTCCCTCTAGTCAATGTCGTCATTGAAGTTCTGGACGCTCGCATTCCGTTCAGTAGCTCGAATCCATTTATTCAAGAACTGAGTGCCGACAAGCCACACATTAAACTACTTAATAAAACTGACTTAGGTGATCCTAGTATTACCAAACAGTGGCAGGATTATTTTGAGCAGCAGGCGAACACCAAAACCTTGCTATTGGATTTAAAAAATCATGACCCAAGCCAGCAAATTATTGATCTGATTAACAAACTAAGACCACAAAAAGAAGGCCGCAACACCTTGGTTATGGTGACAGGCATTCCCAATGTTGGTAAGTCGTCGTTAATTAACTGTCTGGCAGGAAAGCATATTACCAAAACTGGTGATGAACCAGCGGTTACCAAAGGTCAGCAAAAGATTAATCTTCGCAACGGAATTATGCTGTTGGATACACCTGGTATTCTCTGGCCAAAGATAGAAAACCCCCAAGGCAGCTATCGCCTTGGCACGACGGGTGCTATTAAAGATACCGCGGTAAGCTATGAGGATTTGGCGTTTTTTGCTGCAGAGTTTCTGCTCGAGGCATACCCTCAGCGTCTGAAAGAACGATTTAATATCGAAGAATTACCCAGATCAGAAATAGCACTTCTGGAAATTATCGGCGCTCAACGCGGCTGTCTTAGAGCTGGCGGACGCGTCGATTTAGAACGTGTTTCAACCATCTTTATTAACGAATTACGCGCTGGTTTATTAGGGCCTTTGGGTTTTGAAACACCTGAAGTCATTGAGGCAGAAATGCAACAAGTAGTTATTTTGCAAGCAGAGAAAGCGGAACGTGAAAAGCTGCGTTTAGAGAAGGCGGCTGCGCGGCGTAGAAAAGCTAAGTCAAATCGCAAATAGCGTTATACGTAACACCCCGCGGCATAACCAGAGGCCCAGGCCCACTGAAAGTTATAACCACCTAGATGACCAGTAACATCAAGTACCTCGCCTACAAAGTAGAGGCCCGGTTGCGTTTTACATTCCATGGTTTTGGAAGAAATATGGTCCGTATCAACGCCACACAATGTTACCTCGGCGGTGCGATAACCTTCAGTGCCAGACGGCTTTAATTGCCAGTTGTTCAGTGTGTCGGCAATGTACTGAAGTACTCCGTTGGGTATTTCTGCAATAGCAGTATCCGCATAGGTCGCCCAATAAATACTTTCCAATGACTGAACGAGCCCCTTTGAGAGTAGAGGTGCCAGTAAAGTTCGTAACAGACTCTTTGGATTAGCCTTTTTGAACTCTAGCAATAACGCCTCAGTATTTTGGTCAGGTAATAGGTTCACGCTAATAAATTGTCCCGGCTTCCAATAACTAGACAACTGAAGGGCTGCAGGGCCACTTATACCGCGGTGTGTAAACAGTAAATTTTCTCGAAAACTCATGTCATTGACTGACATTTCAACATCGACGGACAATCCCGAATTAGTCTCACTGATATCTTTTACCCAATCACTAAAAGTAAAGGGTACCAATCCCGCGGTGCGTGGCAGTAAATTAAGGCCGAACTGTTCGGCAATGTCGTAGCCAAATCCCGAAGCTCCCAAAGACGGAATGGATAGGCCGCCTGAGGCGACGACTAAAGACCGACATTTAAAAGGATTTTCACCCACTGACAAGGTAAAACCACCCTCTTCACCAACCTCAATCTGATGAATTATCGACTTAGTTTCGATGACTACTCCGACGGCTGCGCACTCATCGAGCAACATCTTTAGGATATCTTTGGAGGAGTTGTCACAAAATAATTCGCCGTGACTTTTCTCATGGTAAGGAATCTCATGACGCTCAACCAGATCGATAAACTGCCATTGGTTGTATCGGTTTAGCGCTGAAATGCAAAAATGTGGGTTGTTAGAAAGGAAGTTTTCAGGGGTTGTATCCAAATTGGTGAAATTGCAGCGTCCGCCCCCAGACATCAGTATTTTCTTACCTACCTTGTTACTGCTGTCGAGTACTAATACTGATTGGCCCCGCTGACCTGCAGTAAAAGCACAAAATAACCCTGCGGCACCGCCACCAATAATAATCACATCGTAATCTTTCACTTAGCATTATCTCCCGCTATCTGATTCCAGCGCCGCTGAATTTCCTCTCGACCAATAGATTCTAAAGTACTGATGTTCTTTAACGGAATGGTCTGCGGATTAGGAAAACTACTTAAGGCGCTAGCCATCATGTCTTCCCGCAATAAATGAATTAAAGGATAGGGGGAGCGATTACTGAAATGGCTCGCTGACTCTTCAGGCTCTCCATCAAATTGATAAAGGGGATGGAAGCTAGCCAACTGAATAATACCCTCTAAGCCCGCCTCTATTAAAAGGGTTTCAGCAAGATCAATAACATCGAGATATTCTTCAAAATTACCCAAGGCGTTGGGAATGACCAACAAAGTGGTGGCAATATCCAGCTCGGACGTACTCTGAATAAGGTCTAACTCAGTCAGAAAGGTTTGCATGATCTGCTCTAGCTCAGTTGACTCGCATATTTTTATTCTTAGCCCATCCGAAGATACGACGGGTGACGCGAAAGGGCATAAGTTGAGGCCCACAACGAAGTGTTCGAGCCAAGCTCGAACCTGCTGTTCTATTAAGGACCAAACCACCGTGGCCATAGTAAATCCAAGTTGGATAATAATAGGCGCAGGATACCGATTACCAAGAACCGGAACAAGGAATGACTGAGAAGTAAGGCAGGGAATTTTTTCTAATCAGTGAGCTGTTCTATTTAAATAGGCTTTAATCGGTAGGACTAATTCATCGCTAACCCAGCCTTCCTGAAGGAGAAAATAGTGCTTTGAAATAACCATCTTTAAGAGTACATTGGCGGCGATATCAATTGAGCGCTTTTGTCATGCCTGTTCGTACCGTTGTTGCCATTTGGCCGCTTTTTGCAGGCCTGTCCCTTATTGGTCTTGCCGTTGGTGTGCAGGGCAGCTTATTGGGCGTACGTGCAGCTATAGAAGGCTTTGATGATCTTCTTATCGGGCTATTAATGTCCTGCTATTTTGCGGGGTTTTTAGCCGGCTCGCTACTGACGCCAAGAATGATTCAGCGGGTTGGTCATATTCGCATATTTGCCGCTTTATCGGCTGTGGCCTCGGTAACTATTTTGATCCATGCGTTGTTTGTTAATCCCTGGGTTTGGGCGTTGATGAGACTATTAACTGGTTTTGCATTTTCAACCATCTATGTGGTCTCAGAAAGCTGGCTTAATCAATCATCTAATAATGCCAATCGTGGCCAAATTTTATCTGTGTATACGACTATCTTGCTCGCCGGTATCTGCGCGGGTCAATTTATGCTGAATGTGGCTGATCCAACTGAATTCACATTATTTATTTTAATCTCCGTGATGGTCAGTGTCGCTGCCGTTCCGATTTTGTTGTCGATAGTACAGACGCCACCTATTGAAGAAACAGAGCGAGTAACCATTAGCCACCTGTGGTATCGCACACCCGTCGGCGTCATTGCGATCATAATGTCCCAATGGGTATCAAGCATACTATTTGGTATGGGTGCGGTGTATGCCACAAAATTGGGTTTTAGTGTATATCAGGTGGCGAACTTTATGGGTGCCATGATGGCCGGCGGAATGATTTTACAATGGCCTTTAGGTAAGCTATCAGACACTATTGATCGGCGCTGGGTAATTGGCGTTTCAAGTCTAGTTGCGGTGTTTGTCGCCATCATTATTAGCTTTATCGACAATGCATCTATATGGCTCTACTTCCTTATATTTTTATTTGGCGGTTTCTCGTTGTCGCTATATTCGATTGTTGTCGCCTTTACCAACGATCACTTGCGTCCTGCTGAAATTGTTCCGGCCAGCGGCACTATTGTCCTGATCAGCGGGCTAACCTCGATTACCGGACCAATTACCGCGGTCTTTTGGCTACAAATTTTTGGCTTGAAGAGCTTTTTTATACTGATTGCTGTGAGTCTGCTAGGCTTGGGAGCAATGAGTATTTGGCGTGTTCTTACTATTCCAGCGCTGCCTGCCGAATACAAGGTACAAAGCACTCTGCAGGCCGCGGCAGCACCTGTAGGTACTATTCTTCATGCGGAAGAAGATGTGGTTACAGCCCTTTAAGCTAGGTGGATTGTTAAGCCTTGGCTATTTCTGACCCAACATGTACATTTCATACAATATTAGGCCTCAGCTCATAAATCTACACCCAAATACACTCAAATATCGACTCTTTAATCATAGCAGCGCAATCCACATCAGTGGCCGATCTAAAAGCTGATAATGATAATGATAATGACTTGTATTATCGCCTAATAAACGTAAAATGAAGGTCGCCCTGCAGCTTTGCCCCTGAGTGGGGTGGGTGGGCTGACCCTGATCACCGATTTAAAATGTACATTTAAGGATTATAATGTTTAAAACACTCAAGATAACACTGGCTCTTTTCTCTCTAGTCGCATTAACCATAGCTCCTTTGGTCTATGCCGACCACGCAGAAAAAGCGGCGTTTTTTGAAGAAATTACTATTGTTGGTAACAAGGATCGGGCTCGCATGATGCCAGGTTCAGCACACTTTATTGCCGACGACGAGTTAGAGGTTTTTAACTATGCCGACATCCAACAGATATTACGCCAAGTTCCTGGGGTCAATTTACAGCTAGAAGATGGCTATGGCTTGCGCCCTAACATTGGTATTCGGGGCGTTCAAACCGAACGTAGCGGCCGCATTATGCTCCTAGAAGACGGAGTACCCGTAGCCCCAGCTCCTTATGCGGCATCCAGCGCTTATTATTTTCCAACGGCCGGCCGAATGTACAGTATGGAGGTGCTCAAAGGGCCCGCTGCTATCACCGAGGGTCCTAACACCATTGGTGGCGCTATTAATATGATCTCGACTCCTATCCCGGAGCAAGCTGAGGGTAAGGTCATCGCAGAAATTGGTGGCGATGCTACCACACGAGTCCATGCAGCCTATGGTTCAACAGGTAGCAATGGCTTTGGCTATCTCTTAGAGACTCATCAGTGGAAAAGCGATGGGTTTCAATCAATCGATGGTAGCAATAACGATACAGGCCTGAATATCAAAGATTACACCGTAAAATTATCCTATGCCCCAGATGATTCTCGTCATGCATTGGAATTGAAATATCAATATGCAGCGCAAGAGTCTAACCAAAGCTATTTAGGGATTACCGATGCGGACTTCCGAGCAGACCCCTACCGCCGTTACTCAGCATCTCAAAATGACCTCATGGTTACCGAGCATAATCAGCTAATTTTACGTCATGAGTTCAGCTTAAGTGATCGGGCCAGTATCACTACAACCGCTTATAATAATGAGCATGCTAGAAGCTGGTACAAACTAGCGAAATTAGCCAATGTAGGTCCAGAGAAAATTATTGCCGATATCAATAAAGGGACTACCCTTTATTCGGATGCAGCCCTACAGGCTATTCTATTGGGTAGCGATAGCGGTCCAGGTGATGTCGCCATAAAAGATAATAATCGCGATTATTACTCGCGAGGTCTATCCGTCAAACTCGACTGGTTAATAGAGGGCAATACAGCCTCACAGGACATAGAAGTGGGTGTTCGCTACCACCAAGATGAGGAAGATCGATTACAGCGAACAGATAAATATACCCAAACTAGCCAAACCTTGGTGCTAGATTCACTAGGTGTTACTGGCGGTAAAGGCAACAATCGTGTTGTTCAAGCTGAAGCGGTGGCGCTGTACGTTAAAGACGCTATTACTTTTGGCAGCCTTGTTGTTACGCCTGGGGTGCGATTTGAAGATATTGACCTAGAGCGTCTTGATTGGTCTGAAATACCACGAAATTCAAGTCCTGGGGTGAAAGCAAATAGCGTTTCAGCTGTACTGCCAAGCATTGGCTTAATCTACAATATTAGTGACAATCTATCTTTGCTGGCCGGAGCATACAACGGCTTTGGTACGCCGACGACTACTGATGGTGTTAAGGAGGAAGATGCGATCAATATTGAGGTTGGCGGTCGTTATCAGCGAGATGACCTACTGATCGAATTAATTGCTTTTTCTAGTGACTACGCAAACTTAGTAGGTGAGTGTACTGCTTCTTCAAGCACGAGTGATTGTGATATTGGTGACCAATTTAATGGTGGTAAAGCGAGCGTTCAAGGGCTGGAGTTTCAGTTCAGCAATCACTACTCGTTAAGTGACATGACGACTCTGCCCGTATCCGTCGTCTACACCTATACTGATGCTGAGTTTAACAGTACCTTTGGCGGCGAGTTCTTTGGTGATGTCACTAAAGGTGACCCAATTCCTTACATTCCGGAAAATCAGTTAGCGCTTACAGCCGGACTAGAACATGGTGCTTACCAACTTAATGTGTCACTTAACTATGTTGATGCTGTTTGTGTGAAGGCCAGCTGTGAGGGCTTTGAGAAAACTGAGGCTTCTACGGTGCTAGATGTGGTCGGCCATTATCAAGTTAGCGACCGTTTGGGTGTTTTCTTAAAGGTTGAAAACCTCACTGAGGAAGCTGACATCGTCGCCCGTCAACCTAAAGGGGCCCGTCCCAATAAGCCTCGTACAGCGACTATTGGTTTGCGCTACGATTTTTAATAATACAGCTTATGTGGTGATTTTATGGGGGAGCTGTCAGCAGCTCCCTTTTTTTGATAGTAAAAAGCCGCTAAAGTCGCTGCTAACGCGTTTGCAGATCCGCAGCGCGACGATATCAAAGCCCTGTTATTTTTATTTACGCGTTAGCTTTTTTTGCAAAGCCATGGTCTGCTTGGTGGCTTCAAATACGGAGAGAGTGGGGTCGGCCTTTCCCGTACGACCGATAGAATCGATCTGACCATAGAACCAGTACTGCACCGCAAAGCCGGCCACAGCCTTGAGTGTCTTTAGATTACCCAGCCACGCCAACCACGATGGAAACAATGACAGCGAATCCTCATAGCGTGGTAATTCGCCTAAACCTGCCATAAGTTGACTAGGTGCATCAGTCATAACGCACATAGGACGTCCCAGGCCAATGATGTCAGCACCACCGCTGTCAAGCGCCTGCTCCATGGCCGCTCGCTGCCTAAAGCCGCCAGTGACCATCAATGGTACGCTCACCTTTTCACGCATAGCAATTGCAAAATCCACAAAGTAAGCCTCGCGCATCATTGTCGATTGTGCCACATTTTGTTGCTCTTCCTCTTCCATACCAACCATACCTAGTAATTTGGGCTGCTCGTAAGTACCACCAGAAATCTCAATAAGGTCAATCCCCGCCTCTTGTAACCATTGAGCAACCTGCACGCTATCTTCAAAAGAAAATCCGCCCTTTTGAAAATCGGCACTATTAAGCTTGACCGCCACAGGAAAATAAGGGCCTACTGCCGCTCTTACCGCCGCGACTACTTCCATTAAAGCGCGTGCGCGATTAGCTAAATCACCACCGTATTCATCGGTACGCTGATTACTTCGAGGACTTAAAAACTGAGACAACAGATATCCATGTGCGGCGTGTACTTGAACACCAGTAAAACCAGCCTCCTTGACTGCCGCTGCACAAATACCAAAGCGTTGTACAATATCCTCAATCTCATCACTAGTTAAGGCAACTGGCTGACCAAACTGCCCACCCGGCAAACCAAGCTTGACTGCAGAAGGCGCCTTAGGGTTCTTATTTACTATTTTTTGTGTCTGTCGCCCCGCATGACTTATCTGCGCCCAAAAGTGATTCCCATTGCGGGTTCCGGCCGCTGCCCAACGAACTAGAGCATCATGCATTTGCGGGCTAGGCGGACTATCAATGACCACGTTACCTGGACGTTCAAGATGATCTTTGTCGATAATAATATTTCCCGACAACAACATGCCGGCACCACCATCACTCCACAACCCATAAAGGCGAGCTAGCGCTTCAGTGGGTACTCCGTCAGCCGTCGCCAAACCTTCCGTCATAGCCGCTTTAGAGAGGCGATTCGGCAATTCTGAACCACAGGGCAGTGTTAAAGATTGAGAAACCAACGTTGTCATAGATAACCTTTGAGAGTGGTTTTTTGGGCTAAGTATATATGTATTTTTAAATTAAGAATGCATGTAAACGTTACCTAAAGATATAGATTTTATCTTCTTTATTGTTATCCTTCGGCCTTAAACTTTTCTCAATAGCACGCCGATGACTATCTGTTTTACGAGTGTGATGTGATTCAAGCTTATTTTGGGTATGCTCATGCAGAGGCGAAGATATTTCATCCCAACGGCCAGCTGCTGGCGTTAAGTCATCAATTGGTTGGCGCCTATGATAAACGTGGGTAAGGAGTTATCAGTAATATGAAAATTATGTCTTACCGGGATACAGAGGGTTAAGTACCATGAACAATCAAACGTTGCCAAGCGCTGAAAAACCACTTGCAGGGATACTGATACTAGAATTATCCAGTATGGTCACCTGCGCCATGGCCAGCATGACTATGGAGGCTCAAGGGGCCACTGTGATTAAAGTCGAACCGCCCGGAACTGGCGATATTATGCGCCATCTAGGTCACCAAAAAAATGGTGTATCAGCCCTATTTCATAGCTGTAACCGCGGTAAGCAATCTCTGGCGATTGATTTAAAATCGCCGGAAGGCGTTGAAGCCATAAAAGCCCTCGCCGCCAAAGCTGACATTGTTATGCATAATTATCGACCCAATGTGATGGAGCGATTGGGCTTGAGTAGCGACACTTTGCGCTCTATTAATCCGCGCCTAATCTATATAGCTGTAACAGGGTTTGGTACTACTGGACCCAAGGCGGGTGAGCCCGCCTATGATCACGTTATTCAAGGCATGACGGGCTTTACCGATCTGCAGGCGCCAGGTGATAACGAGTTTAGTTATATTCGCACGTTACTTTGCGATAAAATCACCGCCTACACTGTCTGCCAAGCGGCCACATCGGCGTTAGTGGCTAGAGGAGCAACTCAACTAGGACAGCACATCGACATTTCTATGTTGCATGCCTGCTTGGCCTTTATGTGGCCCGATGGAATGATGCACCATACTTTGCATGATGATGACGTCTTGCCTATGTCGCCAATGTCTGACTACTACCAGACCTTAAATCTACATGATGGCGCAGTCGCCTTAGCCCCCCTGCAAGATTCCCATTGGCCGGTGGTGCTCGATCTACTGGGTTATCCAGAGCTACTTGATGGGCCTGTCTTTGCCACCATGGACAGTCGGCTTAGCAATATGGACAAGGTTAGCGAAATACTTAGAACGCCACGCAAAGATCTTGGTGTTACCAAAACACTAGAAGTGCTTAAAGCCGCCGACATACCCTGTGCACTCTGCGAGCGGCGCGACACCATCATGGATAATGTACAAATAAAAGCCATTGGCGCATTGGAAACCTACGTCACTGAGACACTTGGCGAGCTAACTCTCCCAACTCCCCCTGTCCAGTTCGGCGGCACAGCCACAACCCAAGCGCTGCCGAGCCCGACTCTGGGTGAACAGAGCCGAGAAATATTACATGAACTAGATTGGAGTGATGCACGAATCGATGCTCTGGTAGAAAAGCAGATAGTGCAGTGCGGTTAAAAACAGATCAGACTAAAGGGGGTGTCCAATGCTGTATTTAAGATCAAATCACTTACTGAGTTGTAAGGGCTAATATCCCTTACGCTTAGGTCAACAACCATTAAAGCTTTATGCCATTACCTGTGGCACTATGAGGTCTTAGTATAAACACGACTTACCCGCCCTTAGAGGTAAGCGTAATAACAATAAAGACTCAGGTCTGTAGATGGGTAAATCCTTACTTTATAACTGCCAAAATGGTACTTGGATAAGTGCCTGGGGGTTTTTATGTGCTGGTCTTTTATCGATGTCGAGCACCTTTGCTACAGAGCCAGACATTCAGTTGCGCGACACCTGCCCGCCTAGCTTTAGCTTGAGCGACGACAACCG
>JABILI010000098.1 GCA_018654575.1 Porticoccaceae bacterium
CATTGTTACGTCTGTCACTTTGCATCTCCTCGTCTTGCTAATTCTTTAAAATCGTCAATCAAATAGGGTATCGGTCTAACACCGGCCCTAGGGAATCTTTCAATGGGTCTAAATAATCCTCGAAATTCTTCCACTGCTCAACACCACTCTGATAAATCGGCTGGCGTACCTGCTCTGAACTCGGCGTTCGTACTGAGCGCTCATTTTCATAAAAACTAATGCAACTCTCTTCAAACTCTAGCCCACAGTAGTCGAGTATACGTCTCACCTGAGTATCGAGGTCAGCGACGACGTCCTCATATTGAACACGTAAAACTTTCCCCGGAAATACTTTATCCCAGTGATCCATAAGATCAACATAATCTTTGTAATAAGTACCGACCTCTTCAAGGCCGTAGGTAAACTCTTGCCCTTCAGCGAACAACTGCTTAAACCCACTAAAACAACAGCCCATTGGATGCCTGCGCGCATCAATAATCTTGGCATTGGGCAACATCAGACTAATTAATCCGGTATGCCTGAAGTTATTCGGCATTTTATCGATGAAAAATGGTGCCGAGCCTCGATGAATCTGTGTATCTTTGATAAATGTCTCACCAAACTCTGCAAAGTTTTGAGGTTTTAATGTTTTTAGCACCGCCGGATAATGGTTCGTCATGCTCATTCGCTCGCCACGGCGTAATTTTTGCGCCAAGGACAGCATGTTAGGTAACTCCATAGTTCCATCAACTTGGCTGTGCGAGGCAAGAATCTGTTCTAGTAATGTCGATCCCGCTCTGGGTAGTCCAACAATAAAAATGGGATCTGGCGCATCATGGCCTGTATCTTTGTGAAGATCTACAAAAGCATCATCAAAAACGTCCACCTGACCATGGAACTCCTCAGTCAACTCGCTAGACTTGTAACGGCTTTGAGCCTTTTTGAAGGCATTACCCCGCTCATAGTGCTCAAAAGATTTTTCAAAGAGGCCCTTATCTTCATAAGCCTTGCCCAAGGCAAAGTTGAGATACACTCGACTCATATGTGAGATGCCAAGATTGCCTTCCTGAGCCTCCATAGTGGCTATCTCTTCTTCACTAAAACTGAAAAGCTTGAGATTGGCCAAAGAATAGTAGGCTTCGCCGTGGCCTTGATACTTTTTAATCGCTCGACGGTAGGAGTCAATTGCCTCATCAGTCTGGCCTGTCGTTTTTAATGCAGTACCGCGAGACGTTAGCGTGACAGGGTCCTCAGGAATAATCTCTAATATTGAATCAAAGGTTTCTAAGGCAGTGTCATAATCACCTGACTGCATAGATTCAATCGCAAAGACCGACTGAAACTGAGGGTTTTTCGGATCTTTTGCCAGTAGAAGTTTGGCCTGGGCCAAAGCTTCTTCATATTTTTGCCTTTTCCTAAGCACATGAATATAGTCGATTCGCACCTGCGTGCTATCTGGCGAGAATTCAATAGCACTCTCTAACAAGAACTCTGCATCCTCTAGAACTCCGAGTCGATTTCCAATATCCGCCAGCAGACGCATACCTTCAATATGCCGAGGTACTTTCTGCATAAATCCTTTGCAGAGTTCTTCAGCTTTGACTAGTTTGCCATGAGCAATGAGATCCATAACCACAACAAGCACTTTTGGTAGTGCCTCTAGAGACTCGAGTTGCCGTTTTAACGGCCCAGTAACTGATTCTCTGCCGGTTGCTGAAAGGATGTCTATTTGCCCTCTAAAGCTCGCAAACAGGGCCGGATTGATTTGTATAGCTCGACTATAGGCGTTAAGCGCAGCGTCTGCTCTATTCATCGCCTTGTAAACATGGCCCGTTTCTTGATGACCGCGACTATGATCAGGCACTAGGCTCTTTAACTTGTCTAGATTACTCAAAGCAGCGGAATATTTTTTTAAATAGCGCTGACATACCGCAAGCATGTAAAACACTTCATCATGGTCTGAACCTGCTGCGACTATATCCAATAGCTGTTGTTCAGCCTTGGCAAAATCACCAGCCCGTAAAAGACTTTTAATATCGTCCAATAACGCTTCATCGACGATATCATGTGATCCCAATTTATCGACCAATTTATTTCTCCATATAAAAATAATGCCCCTCGAAAGGGGCATTATGATCTAGCTTTTTTAACTACTTTACAATGTTTAGAAGTTGTAAGTCATGCGCACACCCATAGTGCGGGGTCTTGCATATGAAACACGCTCTCTATCATTGATGTAGTTTCGCGCTAATTCAGCACGCTCATCAGTGAGGTTGTCAATATATAGCTCTGCTCCCCAAGTATCAGTCGTCACGCCCGCTGTTAGACCCATCATGGTCCAACCCGATATACGGTCACGGTTGATTCGAATAATATCACTGTAAGAAGAAGCTGAGTGAGCAAGATGCGGCATGATGTGAGCTGTCATACCCGAGTCTGTCTGCCACTCATAACGCGCTTGAATGTTCGCTTGACGCTCAGGAGCGAAAGCCAAGGAATCACCTGCAACAACGTCTGTAGACGTGGTTAGCGTTTTAACTATCTCAGTATCAAGAATCGACAAGCCGGCACTGACTGTCAAACCTTCAACACTCTCAGGCGCCCATATTAAGTCAACCTCTAGACCTGTAACTTCAGCGTCTGCAGCGTTATCAGAGAAGAACAAGTTAGCGATGCTTGGATCGAAGATAGTAGTTTGTAACCCATCAATTTGAGCCAGGAACGCACTACCATTGAAACGCATGCGTCCGTCCATCATGTCCACTTTCCAGCCAAACTCATAGTTCATCATATCATCGGTGTCGAACTGATAAGGCACAGTATAAAGACCGTCTTTACTGGTGTAACCACCGGGGCGGTTTAAAAATCCAGCTCGGAAACCTTCAGAGATTGTTGCATAGAGCATCATGTCTTCAGTTGGCGCATAAGATGCCGTGACCTTCATGATCGTTCCGTCAGCAGTAGCCTTGTCGATACCTGAGGTAGGGTTGTCTCCACCATACAAAGTCGCGATATTAGTACCAAATACCTGTGCATCTACACAAGATGCGTTAGAGCTACCACAGAAGTTGAAGAATGAACCTGCAGCACTGCCATCAAAGTCAATTTCGATATCATAGTAACGTGCCCCTACGGTCACTGACAGTTCATCGCTAATGTCATAGCTCAACTCACCAAACACACCCATTTGATCATCAGTCCGCTCAATATCGTTACGGAAGATCTCACCTGGGGCATAAGGTTCATTGGTTGAAAGATATCCATCGCCATATGAGTAGTTAGGACTTGCGAAACCTGGACCAGAACCAGCTCCACCCCAACCCTGAGCCTTAATACTGCCAGGATAAGTGAAACCAACGCGCTCTTGAAGAGTAGTCTCACTAAAGAAAGCACCAGCAGTCAGACGAGTACGCTTGTCTTGATCTGTTGTGATACGAATCTCGTGAGTCGTCACTTCAGTTTCTGAGTGGCTAGGCGCTGACATATTTGGCTCATAACAAGTACCTGTTCCGTTGCCATAAGTCACTGAGTAGTCACAAATGTAGTAAGGCAGATACTGTCCTACAAACATGTAATCTGAATAACCAATATTCTGGTCAGCAGTTCGTTCGGTATAAGCGCCAGTATAAACCACATCCAAACCGGCAATACGGCCTGTCAAAGTCCAGCTTGTGTTATCGAACTCATCTTTCAATGAATCATCAATATAGCTCTGAATCTCAAGGTCACCTAAATCAGGGTCAGAGTAAAAAACACCGTCTGCTTCAAGCTCTTGAGTGGTGTGCGAAACCAAAAGGTCCCAATCATCGCTCAAGCTAATCAAAGCACTTAATCGAGCACCGGTATATTTAGATTGGTTGAAATCGTCTTCTAAGAGATCCGTATTATCCGCAGCAATAAAAGTCACACCCGGCATATCAACATAGCCGTTACCATCAGCATCAACTCCACTACCCTGGAAACCCGTACGAGCGGCGCTCACAGGAACGCCATTAGTCCGCATGAATCCTTGAACTCGGAAACGAGCACTTTCTTCGACCGTTCGCGATCCGTGGACGTTATCGATGTAACCGCCCTTATCGTCGCTATAAACAACACCACGCAATGTTACTTTGTCACTCACTGGCAAGTTGTACATCGCTTCGAAATTGCTGTTGTCACCACCCTCAGTTATCGTAGAAAAGCCCATCTTCAGCTTACCGTATGCTCCAGAAGGATCAGGCTTGTTGGTAATTAAACGGACAGTACCTGCCTGAGAGCTAGAACCAAAGAGCGTGCCCTGCGGTCCAGCTAGAACCTCAACACGATTCAAGTCAGCCGCATAAACATCAAGGTTACGGCCAGGCTGTGCCAATGGCTGCTCATCTAGATAAAATGCAACGTTAGGTGCAAGACCTGCAACACCGGCAATAGAAATAGCCGGAGTGGTAGAGGCTACACCACGAATGTAAATGGTATTTTGACCTGGTCCACTACCACCAGCCGTTACGCCAGGGAGTTGGATAAGGTAATCTTCAAAATTTGAAATACCCATCTGGTCAAGTTTTTCCGACGTTATTGCAGCAACGGCAATTGGAATGTCTTGTGTACTTGCTGAAGTTTTAGTCGCTGTTACGATGACTTCTTCAATCTGAGCCGATGCCAAACTTGCGCCTGTAGCTGCGAAGCCAGCGGCGATAACTGAGACTACCGCGCGGTTTACTTTAGTTTTACGAAACATATGCTTCTCCCCAATGTAGAATTAAAATTCGACGTAATAGGTGACTTCAATAACACTAAATATCACTATACAGTTTATTTTATGTTTATTATAGCGCTCTTAACAGTATAGACTTATTTCAGTAACGCACCCCGATAGTCGCTTAGTCATAGTGCGTATACAAATTAAAAACTTAAATACATTAATAATTATTTATTATAAATGCCGGGTTAAATTAACCTAAAGGCCGACACAAGTGGTGTAACTGGGGCTATTTATCAGCTTTTTAGGGATATATTTGTCAAGCTTATAATCCATATAAGACAATAAATTGACTCATTGAGTTGTTCCTACATTATGCGAGCTTGACAAATATATCCCTAAAAAGCTGATAAATAGCCCCA
>JABILI010000099.1 GCA_018654575.1 Porticoccaceae bacterium
CACTTAATACTCTTACTTTTGGCGTCATATGAAAGAGCTGATCATCCGGATGCTGGTAAACAAAACCCTTTTCAACCAAGGTGCTAAGAATTCTATAAACGGTGGCTCTAGGGATGGATAGCTCGGTGGATAGCTCACCAGCACTAGCCGTGTCTCTTCTATTTAAATATATCAATATTTCCAAGCCATTACTAAGCGATCGAATCATTCTAAACCCTCTAATAGCAATTCTGCAGTCGCTTAATGTAAATATTAACTGACTCACAACTCTGCTACTTATTAATTTAAAACTTATGTACTTATCTATACATAAAACCGAGTATTAATGCATAGCAATAATTTTAGTTTAGACAAATATCTGTAACTTTCAACCAATTACTGCTTTTATCATCATTTTTGGCATGGGCGTTTAATTATTATTCAGGGTTTTCTCCTACGAATTTACCCTCTTTTTTATTAATTAAACCGTTCTCTATGGCAAAAATCTCGTACTCTTGAGCATTCTGAGGCTCAAGCGAAACCATCCGATCAGTCCCTTTGGCCTTGGGCGATGCAGGGCCTTTATATTTACTTAGTCTATAACCAGCACTATTCTCATCATGATACGCACCAAGGGTTGTGATGTTATCCATATCAGGATATAGCACCACTGCACTGCCACCATAACCTGCATACTTTCCAGCATTCCGATAAATAAACCATACCCCACCATCTTTGGTGATAGTAGTTTTTAAACTGTCAGACCGAGTAGGAATTGGATAGTGGGTAAACGTATTATTGACTTGATCAAATTTAGACACATAGTTATCTGGCGCAATCCAAATATTATCTTGGTTATCCGCTTCGGCATTATAAATCGCCCCATAGGGAATACCTGATGGATACTGCGTAACTTCTTCAGTGTCAGGATTTAACTTATACAAAGTCGAATTATTAAATGCTAAATTACCCCAGGTGCCGGCCCAAATCATATTCTTTGAATCAGCGCCTAAACGTCTTATAGCCGTTACATTGTTAGTCTTAACGAGATTAAAGTGTTTGAACTCTTCGGTATCAGGGTCAAATCGAGTCACTCCATTATTATGGTAATCGGCAAACCAAACCTTGTCATTATGATCCATAACAATACCGTAAGGCCGACTGCGCATAACTGGGACATTCCAATATTTAATAGTATCTGTTTCGCGCTCCCATTTACCAAGAGCGCCGGCGCCGAGAAGAGATAACCAAAGGTTTCCCTTGGAATCAAAAATCTGAGTATTACTGCCCAGATATCTATTGCCAGGGGCTTTCCAGTGGTCGACAAGGCCCGTTGCCGGATCTAAATGCCGCACTATATCGCCTGAATACCAAACCGATCCATCGGTTTGATCAACGGCAATGCCATGGCCACCACCGTGATCTTCAAATACAGTTTGCTCACCCGTACGGGGGTCAAATTTTACTATGCAGCATTGGGTATACGCTAACCATACATTTCCATCAAGATCGAAATCGACTTGGTGGGGCCAGGGGTCCAATGAGTATTTACCTTCTGGTTCTCGATAAATATATTCAACAAACATGGCGGACTTTAGTGCAGCCAAGTCCAATTCTGGTTCTACCTCTAGTTGTATTACTTTCGGCGGAGCATCTGCCGGAAAATTATCCGCCATATAATCAACTAATATATCGCGATCTTCAGGCGGTAAATATTTAGCATCAAACATGGAAGGATTGCCTTTAGCTCCAAAAGCAGAGCCTTTATGCATGCGATCAATCGTTATCGCCCAGGCATCCCGGTTTTTGGGAACTCGACCTCCAGAATAAGACCGCACCGAATTATAAGAATAGAAGTTTGCTGTATGGCAACCATGGCAGGTTCTTTCAAGAATATCTCGGCCAGGACCCGGCGGGTATATCTCGTCATAAGGGAGAATTTGTGCGTCGGGATAATCCATTCCACCAACATAATTGGGCACAGTTTCTATGTCTGTAATACTAAAATCAGCCTGCGCGTGATCACCTTTGTCGATAAAAAAACTGACAGTTTGTGAACTAAAACTTTTTAACTGCCCAATTGCTGGTCTTAAGGTTACATCATAGTTACCGCTTATCATATGATTGGCGCGGTATTCACCGTCAACCACAAATACGGTGTAGCCTACATCTTTATCTGTGTTATAGGCATAAACTACAGGCAGCGCGTCTACTTCTGTGCCGCTAACCATACCCGATAGCTCAGCGTATTCTGGGGTAACTTTAGCGCAAGACAAAGTCGTTAACGCCAATGCTAGAAGCATCGCAATATCTGTGCGAATTTTAAGTTTCATAATGTTCATTATTCTCTCCTATTGAGCAACCCCTCTAGAGTGCTCATCACTTTTATATTTATAACCAGTCTCTAGACATAATCACTGATATTTAATCTTAATTAGCGTCGAGCATAAGGATTCTTAGTAACTTCACCTGTATGTAACCAAATACTCTTCACCTGCAGATAGTCTTTAATAGCTTCCTGTCCATTTTCTCGACCTAAGCCACTGGACTTGTAACCACCAAACGGGCTTGTGTAGCTGGTAGACCTATAGGTATTTACCCAGACTGTTCCTGCCTGCAAACGCTCAGAAACGTTGATAGCCCTATCAAGACTCTTACTCCAGACACCCGCCGCTAGTCCATAATCGACGTCATTGGCGATAGCAATAGCCTCAGCTTCATCCTTAAAACGAATCACTGACAGAACTGGACCAAATACCTCTTCTTGCGCTATACGCATACCGTTATTAACGTCGACAAAAATAGTTGGCAAAACAAATAATCCTTGGTGTTTGCCTGCCGCCTCGCCGGGCCCACCGCCCAAAACGCATCTTGCTCCTTCAGCCTTAGCTATGTCGATATACGCTAAAATTTTTCGGTATTGCGGCTCTGTGGCAATAGGAGCAATTTGGGTATCCTCAGACATTGGGTTGCCCAGTTGCGCGGTCTTGGCTATCTCAACCAATCGATCAACAAATTCATCATGAATACTGTCTTGCAGCAACAACCTCGATCCAGCAATACAGGTCTGACCACTGGCAGCAAAAATACCAGAAATAACCCCGTTAAGAGCTTGATCTAAATCTGCATCGTCAAAAACGATATTGGCTGATTTTCCGCCCAATTCTAAGGTAACTTTTTTGAAATCCGCAGCCCCAGCAATATTGACTTTTCGTCCACCCTCTTCACCACCTGTGAAAGCAATCTTTTTTACTTTCTTATGGGCTACTAAAGGTTCTCCTACCTCTGAGGAATACCCCGTCACTACATTAATTACTCCAGGAGGAAAACCCGCCAACTCTGATAACTTAGCAAGCTCAATAGTTGAAGCTGAAGTGTACTCAGAGGGTTTAATCACCACCGTATTGCCCGCAGCTAATGCCGGCGCCAATTTCCAAGCCAGTAATAAAAGCGGAGAATTCCAAGGTGTTATGCAGGCACAAACACCAAGAGGTTCATAGCGAGTGTAGTTCAGGACATTGGGTTTATCGATCGGAGGGACAGCTCCCTCCACCTTGTCTGCTAGCCCTCCATAGTATTCAAACCACTCAGTCATGTAACGACACTGGTTTACTACTTCGGTGTACAGTTTTCCGTTATCGCGCACCTCAATGGCAGCTAGTTTTTCAGCGTTATCTAAGAGAATTTTTCCGAATTTTTTAACCATTTTCCCGCGTGCGGTAGCGGTTAGTCCACACCAAGCTTCACTCTCAAAGGCTTTATGCGCGGCATCAACTGCCATTTCGACATCATCAGCATTGCCCCGCGGTATTGACGCCCAGCATTCGCCTGTATAAGGATCCATACTATCAAACCAGGTGCCCGATATCGGATCACAACCCTGACCATTAATATACATTTGATAGGTATGCATTTTTTGCTCCTCTAAAAATTCTAATTAACTCAACATTAACTTGGTGCGGCATAATTTTGCTTTGCTAACACTAAACATTCTCGATAAGGCTTCAATCCTCGCCAAAATAAAAATACACCTATCGGGCAGGCAAAGGCGACAGCAAGCGACATAGAGTAACCCACCGATGCGTCATTTTTGAAAACTACATCAGTGAAAAACGCAATAAATGTAGGGCCAAAGCCGATTCCAACCATGTTAGTCACGAAAAGATAAATTGCAGAAACCTGAGCGCGTAATTGATTTGGGGTAATCTCTTGAAGGGCGGCGGCCTGGCATCCCACCGAGAAACTAGCAAAAAATATAAAACCACAATAAAACATCATAGATAATTCTGGTGTAGGCATTAGCGATGCCAATATACCTACAGGTATTAGACAGGCTTCAGCCCCAAGACAAATACGCAGATTAGCATCGGTGTAGCCCCGATTTCTTAGCCACATAGCCACACTTGAACCGGTATTGATGCCAATCACGCCAAATATAATACTTGCCAGACCATACCAAAGACCAATCGTCTGTGCGTCCCAACCAAAGGTACGCATAAAGTATGTAGGCAACCAAGCTGCCACACCATAGAACGCTAGACTCTTAGCTGCGACTCCACCGATCACATAGCCATATGCTCCCCGTCGAGCGCCTATAAATGCCAAGACTTCGCTAAAAGAAACAACTGTGCTGCCCTCTGCGCTTACCAACATTCCTTTTCTGGAAGGTTCTTTAACTGTGCGTAACAATAAAAATATTAGGATTCCTGGTAAGCCAACCAAAAGAAACACCACTTGCCAAGGTTCCATATGGCCATAAAATGGCATCTCTATAGAGGGCACCACAGCAATAGCGTAGCCACCAATAATCATTGCAAGCCCCATCCCTACATAAATACCCGTTTGATATACGCTATATGCTCTTGGGCGTTTTTCAGCTGGAAAGTAATCACTTATTATTGAATAAGCTGCTGGCGATAAGGTTGCCTCTCCGATACCTACACCAACCCGCGCTAGGAACATGTGAGTAAAACTTTTGGCTAATCCACAGATCGCTGTCATTAAACTCCAAACTAATACACCAGCAGAAATTAATCGCACTCGATTGTGAGAATCCGCATAACGAGCAATAGGTACGCCAAGGGCAACATAAAATATCGCGAAAGCAAACCCATGCAAAAGGCTTAGTTGCAGGTCAGTAATATCAAGACTTTCTCGAATCGGTTCCACCAATAGAGTCAGAATAGTCCGATCAAGAAACGAGGTGACATAGGCAAACAACAAGATCGTGACTACATACCATGCGTAGGTTGGTGATCCGTAATCCTCATCTGACGTTTCATTAGCTGGCGTAACGTTACTCATAGCGCTTCCTCTTTATATTTACTTTCCTCATTACTTAGCTTAGCCCAGTTTTAGAATCCCCGGTAAACTCGTCAATCTTTAAGTAATTTTCGTGCGATCTGTATCCGTTGAATTTCACTGGTCCCACCACCGATCTGTCCATGCCGAAGATATCGATAAAATAATGTTAGTGGCAATTCAAGAGATTCACCCATAGCGCCATGAATTTGAATTCCGTGATCTAAACAGCGCGCGCCCCAATCCATCGATGTTAACTTGATCAAACCCGCTTCTGCTCTTATATCTTCACCGGCGTCATAGCGCGCCGCCATCTGGTAAGTCAATGCACGTAGAGCCTGAATATCAATATACATATCGACTAATTTCCACTGAATCGCCTGTCTCTCAGCTAGAGGTTTACCGAAGGTCTGTCGCTCCTTAGACCACGCGATACACATATCAAGTGCGCGTTGCATCTTACCCAAGGCAAATGGACCTCTAAGTAAGCGGTCGTGGATGGTCAGCCACCGTTGCCCAAGGCGGAATCCATTACCCACATCACCTAAAATGGCATTTTTGGATACTCGGCAGTCGTCAAAGTGAACGATATACTGAGACGCTCGTGGTCCAAGCCAGGTCTTAATTCCGGGTTCTTCTACTTTAACTCCGGGATTGTCGCGATCGACTAAGAACATAGTAATACCACCGCGTTGCCGTTTTTCAGAATCTGTAACCACTTGAACCATCATTACATCACTCTCAGCGGCCATTGAAATCCACATTTTAGTGCCGTTTATGATCCAGTCATCACCATCCCTAACCGCCTTTGTTTGCATCATCCCACCAGGATCAGAGCCCGCATTTGGCTCAGTTTGAGCAAAACAGGTAGTTTTTTCACCGCTCATCACCGGATTTAAATATTTTTCAATTTGCTCTCCTTTACATTCATAGAGAATATTGGGGACATTCGCAAAGGGGAACGGGACAGCCGTATAATAAAATTTCTCTAAGATCGCCACTTTACTCAACATAGAGAGGCCAGCCCCACCGAATTCTTCAGGAATCATTAAATTCCACAGACCAGTATCTTTGGCTATTTTCATTAAATGATTAAGTGTGTCCTGGCCAAATACTGCCTCTAAATTAAGTGTTTCTTTGATTCCAAAAGCATGATCTGGTGAAATCAAAAATTCAGGTTCCAAAGGCATGAGTTCTTTGCTGACAATACCTTCGGCAAGGTCACAAATTTCCAGCACCTCAGGTGGAAGCTGAAAACTACTTGATGAGTCGGTATCGATGCTCATTATTTTTATCTCCTAAAGTCATAATTGTTTTTTATCTGCACTTTTCAACTAGCCTCGCAGTGCTTTTAATTGCGGGCCATATCCTTCAGGGTTAACCAATACGTCAATTAGCGTTGGCTTACCAGACACAAAAGCCTTATCTAGCGCCTGCCGATACTCCTGTAAATTTTCCACTTGGTATCCCTGTCCGCCCAAACCCTGCATGACCTGACTAAAGTTTGGTCTCGTCCAACGCATACCTCGGCTTGGTAGACCGGAGGCTTGTTGCTTGACATCTATCAATGATAGCGATCGGTCGTTAAATACTATAACGATGATAGGCACATCCTGCTCAACGGCGGTGCTTAACTCACCAAGACACATAAGCAAACCCCCGTCACCCGTAAAAGCCACAACCATTCTGTCCGGTATTTTCATAGAAGCAGCAATAGCTGCAGGTAGCGCATAAGCCATTGTCGCTAAGCCATTTGATATAAGGACATCAAAAGATTCCTCGCAAGGCCAGAATGCCATGGCCGAGAACATATGGGCACCGGCATCGACGGTAATCAGCGGAAGTTTTTCTTTTTCAAATGCAGCTTGGGACTCCAAAGCAGATGCCAGGGCAATCTCAACAACGTCTTGCGCCCCTATGCCCTGGTCGGACCGACACTGCAAAGCTTGGTACATATCATGGCGCAGAATCTCTACATTAGGCAAGGTCCAATCTGTGCGGCATGCTAGAATTTTATCGGTCAATGCGCTTACATTAGGACTGAGAGGGCCATAAATACCAACATCCGGTTTAATATAATGCACAGGGTATTCAATCACCGAGATATCGATAATCGGAGCCTGATAACGCCACTTTTGTAAAACGAATTCCACGGGATCTACGCCAATCAAAATAATTAGATCTGCCTGCGATACACAAGCAGACTCTGACGTACCACCCGTAAAAATTCCTGCATACTGCGGATGATAATCGGAGATTACGCCTTTAGCTTTATAAGTAGTTAAAACTGGATAGCCACTACGATCTATTAATTGTCGCGTTGCCGCCGCAGTATCGCTATCGCGGGCCTCTAAACCAATTACAATTACCGGCTTAGAAGCCTTAATGATTAGCTCATGTGCAGTTGTCAAACCGTCTAAATTGTCTACCTTTGAATGATATTCTGGCATTATCCGCTGGGCTTTAGACTCTAAGACGTGTCTCTTTGCTGCGGAGCCGGTTAACTCAATATGAACAGGGCCTCGGGGAGCAGTCATAGCTAAACTAATAAGCCTATTTATTTCACTTACTACGCCCTTATCGTCTAGTCTGCTATGCCCCTTAGTCACCGGCGCTAACAAGCCTTTTTGGTCAATAAACTGATGTGTAATAAAAGCTGATTGCTGTTCTGTAAAACCGTCAGTCACCAAAATAACCGGAGCACGATCAAGTAATGCGCAAGCAGCCCCATTAGCTGCGCTGGCAACCCCTGGTCCTTTGGTGGTTAGTGCCACTCCTATAGAGCCAGTCAACTCAGCTGCAGCGGAGGCCATGATCACCGCCCCACACTCAGTTCTTGTCAGTACAAACTTAATACCCAATTGCGCAGCAGCTTCTATCAAGGGCAGACTACTTCCACCGCCAGGGACGCCATAAATATGAGTGACATTATTGTCATAAAATACCTGAGCTAACGTTTCAGCAACGGTCTTAGGTTCAATAGTGATCTGATCAATCATCAACTGAATTCAACCTCATCTTTGACAGGCAGGTTGATGATGAGATTTAAGGCCTTGTCCACATGAGAATGGGATCCAGGGGGCACTACAATGGTAGATTCTCGCTCTTCAAAAATAGCGGCCCCAACAAATTCTCGCCCCACCTGGACTTTAGAGCGCGCATAAACCGGTGCAGACACAAAGCCATTTTTGGGGCCAAAATAGATTTGCCTATGCCCCTTGCTACAATCATCAGATTGAGGGACAGAACGCGCTACCGCTAAGTCAATTTCGGGCGTCGGTCCTGCCGTAACTACACGCCAGGAAACAATTTCAACTGCCATATCTGGTTCAATTCGCCCAAATTGAGTCAGATAAACGGCCTCAAATAGTTGTCGTATTGCTTCAGCATCTTCTGCTATTAATACAGCCTTAGTCATCCCTACCTCGACGTTGTAGCCCTGACCAATATATCGCATCGAAGCAAGAACCTTTACTCCAATAGAGCTTTCGCTCTCTCCTGCTGCTGTGATTAACTTTCTACCTTGAGCCTCCATGTCTAAAATTTGTCTAATCGCTTTTTTGAAATTCAACCGACTCAGTGGCACAACGCCACCCTGTACAGTTGTGAAAGACGTGGGAGAAACAAGAAACCCTAAGGCTGAAGCAACACCCGCCCCTGGAGGGCAAACAATCTTCGATAAATTAAGCTTGAGCGCAATATTGCAGGCATGGACGGGCCCGGCACCACCAATAGGTATCATAGTATAGTCAGTAATACGCTTAGCTTTTTCAAGAGCATGAATGGCCGCAGCCTGAGCCATACTTTCGTTTACGGTTTCATGTATGGCCCAGGCCGCATCAACAATAGACAGACCTAGGGGATCTGCTATCGTGTTTTTAACCGCTGCTTTGGACGCCTCAATATCAAGTTGCATATCGCCACCCAAAAAATTATCAGCAGCAAGATAACCTAAAATAAGGTCAGCATCGGTAACAGTAGCGCCTAGACCACCTAAGCCATAGCAAGCCGGTCCAGGATCAGCACTAGCACTTTGCGGACCTACCTGGATGAGATCTAAGTTATCTAGGTGCGCAATAGAGCCGCCACCTGCACCAATTTCTATCATATCTATCACGGGGATTTTTAGCGGTATACCACTTCCTTTTTTGCCTCTAAAGATTCGTGCAACTTCAAACTCGTTGGCATGCATAGGATTGCCATCTTCCACCAAACAAGCTTTTGCCGTCGTACCACCCATATCGAAACAAAGGATATCTCCTTGACTATCACCATCAGCAACAACTTTGTTAATCGCGGCTGCGGCCTGCACACCGCCGGCTGGCCCTGACTGGACCAATCTAATGGGGTAAATTGCAGCAGTCGATTCGTGAACCGTTCCACCGTCAGAGAGCATTAGATATAGTTCTTTATCAATGCCCATCTCATGAAATCTGCGCGTTAACCGCGCCAAGTAGCGGGTAAACGTTGGCAGCACATAAGCATTACAAATAGTAGTAGATGTTCGCTCATATTCGCCAATTTCAGGCATAACGTCACTGGAAATACAAACAATAGCATTTGGAGCCTCTTGTTTTAAAATTTCTCGAATCCGTCTTTCATGAGATGGATTTTGATAGCTATGGAGTAAAGAAACGGCGACAGCGTCAACATCACTAGACGCTATAGCTCTTGCCACTTCAACCACGCTAGATTCATCTAGCGCCGTTATAATCTGTCCGTCAGCCCTAATTCGCTCGGAAACCTCATAGCGCCAGAGACGAGTTACTAAGGGGACTGGCATCTCCATAAATAAATCATAGGTGTCGTAACGGAGCTCTGTGCCTATCTCCTGTATGTCTCGAAAACCCTGAGTCGTTATTAAGGCAACTTTAGAACCACGACGCTCAATAATGGCATTAGCGACTAGCGTAGTACCATGAATAATGTGCTTTAACTTTGAAGGATGGATATTATTCGCTTTAAGGATTTTTTCTACTCCCTCAATAACACCTAACGAGGGGTCATCTGGTGTGGTCAACACCTTCTCATCGAAAAGCTTTCCATTACTCAAGTCCACCATTACTAAATCAGTAAATGTGCCGCCTATATCGACGCCTAATCGGTATCCATTAGCCACCTAAAAGTACCTCTTTAAATTGAAAGTCATAATCTCTCTCAGCAGCCTCTTTTGTCACTGCACCTGAATCTATATCACTAATTATCATATCTGTAGCGCGCGTTTCAGGGCGCCCTATGCCTCCGCCACCAGGGGTATCAAAGGTGACTACATCATCATTTTTTAAATCCATCCTAATTTTGGCGGGAATACGCTCACCATTGACATAATCACAACCAGGAGAGCCTGCCTTGCCACCCAACAAACCCCGTGGAGGATATTTCACGCGCTCATGGCGAATGGTCATAGTCACTGGATCTTCAGAAGTGATTTTGAAAGAGAGACGCTGGGCCTGACCACCCCGAAATTCACCCGCACCTCCAGAATCTGGAATTAGACTTTTTTCAGTAATCATAATAGGGACGCTATTTTCAAATTGCTCAATCGGAACTGTTGCAATATTACTAGGAAAACTTAGGCAAGGTGGCCCATCTTGGTGGGGTCGAGCGCCATGACCACCATTCATAAAGAACATTTTTATGAATCGCTGTCCATCATCCAATTTACCCGCAAAATAGACATTCCAAACAGGAGACCCACAATCCGCGATAATGCGGTCAGGTATCAATTGAGCAAGGGCGCTAAAAATGACTGGCGGTAAATAATGGCCCGTCAAATGTCTAGCCCATACAGGCGCTGGTCGCAGCGGGTTTAATAAAGAACCCTCTGGGGCGGTAATGGTAATGGGTCGAAACGATCCTTCGTTATTTGGGGTGTAAGGGTCAAAGGCGCATTTAATAGCGTAAGCTGAGTAGGCCACGGTGTAATTTAAAACCGAATTTACCGGCCGGTTGATTTGGGCAGAGGTACCTGAAAAATCCACACTAAGATCGCTGCCAGAAATGCAGACTTCACAGCGAATCTTAAGTGGCTCTTCGAACCCATCCAGCATAATTTCATCACTATAAGTCCCATCCGGAACAGCAGATATCGCCTTGCGCATGGCAGCCTCAGACCGCCCAAGTATTTCTTCGACTAACAAGTCTAGATCATCAATTTGCTCATCATCCAGAATTTTTATGAGTCGCTGTATGCCCAATTCGTAAGCAGAAAACTGGGCGCCGATATCACCAAATGTTTCCTCAGGGGCTCTCAGGTTCTCTGTCATAAACGCAATCACGTCCTCATTTTTGACCCCCTTAATTAATATTTTTGATACCGGTATCGTCAATCCTTCCTCAAAGGAATCTCTAGCTGTGACAGAGGGTGCTCCACCAATATCAACGCTATGAAATACGCTGCCTAGAAATGCAATCAGCTTTCCATTGCGGAAAACAGGGCGAATCATTGTAATGTCATTCAGATGCCCTGTTCCGTGATAAGCATCATTAGATATCACTACATCTCCCGGACTTAAAGTCTCTTTAGGAAAGCGTTTTAACATAACCTTTAACGTACGAGGCATAGATCCTATGAACGAAGGAACACTTCGAGAAGACTGTGCGAATAATCTGCCTTGAGAGTCCATGAGGCAGACGGCCATATCCCAATTATCCCGCACCACAGATGAAAAAGAGGTACGAACAAAAACGTGAGCTGTTTCATCTAAAAGGCCATTAAACCGCTGCCAGACAACACCAACCTGTAAAGCTGAAAATTGTTTAGTTTTAATCATAACGTTTCCTAACTCAAGTTATGTCAATCTTAATGAGCTTGCCCGGAGACAATAGCGCATTAATATTTTGTTTACTGTATAGCTAAACTTTGGGGGCACCCAATATCGCGCAGAAGCACAATTGCTTTACCGCGAGTAAGTCGATTTACCCTTATAATTCTTAAACTGGCTTTCCGATTCAATCAGTAAGGGCACACCAAACTGGTGTGCCCTCATAGGATTAGAACTCGAAACTAGTGCGGATTCCAATTGATCGTTGCGGCATCAACCCTGCAAGTATCATCCGATTCAACCCGCCACTCTGGCCTGATAGATCTGGAAATAGCTGAAGATTGGTGTAGCCTTCCTCTTCCATTAAATTAGTAACGTAACCCTCAATACTCCAATCGTCTGACTCTAGGCCGACTCTCACGTTGACTAAAGAGTACTCGTCCGTACTAGTGACGTTAGCATTTGTCATCCACGTTTTGCCCTGACTGATATAATCACCTCTAAAGTACCAGCTACGACCAGACTTCAAGGTAGCTTCATAGGTCGCTGAAAGCGTACCACTTGTCTCTGGGTAGCGAGAAAAGGCGTTTTTCATCCCATCAATAGTTCTACTGCCGAAAAGTTGCGCAGCATCAGGGCTTTCAAAATCATTAATTTCTGATTTATTTAACGCAAAGGTCATATCAATCGTCCAATTATCAGAAAGTAAAAACGACCCCTCGACCTCTAGGCCAGAAAGATCAGCCTGACCGCCATTAGAGTTCACTTGGATATTCTCCCCGTCACCGGCAGCATTGGTAATTGTAATAATCTCTGGCGCTATTGCGTCTTCCCAGTCTGAGAAATAGATCGCCGCCGTTATCTGTGCACGATCATCCAAAAAACGACTTTTAACGCCGAACTCTAAATTAGTAATTGACTCTTCTTGTACACTAATACCTCCGCCACCGGCTGCAGCTATCTGAGCCAGCTCAGCGTCGTTTCGACCTAGTAGACCGGCATTAAACTGACCAGGGTTTACGCCTTTAGCATAGGTAAAGTAGTAGGTTGTGCCTTCTTTGGGTTTGTAATCTAAGATGACACGAGGCGTTGTACTATTAAAGGTATTTTCAAGGGGCGTCTGCCCAAGCGTTCCTTCAACGACCTTGTCCCGTTGATTTCTCGCCTCAAGACTTAACGATAAAGTATCACTAATTTGATAGCCAATTGCGGCAAATATAGCTCTGGTTTCGGGATCAAACGTACTAACCGACTGGTTAGGGTTAGGTGTTAGTACAGAGAACACAGTGAAACCTTGTAACCTAGCTTCGATTTCTGAATAGCTTGCACCCACCATCCAAGTAAGGGCATTATCATCAGAAGAGGTTAATCTAAATTCCTGACTGAAATCTTTGTTACTGGTTAACGTCAGATTATAAGTATCAGCTGAAGCTGGAAATCCCAAAGCTGTGCCGGTTTGACCCGCAGTAACTCGGCGATCAAAATCCTCGAAACTACCGTACTCATTTTTATGAGAAGCCGTGACTGAAGAGATGGTCATGCCGTTATCCATTTCGTAATCAAGCACGAGGCTTACTTCTCTAGCATTTCTCTCCAGACCGAAACTGCGTGGCGCATCAAAAATCCATGCATCTTGTATGCCCTGATTGTAATACATTGCCTGTATTGCTGGTGTTATCGTAGTATCCATTCCTAGCTGATTAGAACCTAAGAAAGGAACGTCTCCACAAAGCCACTTTCCGCCACCTGCCGCGTTGCCTGCAACATTGCAGTCAAATATTTCTGGATGATCCGCGATAGTTATTCCAGCTCCTACAGATGGGCCATCATCATCAGTCCATGCATGTATACGGAATTTAGCCGATAATTTGTCCGTTGGCCGAGCAAATAACGATAGTGATATATCAGATGTCGATTCTGCCCCTAACCGGACAGTAGGGTCACCGCTATTTCTATATTCACCATGGGTCTCATACTGTCGAGCACTTAATCGCATCGACAACACATCTTCAATTAAACTACCCTCTACTTGCGCGCCAATATCTGTGAGTCCAAAACTACCAACCTCCGCACTAATTTTACCTGCCCACTCATCACCAGGCGTCTTAGTTACAGCATTAATAGCACCTGAGAACGTAGAACGACCAAAGTAAGCGCTTTGCGGTCCTTTGATAATTTCGATTCGCTCATAATTTTCCGCACTACCTATTTCTGAACCAAGTGTTGGGGCACCATCAATAAAGACTGTTGCGCCCTGTCGCGTTTGACGATCAGTACGGGGATTCATACCTCTAAATATTAGACGTCGATTAAATCGACCCCCTTTACCGACAGAATGCTCTGAATAGTGAAATCCAGGCGTGAAATTTGAAAAATCAGGTAATTCATCCAGTGCCATTTTTTCAATTTGTTTAGCACCAAAGGCTGTAATCGTCAGAGGCGCTTCCAATAAGGCCTCCTCTCTTTTACGTGATGTCACTATGATTTCTTCCAGCGTAGCGCCCTCACCCTCAGCTGCAAAAGTTGCAGGGGCGATTCCTGCCACTGCGGCAATACTTCCTGCTATTGCTATCCGCAATAGTATATTTTTACCTTTAAAATTGATCATGTTGATTCCCCCTCAGGTAATCAGAATTCGTAATTTTAATTTCTCTTATCTGTCCATACTAGTTTTAACGCGAGATAACAGCCTAGACAACTTGAACCAAGTTTATGTCTCAATAATGGGCATCCATTCCGGCTAAAATAGGGGGAGAATGCGCATTTTTAGGGCGCTATAGGCATTTTTGAGGCTCCTAGAATTACTAGGTTTTCTTTTTTATCAAAATGAAATATTTTATGTTTTTAATGGGTAGTCGCGCTCTACTAAAACTAGACTTATCTAATCGCGATGATAGTTTTCTACTTTTTTTAACCTTTCTTGAGTGCCTAGCACCTGATTTATACCCTCTAAATCAGCCATTTCCTCATGCCACGCTAACGTACTTCCTTTCTCTAAAATATGAGCTAGCAACTGGGGTGCTTGATGTACAAAAAGATGTAGTAGTGCCACAGGGAACAGGGCTATTTTATAACCTAAACCTTGCAACTCATTGGCTGCCTCTATTGGACTTCCGCCACCTTCGGCAAAGTTATGGACTAAGGGCACCTGATCTCCAAATTGTTGTCCAATAACTTTCATTTGTTCTATGCTATCAGTGGCTTCTATGAACAGTACATCGCATCCAGCCTCTATGTACTGATGACCTCTTTCGAGCGCATCTTCAAACCCATTGACCGCTATAGCATCCGTTCGAGCAATAATAAGAGTATCCGAATGATGACGGGCATCTAAAGCTGCTTTAATTTTTCCTACCATCTCACCGCAACTAATGACCGCCTTGCCTGCCATATGGCCGCATCGTTTAGGGAAAACCTGATCCTCCATTTGAAGTGCCGAGGCACCGGCTCTCTCAAAGCTCGCTACTGTGCGCTGTACGTTAAGAGCATTACCAAACCCAGTGTCCATATCCACAATCAGAGGTATCTTGGATCGACCTTTTATGATCGATATAGTCTCTGCTACTTCGGTGGCTGTCACTAGGCCCACATCGGGTAATCCAAAGCGCGAAAATGACAGGCTGCCACCTGACAAAAAAGCAGTGGAAAATCCCGCTGCCTCAACTAGCAGTGCAGACAATCCGTCGTAAACTCCGGGGGCTAATAAACAGCCTGGTTCATTTAATAACGTCTTCAATAGTTCTTTTTCTCTCATGAAGTAGGCTGCTTGATTTGATTAGGTATATGATTTTGGTGATTTTTTAGGTACCAACTCGCAATCTCAGATCGCGTTGCAAACCAAACATCTGGCAAACTTTTCGCATACGCTAGAAATTCTCTAATTGCACGAACTCGGTATGCGCGACCCGACACGTGAGGGTGAAGCCCTACATTCATCATGCGGCAATGTGTACCCCCTTCTTCATACAAAACACTCAACTCTTCAATTAAAATATCTCGAAATTCACTCGTTGTATGCCCACGTCTATTAATAATCGTAAAATCATTGATTTCGTTACTATAAGGTGTCGAGACAATCGGGCCGTTTTCTGTATTCACAATATAAGGTTGGTCATCATTCATAAGATCACAGTAATATATTAGGCCTTGCTCTGCCAAAATAGCCGGTGTACTTTCAGTGCCCCGTAGAGATGAGGACAGCCATCCTTTTGCTTTATGACCAACAAATTCTTCGTATACTTTTAAGGTTTTTAATATAACCTCTCGCTCTAAATCTGGCTCAAAAGCATAATCAGACAGCAGCTCTCCTTGTTCATAATTGTGGGCAGTGACTTCGCAACCCATCTGTAAAGCACGCTCTAACATAGCTCTACGATGCAATGCCGTCATTGCATTCAACGTTACTCCAGGCACAACTCCCTGCTGTTCAAACATATCAAACAATCGCCAAATACCCACACGCTGACCATATTCGCGCCAACACCAATTTGGCATATCAACCTTATTCCCGGGTAATACATTTGGCAGAATAGGCGGTCCACCGGCGTAATAAGGTTCATCGGTATCTTTAGTTCGCTCCCAAGTTTCAAGGTTCAGTGAGACAATTAAAGCAACGCGCTTACCCCCTGGCCATTGCATGGGTTTTCTATGGGAGATAGGCACATAATCAAAGTCAAAAGTCATAAACGTCCGCCCGTGATATTGGAATTAGTGGTCTCACTTAACTTAAATATAGCTCTAAAAGTCATCGCGTATTAGTGTTCTTCAAAAAGGCGCCCTAAATGATCGTACTGATCATTGATGCCACAGCTACGCAGTGCATGCCACATACCAGCCACATTGATCGGTAATAATGGCTTGTTCAGCATTTTTTCCATCACGGGGAAAATTCCCGCGGTCGACAAATTAGTCCCCACCTGAATGATCGCATCGATATCGTCACTATCAACCTGTTTCACAATATCCATAACTTGGTGATCTGGTACCAAGGCGATAGCATCGCCAGCATTATCGCAGCGTAAGCCCACCAGCTCTTTTACCTCATATCCAGAGTCCTCAAAAAAGAGCCTTACATTTTTATCACCAATAGGCTGATAGGGAGTAATCACTGCGATATTCTTACCTGTTCCTCCAAGAACACCAAGAGCCTCTAAGGCTGCAATAACAGAGTTAGCGCCGGTGGTCAGCCCAACATCCTCACCTACGGCCTCATGAATTCGATCAACAAATCCGTCGTTACCTTTTACCCCACCCCAGAACGTTTCGGCTGACATCCCCATCATTACGTGATCAGGTTTACACGTCATCAAACTCTCTATTGACCCTCCAATAGTGGATCTAAGCGCATCTAAAAACTTCATGAATTTTTCGTCATCGCTGAGATCGGTCTGCTCGATCAAAAACCGTGTGGTATGCCAGGTGACACCACGAGGAATGATTCTCTGAAAATCATACTCTACCGCGGTATTGGTTGAAGGGATCACTACACCAATCTTAGCCCTATGACCCATGTAATTATCCCGGTGGCTATCTGTTATCTGACTCCTCTCGCGGGTTTTCGAAAGGTCTAGCTTACTGTTTTTAAATGCCATAAAGCCCTCCTAAAATGAGTTTGTGGTTTATAAAACTGCCTCGCTATCTCGAACGCAGTCAATCATCGCTCTCTCCATTAAAAACTCTTTTGCCTTAACTGGATCTGCCGCTGAGGCCATTAAAAACCGTTGCCGATCGACCTGTATTTTTTCATCTGTCGCTTCCATCAGCTGTTTATTAGCAATGGTATGTTGCTGAATAAAGGTCATCGCCAAATCTCGTCTCTGACGATTGTAATGTTCAAATTTGGCAATGTGATCGGCTCCCTCATTAACGATCTCAACCAGTTTTTTGGCTAAATTAAACGCATCATGAATGCCTCCATTCATACCCATACCACCTAAGGGGTTATTAATGTGGCAGGCATCGCCAACTAAAACCATTCTCTCCTTGTAATAGGTCTCAGCCACTCGCTGGTTAACCTTATATAATGTGCGATGGCCAATATCATAGTCACCGGCTTTGTTGTACAGGTGATGAAGACGCTCCTGAATAAAGTCGTCAGACAATAGAGTGTCCTCAGACTGATGTTTGGTCGGGTCAGTGGGAAATAATACACGCCATATCTTCTCAGTCCGAAGGACTACACACCATTCCTCAGGGTCTGCGATGTAGTTGACCCAAGCGAGATCATCAAATACTGACTCAAAGGGGAACTGGGTACTGACCACCAAAAATTTCTCCTCGTAGGTAAAACCACTATATTGAATGCCGCTAGTTTTTCTAGCCTGACTCTGGGCACCATCGGCACCCACTAAAAAAGATCCTCGAATAGTTTGTATGCCCAAGTCAGTTTCGATCTCAACATCCACATGATCCAAACCCTGGTTATAGCCAACCAATCGGTGTCCAAACCGAACCTCAACATTATCGTAACAACGCAATTTGTCACCAATCACACGCGTTAACTCATATTGCTCTAACTGCAAGCGAAAGGGGTATGGGGTTTCATCAGCCAATAGATCCATTTCAAAGCAGGCTACTTGATCGGTGCAACGATCACGGTATTGATAACGGTCGGCAATCAAACCTTTAGTTAAAATCTCCTCAATGACACCATTACCCAGACTTGCAATCATCTCCAGAGAGGGTGGATGAAAGGTGGAGGCCCGCAAATCAATAGGTAGACTAGACGATTTTTCGAATAATATAATAGGGATATTGCGTTGGGCCAGGTATAAAGCAAGCACTGAGCCGGCCGGGCCAGCCCCGCAAATAACGATGGGTAGCTGATTCATTCTTCTCTCCCAAAGGTAATGGACTGCGCCTATCAGCGATAAAAAGGTAATCAATTGTTAAGTGGGATAATAAGCGGCGACTAGTCAGGAGCAAGATCTAGTGCGCCTTTGTCTCAATAGTGGACGCCTCATTAACCCAACTGTGGCCATTCTTATGCACTTATTCCCTAACGAAGGCATACTTATTTTTCTTTTGGAAAGAGTAACGTCTTCATTTGTTTGGTCAAAATCAATGGCTCACGGCCACAGGCGGCGAGATAATCAGACGGTACATCAAAAATATTATTCTCAATGCACTGAAAGCAACCGCAAAGCATATTAATAACGTCTTTACCGCGGGTAGCAAAAAATGGAATCTCACAGAGACGTTTAATGTTATCTTCGACGCTAATGGGCTCATAGGTCACCTCTATACCATAGACTTCGTTAGCGCTCTCAACAAGTTCGGTTTGGGTGTAACAGGGGCCAGTAAGATTGAGTATTTTGCCATTGCAGCTGTCATTGGTAGCCAGTCTAGCGTAGGCGTAAGCAAGCTCGGAAATAGAGATATAACCGCAGCGCCCTTCATTACCGTTGTTTTGAGATAAACCATCGGCGTCTGCTGCAGCACGGATCTGAACAACATCCAAATCAAGATACAAACCATTACGAGCGATAATCCATTTGAGCCCACTGCCTTTAACATATTCTTCTGTGCGCCGATTTATACTCGCAAAATCAGAAAATAACGTGCTGGCTTCGCCACCATTACTGATAAGACTGGTATAGATCAATTTTCCAACGCCCGCAGAAACAGCGGCGTTGATCACATTGCGGTGGAGTTGCAGACGATCGCCTCCCTCTGCAACCGGCGCTGAAATAATAATGAGTGTATCTATGCCTTGTAACGCGGCATCCATCTCCTCCAGCGATTGATAATCAGCCACGCGGGTTTCGATCTGCCCAATCTTAAGTTTCGCTGGATCACGCACAATTGCCACAATATTTTCAATCTCTGTGATAGTGATCAACTCAGAAATGATAGCGTGACCCAAACGTCCGGAGGCTGCGCTAACTGCAATTTTCATTTGACGATAGTCCTATGGCCCGATCAGGCGTATTTAGTTTTGATTATCGATATATCCTAAATTGTAAAAGGTAAGATCTCTATAAACCGCCACTAGAATAGGGGTTTTCACGTTGGGAGTTATGCATCGTAAATTAAAGTACCGCACAAACTGTTTTTGTTTCAAGGTAGTTTTCCACAGCACTCAGGCCACTCTCACGACCCCATCCCGATTGTTTGTACCCGCCTATAGGCAATGACGGATCAAACATAAGATGTGAATTTATCCAAACCGTGCCAACCTGAAGATCAGCGGCTAAGCAATGTGCATGGCTAAGATTTTCAGTCCATACGCTGGCAGCTAAACCGTAGTCTGAATCATTTGCGAGCGCTAAAGCGTCATCCCTGCTATCAAAATTAATACAACTCAACACTGGCCCAAATACCTCATCACGAACGACACTCATCGAATTATTGCAGTTAGCTAGAATAGTCGGCTCGATAAACGTGCCCGCCGGACCACCTTGCCCGCCGCCAGCAATCAGGGTCGCCCCAGCAGCAACTCCACCCTTAATGTAGCCATCGACCTTTTCTGCCTGAACAGCGTTGACCAAAGGGCCCATTTGAGTGTCTTGATCAAGCCCGTGTCCCAGTGAAATGCCTTTGGCTATATCCGCAAGACCATCATAGAATTGATCAGCAATGGTGCTATGGACATACAAGCGAGTTCCAGCCACACAGACTTGACCGCTATTGAAAAATATTGCATTTGCTACACCGGGAATCGCCAATTCCAAATCAGCATCATCCATGACTATCATCGGCGATTTACCACCAAGCTCTAGTGTTACGCGCTTTAAATTACCTTTAGCTGCCGCCAATATCTTACGCCCAGTCTGTGTAGAGCCGGTAAAACTGATTTTATCCACCCCATTGTGTTCCGCCAGTGCCTGACCGACCTCATGCCCATAGCCGGTCACTATATTGAGTACACCGGCTGGCAGGCCCGCTTCGATACAAAGTTCACCCAAGCGTATTGCCGTTAATGACGTATCCTCTGCCGGTTTTAATATTACACTGCAACCTACACAAAGTGCCGGCGCTAACTTCATCGCGTTCAAAATTAAAGGGCTATTCCATGGTGTGATAGCAGCTACAACCCCAATGGGTTCTTTCAAGGTGTAAGAATGGATCCGTTTGCCAGCCGGCTGATAGCCTATTGAACTCGGAATAACGCTACTTTCGAGTTTGGTACAAAGTCCTGCAAAATAACGAAACTGTTCAGCCGCACCGGGAATTTCGGCCCACCGCCCCACGCCCAATGGCTTACCTTGATCCAAGGTTTCTAATTCTGCGAGTTCATCAATATTGGCATCAATAAGATCACCGATTTTCCAGAGAATTTTTGCTCGCTCTGCCGGTAACATTGTGCGCCAGATACCCGATTCAAAGGTCGCTCTCGCAGATGACACAGCGGCGTCCACATCAACTGCTGAGCCTTTTGGGAAGGATGTTAATACCTTACCCGTGGCAGGATCAGTAGAGTCAATACAGCCACCTTTGGCGGCATCAACCCATTCATTGTCCAGAAGCATCTTTTTGTTAGCCGAACGAAGAAATGCTTTAGCCCCTTTATTAGTTGCTGAAACTGACTTTAGCTCAATATACATAGTCCCTTTCCTCTAACATTAATAATTGTTGTAAGGCAGTTACCCTAGTGACCTCCTCAACTGAGATATTTCATCTCCGTCGTCAAGTATCACTCACCAACTGAGGTGTTCAGGCATATTGAGCACCCTTTAAGTCAGATGCTCCCTTGCTGATGAAGAATACCTCGCCAACATATTTGGACAACTTGGAGCTATGCATAATTATGCTTGCGCCTGCACCACTTCAAATAACTCACCTACAGCGCCACGTAATATAAAGCCGGCAGGCTCGTCATCAAAAACATTAGGGAGCGCTCCTTCACTAACTAGCTCGATGGAAGCTTTGGCGCACATGGCACGACATTTCTCTAAATCATTGACTCGCAGAGTCAACATTGCAAGACCTGTTTTATCTAAGGAGCATGGGTAGACAATGCCAGACTCAGCTTTCATTTCCCATATCTCAATACCAACATCGGCACCAAGATTCCCCCAAAGAAAATAAGTCCCTGCGGGGGCGCCGACTAACTCATTAACGTTTTCTTGATAACATTCCATTTGTGACGTTCGCTTAACACCGAAAGCTTTTTCAAAAAAGGCGTTCACAGGACGTTGATCTAAGGCCGTTATGGAGGCACTGCCAAACCCATTATGAACACCCTTGGAGTGCACCAACTTTTGATCGCTGCGAATACTGGCGGTAATAAATAGCTGCTCGCCACCTGGACCGAAAGGTGCGTAACTCATCGAATCCACATCCGTTCCCCACATCGTGTTGCGAAAATAATAATAGCGTGGTGGCGATATCATAGGGGTATTTGCAGAAGCCAGAGCATGGTAAGACTCTGCCCCGTCACGTGTACCACCTTCCATAACTAATAATCCTGGATCGTTAGGCCCCGATTCTGGTCGGGGTCGAATCGGCCCTGCTCCAGGAGGCGCCTCAAGAATACGAACAACCTGACTATCATTCCAACCTGATTCAGGCATAGAAAGTAGCACATGCCGACGTCCAGAAAGAGCAACGTCTTGAATAATTGCAGGACTATTGCCTAAGGTCGTATCACTCTGAACCGTCATACCAATAACATCACGATAAAAGCTGATACTAGCATCCACATCTGACGAAACAGTCGTGAATGTAATTAACTTAGTTTCGAGCGGGTTAGAGTCTGCCAGCTTAGCGAAAGATTCTCCTACTACTTCTCTTGCTATCCCAGGTAAGAGTGCTGTCTCTTCCTTGGAGTCTACGTCACTTTTTTTTGCAGAACGTCGTCCAAACTTGGATTCAGATACCATGACTATATACTCCTGCCGGATCTATGAAAAACCATCCATTTTTTGATGCACAGTTTGTGACAAATCGATTTAAGAACTGTTCTGGCACTGGTAACTCCACGTTGGATATTATTTGACGACAAAGAACTCATTGAGTTGCCTCATGTTATTTTGTTTTTAGCATCTAAACGTCTAAGATTCAAAGTCTTCAGCGTTTCCTCATGACTTTCACGAGTGATGTTGTAGTAGGAGAAAAAATAAAAACATACCAACCCAAAAATCAAAACACTCGGCCCGTATACTAGGCCAAGATTAAAGATGACATCATCGGGTATATCTCCGGGCTTTATGTTTTCTCCCGTAGGAAATGATATCAATGAAAGTGTTAATCCTGCTAAAAAATGACCTACTCCTGATGTGGTTTTACTTGCAAGTCCAATAAAAGAGAAAATTAAACCCTCTTGTCGCTTGCCCGTTTGCAACTCTTGGTTATCAGGAATATCTTGCATGATAGACCCCATCCCTACCACCATAATTGCCATTCCCACACCAGTTGTTATTTGGCTGAAGATTAAAGCAGGTAATAACAATGAACTCTGATTATCTGGAAAAGCCCCAATGAGGCGAAGAATGGTTGGTAAGACAAACGACATTAGAATTATTGTCAAACCCACATACATTGTCCTTTTTTTATCGAGCCAATTAATAATGTATTTTACAAACGGTATGCCGATAACAGTTGAGGCAAAAAAAGCGTAAAACAGATATTGGATTTTGGATGTTTCCAACGCCCAAAAATAAGTATTCATATGAAGTACAAGTGCGCGCTGGAGCCCACTTAGAATAAAAAAAGTAATAGAAACAAGAAATATAGAAAGAAACGCTCGATTTTTTAAAATAGCGCCAAGCTCCCTAAAAAAGTATCTGTAAAAATGGTAGAAACTGTCTGTAACCATAGTTTCTTTATTATTTGTATGTAAAAAAGGAATTTGTGACTGAGTGCCTCGTGTTGCTATAAGGATCACAATAACGGATACAACAGCAAACGTTAATGCAAAGGCAGGGTAGGCCTCCGGATTAAGCTGACCTTGGGGATAAGTATCAGTAGCCTTAAAGTAAAACGTAAAGGCTACTATAGATAAAATCATAGCTGCAATAAAAGCAAACAGACTTCTAATTGCTACAAGCGACGTACGGTCAGTATGATTTTCAGTTAGCTCGGCACCTAACGCATAATAGGGGAGAAGGAAAAATGTCAAACTCAAACGAAGACTGATTGCTGTAAAGGTTAGCCATAAAAAGAGACTGATTCCAAAATAACTTTCTGGTGGACTAAAAAGAAAATAGAAGGCTAATCCAAATGGTATTGCAGATGCATACATAAATGGGTGACGCCTGCCTAATTTAGAATGATATTTATCTGAAAATGCACCAACAATAGGATCGCTGATACCGTCAAATACCAACGATAAGAGGAGAGCCGTACCTGCTAAAATTGGGTCTAGGTATAAAACTTGGACATAATAGAATAACAAGAAAAATTCTATAGAGTTTGTCATGATAGCTTCGGCAACCTGCCCTGTGCCATAGGCCAGCTTAACAGGAACGCTAATTTTTCGATCTCGGATTGAAATTTTTGTATCCACCTTTTAGTTAAATCTAAATAGCACTTTTCTCTTCAGCCACGTCACCACCATATTTAGAATAGAGCCTTCCATAAATACGCTTTATAATTTGCGTGCGCTCCAGATCTAATTGCTCCTGAAGTAGAGCTGATGGTTTACCAGTACTAAGCGAATCTAAAGATAGCTTATTGTGCTCCGATAAAACTTCCTCAACATGTGCAAGTCGATCTTTAACTACCCAAAGTTCGGCACCTAACTCAAGCGTTATGGAAATAAGGTGGTCAATAACCTCATTTTCAAAATAGGTAGGGTTACCTCGTTTGAAACCAGGGAGATTCTCTAGACCATCAAGGTCATTTAATTTTTTATCAGTCATTCATTTCTCATTTAATGGTTTGGTTTAAATCCTATCCTTTCAGCAAGTATAAATTTATCAGGGTCGTATGGGTGCATCTCAAAGCCTCTGGCTTCCATGATCTCTTCGACATTAGAACGCACAAATCCAGGTAAAAAGGGCTCACCATTGTCCGCCGCGTCCATTGCTCCAAAAAACATCGTATAAACATCCCTTGATTTGTCTCCAGAAAAATCAATTAGCGTAAAGCTACCTCCCGGCCTTAATACCCTTAAGGTTTCTGAAAGAATCTTTCTTGAAATTGAAACTGGAACCTCATGAAATAATAAATTTGCCACCACGATATCAAAATGATTATTTTCAAAATCGAGCTCTTCAGCAAGCATTTGCTTAAAATTGATATCTAGATTTTGTCCTAGCGCTCGAGCATGCGCGTAGCGAACCATGTGAGCGCTGATATCAATTCCCCACACCTCAGCGTCTGGGTATATTCGCTTCAAGGCTGACGTCGTCACACCTGCACTGCACCCAAGGTCAAGAATACGATGTACTTTATTATTTTGAGGAGTAGCAACTGCACTGGCTTGCATGTCAGCGAACATATCATTATCCGCAGCACCACCCATAAAAACCTTTGAACCATAATCGTAAAGAAGACCAGAAAGTGGATCATTGACATTACCACCAGGTTGGATATGGATCTCCGCAGTAGCGTACTCCGGGATTGAAAAATCTAAGTCATAGGCAACTGAGCCAGGACCAATTTTTTCAGCATCATCCAGAGCTCTCAATAAATCATTTTTCCGCATGTGAAGTGAGCTATAAGTACATTCCCAAAAGGATTCTTGCAGTGTGCGCTTTATGCGATAATAAGTTTTTAGAACATTGTCTTTCATCAGTAATTCTATGGCTTCTGCCGTGCTTTTAGGGTCGGGCTCCATACTCTTACCGGCATTTTTCAACAATAATTTGCTGTATTCTCCAATGGGCTCCTGTTGCGCATGCAATAATAAGTTACGAGCACTTTCTATAAAATCCATATAGGCTTCATCGCGCCGTGTTGAGAGTGAAGGGAAAACGCCTGCTGTTTTCCCACGTTTATAAATAGCTTCACTAATACCCATGTTGTCCCCCACGATTATTTTAATTTATAGAGTATTACACCCAAGTGACATTTCTTCAGAGCTGTTTCTTCTAACTGTTTCAGATATGGGCATAAGATTCATAAAATTCGAGACTTTTTGTAAAAGAAACTTAAGAAAGTTGTGCCTAGCAAGTAGTCATAAAATAGATGAATTTAAAGCCGCCAAGCCCAATAAAATATTGATCTCTATAGGTCGGCTCGTCTTCAAGCATGAAGACTAATTCTATTAAGTACTGACGCATAAGCTATTAATATTTAATGGTCACTGCTTTAATTTTTAAGTACGGCAGCAACCCTTCGTAACCAAATTCTCGACCCCAGCCAGACTGTTTGTTGCCACCAAATGGCACACCAGGAATAAGGGCTGCGTGTGAATTAATACCAACTTGACCTGAATCTATAGCATCGACCATTTTCAAGGCTTTATTTATATCTTTGGTCCAAACACTACCCGACAATCCATAAATAGTGCTATTGATATCTGTAATCAGAGCCTCGATATCATCACCAAATGTGGTTATCGCTAAAACTGGGCCAAACACTTCTTGTTGGACAATATCCATACTCACTTCAGTGTTATCGATAAGGGTAGGTGGATAATAAAATCCGGGGCCTTCAGGTATTTTCCCGCCGGTCAGTAATACCCCTCCGGCCTCGACTGCCTTTTCTACTTTGGCATGGACTTGCTGCCGCTGCTTCTCTGAAATTAAGGGGCCTAATTGAGTTTTAGGGTTAAGCGCATCGCCACTTTCCATAGCTTCTGCAATGTTAGTTAAGACCTTAATAACTTCTCCGTGGATAGACTCATGAACATATAAACGTGTTGCCGCCATACAGTTTTGTCCCGACAAGAAAAAACACGCCATTGCCGCCGCCGGAACAGCATCCTCCAGATTCGCATCAGGAAAGATCACGAAAGGAGACTTACCGCCGAGCTCTAAACTTACCTTTTTAAGATTGCCCGTAGCGGCAATAACAATGCGTTTACCAACCGCAGTAGAACCTGTAAAAGAAATTTTATCGATGCCAGTGTGCCCACTTAAATACTGGCCTACCGTTTCACCTTTCCCTTGCACAATATTGACAACGCCAGCAGGGATCCCTGCTTTAAGCGCGAGTTCGGCAACGTATATTGCCGTTAAGGGTGTTATCTCTGCAGGCTTTATAACCAAAGAACATCCGCTTGCCAAAGCTGGTCCAAGTTTTAATATCAGCATCGCAACGGGCGCATTCCAAGGGGTTATCGCCGCCACAACACCTACCGGTTCGTATTTGGTATAAGCCAGAAACTGGTTGTCTGGGTATAAAAAAGGAGCTCCAGGTATGGTGTCACCTTGAATTTTATCGACCCAGCCGGCGTAATAGCGGATAAATGCCGCACACCAATATCGGATAGTGCTTACGCTAATGCTAATCGGCGTGGCACATTCCAGACTTTCCAACTCACTCAATGCTTCTGAATGTTCGTCAATTAATCGGGCAAACTCTAACATCAATCCCGCGCGCTGTTCTGGACCCATTGTCTTCCAGCCACTATTAAATGCGCTTCTAGCTGCGGCTACCGCCGCATCAACATCACTATTAGAAGCATCACGTAAACTGTAAATATGTTTACCATTACAGGCATTAATAACAGGTGTGATCTCTTCACCCGTGGCAGTGCAACGCTTACCATCAATGAATAAACTTGAGTCAGACTTAAGATACTGCTTTGTAGTTTCACTGAAATTATTCATTTGAATTTCCTATTCTGTCTGATCTCAAGAAAAAGCGGAGGCTGATTCTGCAACCGGATCATAGCCAAACATTTTTTGAGCATGCATCGCTCTATCGTCACTAAAAGTACTTGGACTAAGATCGTCGCCACCCATACGCTTGCCGGTAGCTCGAGATTCAGATAACACCCAAGAACTGCGTTCAAGGCGTGCATCTTGATAGCGTATGAACGCAGTTTCTATTTCGTCAAAACTAATCAATGATTGAGCTAAAAACCAGGCATCTTCGATCGCCATTGCGGCGCCTTGCCCTAAAAAAGGCAACATCGGATGTGCGGCATCCCCCAGCAAGACTACTCGCCCATCTTGCCAGCAATTAATTGGGTCCCGATCGAATAGAGCCCATTTAAAACAACTTTCGGGATTAATAGCATCTATGATTTCGACTACATCCTGCTGAAAATTTTGAAACAGTGCTTTTAACTCATTTTTATCGGCTTTTTCTGTCCAGCTTTCTATTTTCCAATCTTGTTCTGCAAAAACCGAAACATTAAGCTCTGTACCTGACTTAATGGGGTAATAAACAAATTGACGTTGGTGATGTACTCTTACGTTAGATTTTTCGACCAAGTAGCTTGCCGGTAACTGGGTTGCTGGCACAATGGCTCGCCATGCGACAAAACCGGTGAATCTCGCAGGCTGCTTACCCGTTATTTGTGCGCGCACAGCCGAACGAATGCCATCACAACCAATAACACAAGCACCGATTGTACTAGGCTGATCGGTGAAGTTAACCGTGACCTCTTCTTCAGTTTGGCTGTAGTTAGTGAAAACATGGTTGAGCTGGATACAGTCTGAATCTTTGCGGTGGACGGCATCCAAAAGAATCTTGTGCGCGTCGGCACGATGAATTTGATAATAAGGATAACCAAATGTTGATTTCAGGTTAACAAACGGAATGGTACTTAATAGCTCACCTGTCGTGCCATTTTTCAGCTCTCCTAACTCTGGTACGCTAGATTGTCTCGCGATGATCTCTGCAACACCCAATTGCTGAAAAACCTTACTGCAATTTGGTGCCAAAGATATCCCTGCACCGACTTCTTTAAGCTCACATGCTTGCTCATAGACTCTGACACAATGACCATCTTGCAAGAGTGCCAATGCTAAGGTTAAACCACCTATGCCGCCGCCAATAATAATGATTGGCCTATTTTTATTATTTATTATCATAGTACCCGTTATTCCGTATTTGAGGAGAATCCCAAGGCACCTGGATTGAATAAATTTTGGGGATCCATATTGTGCTTAATATCGCCCAGAGCTTTGCTTGCAGCTGGGACTCTACTCGACAAGAAAGGATAAGCCTTGCCTAGCTGGAGGTGAGTAGCACCGCGTTCGTGCCAGAGCGTAATCGCTTCTTTTCTTAAGGTTTCTACTAGGGCCCGGCCATCAGGTGATGGTGAGAATGTTTGGAGGCCAGCCAGATAATCATCATCTAACACAGTGTTGTGAAACGAACTGCGAGTATCTTGCCAATAAAATGCAATTTCATACAAAAAAATATTCGTAGAAATGGCAGAGTACATACCAGCAATAAACATATTTTGGGTATCCATTTCAGACTGGTATCTATGTAACACTGCCATCCAATCATGATGGAAACCTTTACACTCAGAGAAAGGCATACAGCCATTAATTGGCACCCAACGTTCGCCCTGTACGCCTAAGATATTGTTTAGTGGTGCAAAGGGCATGGTTATCATGACAGTTGGCATAGAATTGGGAATCTCGTCCCCGAATTGATAAGCTATCTCTCTCGTTGCTTGAATTTTCGCATCAATAACCGCCTTGTTCATACCACTTAAAACAAAGTTTGCACCGAACCCCGGTTGCTCTAAAAATGCCTTTCCGTTCAAGGCCATTTTTGTTAATTTGTAGAGTGCCGAAAAAATATTTTTTGATGCCCGAAAAATAGCTTTAGCTATTTCTACTTGGAGTCCTATCGATTGTTGTGAAGCCAAGTTCTGCTGAAACTGAGGATCTAGGCCAACGCTTTCATCTGCTAGTTCGGCCCGAGCAATTTCCGCCATGGCAGCGTTCATTGAATCGAAGTCTCTAAATTTAAATGATAAGCCATGCTGTTGTTTAGGTAATTTTATTAAACGCAGGCTAATCGAAGCTTTGACACCCAGGGTGCCACAATCGCCACAAAATAGACCGGTTAAATCAGGGCCCGATGTTCTGCTAAAAGGCACTCCATTGATATGCGCGGCAGCGCCTGTAGACAGGATTTCTCCCACCCCATTAATCACGTCAATACTGATAACCGAGTCTGCCGAGCCACCGTACATAGCAGAACCATGACTAATTGCATGTTGCGAGATAGTACCACCAACAGAGGCAGCGACGCCGGAAAATGGCCCCCAAAAAGGTGTACGTAAACCTTTTTCAGCCAGCGCTTCATGAAGTTGTTTCCAGGTAACACCGGTTTCAACCGTGACATACATGTCGGTCTCATTAATCATGACGATACGATTGAGACCCACGGTGTCGATAACTATAGATCGTTCACAATTCGGTAAATAACCACTGGTATATGAGACACCACCCCCGCGAGTGAAAATGGCCACGCCTTGCTGGTAACAAAGTCTAACTATCGCTTGTAAATCTACAATATTGTCCGGCCTTATGACGGCAATACAATCACTTCCCTTGGAATAAATATCATTGGTATAGAAAGCAATGGAATTGGTATCGGACAATACCGCATCTACACCCACTACACCTTGCAATTGTGCTACTAGTTTATTCATTACTAATCCTGGTCGATTGAACCCGCTGCTATTTCTTCGATTACTTCTTTAAAGCGCTGCTTACTATCTCCACTTTTTAACTCTGCCGCTTGCTGTGACATGACGCTAAATAACATTGATAAAAATGCTTGCCTACGTGTCTCACGCGTCTCCAGTGTGGCTTGATCAGGCTGGTAGGTTTCACAGGCATCTTCGGCAATAACTCCTGACGCCGCGCACACTTTTTCCAATGTATCCAAGCGGTCACGCATGGCTGAATTTTCCTGTGCCAGCACCATGACCATATGCATCAGCTGATCGACGCCATCAGTTTCGTAAAAATGTGGGCGCTTACCTTTAATTATTTTTGCGTCTGACATAACTTGTCCTTAGATATTTTTCAATATGAGATTATTTTTTAGCAATAAGAACTTCCCAGCCACCGCCGGGTGCATACTCACCGGCAGTAAACTCTCGCTCTGATAATTCCTTCTTAGTTTCTTCTTTATAACTCTCTGCTGTAGCTTCTAATATCGCCATAGGTGCGGTATCGAAATGCACTTTCTCTTTATCAAAACCGGCATCTACAGCCAGCTGAATTTGATCAATATTGCGCATCGCTGTCCAAAAAGGCTCATTGTTGTACCAGGTTTCATTATCCAAAATAAGCTGCATATAGGCGTTCATATCACCAAAAGGAGGTAAGTCTGCATGAATCATCAAGCCGTCTTCTGACAGTAAGCGATAGCATTCTTTAAAAATACGGGGCATTGCTTTAGTGGATGTCTCATGTAAGAGAATATGCGAAACAATCAAATCGAAACTACCCGACTCATAATCGGTTTTTTCGGCATTAGCCTGTTTGAAATGTACGGGCAA
>JABILI010000085.1 GCA_018654575.1 Porticoccaceae bacterium
AAATCCCTAAGGTAAAAGATATTCCTTTACGTTTTTATCTGCCTATCGGAGAGACCGACAGCGAACATGCATTTTGCTGGATTCTGGATCGATTACGGAAAGACTACCCAGTTATGCCTGACACTAATGAGCAATGGTTGATCCTAGTGTCTGACATATGCGCTGAACTAGCTAAGCTTGGCGTGTTCAATATGCTGCTAAGCGATGGGGAGGTGTTGTTGAGTTTCTGCTCTAGCAAGTTATATTGGATTACCCGACAAGCCCCCTTTGACCAGGTTACTCTTAAAGACACTGAACTGACTATAAACTTTGCTAAAGAGACCACGGATCAAGATAAGGTAACGATTATTGCGACTGAGCCGTTAACGCAAAATGAAGTTTGGAAGCAATACGAGAGTGGCGAGTTTCGTGCTTTTTTAAAGGGCGATTCTATATTTGAGTCGACTGTAGAGATTTAGAACTGCTCCTCATAAGAGGTGCCTCTGTAAATCCTAAAAAAGAAGGCACTAAAGCGCTCTTGCCGGCAGGGATGATTCGCTTTATTTGCCGTAATCAATTAATGTGAACCCAATCTCAATTAGCACGTTATTTGTCTTCGAAAAAAGGAATTTTGGTGATGGGCCGGTTTAAACTCTCTAACAATTTAGTAAAGATAATCTTAGGATTATGTTTGGTTTTTGTTCTTTGGTCCCTATGGTCCAATATGGGTTTTTTGGACAGTGTAGATGACACCGCAGCAAGTAAAAACCTGCCAGTACTAACAGATGAAGCAGGTCAAATCAAAGCGGCAACCTCTGATATCAAAAGTAATATTGCAATGTCAGGCATAAAGAAAATAAATAACTCTACAGATATGCTGTCTCTTGTTGTGGGTGCAAACTTTTCTTTAGAGACAGATTTTAATGGTGAGAGTAAGACCATTTTGTTATCAGCCTTTGATGTGGCTCAAAACTCTAAGTTCACTCAAATCCAAGGTAAAGGTGCTAACGGCAATGTTGCTGTTATAACCCTTACGCCTACCTTAACCAATATCTTACTAAAAACCTCGGACAATATTTTTGAGTATACTGGGAATGACTTTAAAGGCATTCTTAATCAGGTAGCTAGACTAAATTTGTCTGACGATATCTATATCAGAAAGTCCAAAGCAAAACCTATTACAGATGACTTTAAGCCCAAAAAAATACCAGAGAAATAGCATGACCTTGTTTTTTCAAAATCCAAAGATCCGGTTATTTACATTTGTGCTGCTAACGTTTGTGGCATTCAATGCACAAGGCGCAAATCCGGCTATTAGCATTCAATGCCCCTGCGAGATTGAGCGTATTAATGAGACCAAGGCAGTAGCTAGTTTCTCCATTATTTTCCAAAAAGAAATCGTAGAGTCAGGTGACTTAATTTTGGAGATCGTTGGAGGATCTACGATCGATTTGTTTGGAGGTGGGAGTTACTACCTTCTGGGTGAAGCCGATACTGATAGTATTTTGTATTCTCCTGAGCCAGTCGACGTAAAAGTGGATGTTCCTTTGTATTATAGACCTGAAATTGAAGGATTTCTTTCTCTCATACTAAGTGACTCTGAGGAGGATAGCTTAGATCAAGTTAACTTTATTGAGGTGGCAACAGGCTATTACAATTCCGGCGGCTCATCAGGTTCTGTTGACTCGAAATTAATGATCAATTCTGAGGCTGATTTTCAGTACGACGATACTAGCTTTTCACTCAATATGCCGAGTATAAGTAGCACTGACCTTAAGTCTACTAGCGAAACTATGAACCTACGGATTGCAGTTGCCAATAACGAGGGATCTTATTACGAAAAGGCGCTTAGGGAGGTCATTATTAGTTATGACGCTAATGGAGAGGGGGCAGTTGTTCTTTCTGACAGTCTAGATTATCCATTAGATAGCAATCTCGCCACTGAGCCTGACTTTAAATACATTGAGGTATACCTATCTCGTGGGGATGATTTTGTTTTGTATTATCGATTGGGAGCGCTAGGTGAAACCTATGTAACTCCGCCGACTGATAAATGGACTAATATCGACACATTACAGGATTCAGATAATGATGGAACTTCCGATTTTAATGAAAGAGTCATTGGGTCATCTCCGACAAAGGCGAACACCTTAGGCGATAGCATTATTGAGGTAGCATTCACAGTCGGCTCAAGCGCTAACGACTATCCAAGTCTTGGCGGAGATAATCTAGAGGCTAGCATCGCACAGCAGGTAGCCAGTGCCAATACTGCATTTAAAGCAGCTGGGTTAGGAATCATAATCCAAAATGTAGGCACCTATTTATTAGGGGATGACAGTGCCTTGACTGGATCCTTGGTGCTCGAGGCAATGGCGGATCGAAGTGGTCTTTTTGCAGGTTTAGATGCCTCGCTGACGAGGCAGCCAGACTTATTTATCCACTTTAGCACTAAGGCAGTCGCCGACACTGGTGGAATTGCGAGTCTTAATGGAATCACAAATGATGGCATTATTGACTTCAAAAGCATCTATGCAAATGGAACTAATAGTGGCGTTGTATCAATCGACAATAGCAGTCTCACACTGGCACATGAGATAGGTCACTTGATGGGGCTAAGTCATTCGCGAAAACAAGCCGAAGGAGCGGTTAGTGGGACTTTCCCTTGGTCAGTAGGCCATGGAGTGGAAAATAATTTTGCGACAATTATGGCTTATGAAACATCATTTAATGCAACCGGGATGCGTTTTTTCTCAACACCAGATAGACAGTGTTCGGCCCCCGGAAAGGATAAATTTCCTTGTGGGGTAGATGATTCAGATCACCTTAATGGGGCTTTTGCGGTAAAGTCTCTAAAAACGACAGCACTTCAGGTAAGTGCTATTTCGAATGGATTGCCGCCTGTGATAAAGATTTTAGGTGACGATCCGGTATATCTTTCTGATGCCAATTTTGCGTCTGATTTAAAAGCCAGAGCAGTTGACATAGAAGATGGCGACATTACTCCATCTGTAACATCCGAAATAGTCGTCGTTAATGGTTTGTCTCAAACTCACGACTACGAACAAGTATATTCAGTGACCGATAGTGATGGTAATAGTTCTACGGCATCCAGGAAAATAATCATCATTGCAGATGATATAGATACCGACGGTGATGGTGTAGCTAATTATTTAGACGATGATGATGACAATGACGGCGTGGCTGATAGCTCTGATGCGTTCCCTCTAGATTCTTCAGAGAGTCTGGATACCGATTCTGATGGTACGGGTAATAATGCTGACACCGATGATGACGATGACGGTGTTGCCGATAGCTCAGATGTATTTCCGTTAGATGCTAATGAAACCATTGATACCGACGAAGACGGTGTTGGTAACAATGCTGATACTGATGATGATGGGGACGGTGTTGCTGATAGTGCTGACGTATATCCCTTGATCAGTCTTGGTGGCCGGCTTGATACTGACTCTGATGGTCGTCCAAATGACTGTGACAGTGTTTGTACTGCAGCGGGCATGACTGCTGATACTGATGATGATGGCGATGGTGTTGAAGATTCAGCTGATCTTTTCCCTCTCAATGGACTTTATTCCCTCGATTCTGATAGCGATGGTATGCCTGATGCTTGGGAAACGCGCTACGGGCTTGATCCAAACGATCCGTCAGATACAACAAGTGACCAAGATAATGACGGTGTTGGCGCTTTAGATGAGTTCTTAGCTGGAACCATACCGTCAGGCTCTATTGATTTGGATGGAAACGGCGAGTATGACGCTCTTACAGATGGTCTTCTTCTACTTAGAGGTATGTTCGGGTTAGATGGTAATGCTCTTATTGGTGGAACGGTAGCTTCAAATGCAACTTACACTGCGGCTGTCGATATAGAGTCTCGTATCGCAATTCTAGGTGATCTTGCCGACATCGATGGTAATGGTGAGATAGACGCACTCACGGATGGATTGCTCACACTGAGGTACTTGTTTGGTTTAGAGGGTGACACGCTAATTGCTGGAGTGGTAGCTTCTGATGCCACAAGAACATCTGCTGCAGATATTGAGGCGCACCTAAAGACCTTGATGCCGACGCTTTAACGCTTAGTTAAATCACAATCGCCAAGCATATTGGCGATAACCTTAGAAAAGCTGCCAATGGTGGCTTTTCTAGGCCCGTTTCATTGATAAATGCCTAGTTGCTTTTCCCAGACTTGAAGTAATAAATGATAGGCTTTAATGTCTATTCAATAAATCATAGTCAATAACCCATAAGTGATTAAAATGCACCCTCAAGCTTGCGTAAAGCCCTTGCCTTAGGTAAGGTTATTACGCTTTACCTAACAATAATAAAAGGGTTCTTCCCTAGCTAGTGGATTTAGGCGAAAGAAACCCATTACGTTTGGGGTGTTTTATGCCACTTAAACTGTATAAGGATCATCCTTTTTACAGCCCTCTTTATCGTCTGACTCAGTCGGTTCGGTGTTCTTTTGATTTAAAAATTACTGTCCACAGCAATATTAATTCGTCTCAGCCTGTCATTGGCAGGGGGTTTTAGTGGTCAACACTTACGCTAATGAAATTTGGCCGCTTGCCGTTTATTTCGTCATGGTGATCCTGTTAGTGATCACTATGTTGGTACTTTCTTGGTTGCTCGGACAAAGACGACGAGAAGCGGCGACCAATGATCCTTTTGAGTCCGGTATTGTTTCGGTAGGTGGCTCGCAAATTCGTATTTCAGTCGAATTCTATCTGGTCGCCATTTTCTTTGTTATCTTTGATCTGGAAACCGTGTTCATATTTGCATGGGCTATCGCCTTCTTCGAGCTAGGTTGGCAGGGCTATTTATCTATGGTGGTGTTTATCGCCATACTTGGTTTGGCGCTAGTATATGAGTGGAGGTCTGGTGCATTGGACTGGGGTAATAAAACGCGTGTTGGATTAAAAGAAGCGCTGAAATCTACTGAGGTGGAATAATGGATTGGAGTTTAACGCGACCTGAACAGGGTAATTTGGTTGGTCAGAGCGATGATTTTATTGAAGAGCAGGTTAAGCGTAATGTGGCTTTTGCCAAGCTTGAGGATCTAATCGCTTGGGGGCGCGCTCATTCATTATGGCCTTTCAATTTTGGCCTCTCGTGCTGTTATGTCGAGATGGCGACATCTTTCACTAGTCGACACGATATTGCGCGTTTTGGTTCTGAGGTTATTCGCGCCACTCCACGTCAAGCCGACCTAATGGTCATTTCAGGGACCTGCTTTTTAAAAATGGCGCCGGTGATTCAGCGTCTA
>JABILI010000055.1 GCA_018654575.1 Porticoccaceae bacterium
TGGCTCGTTAGAGCAACCCGCCATTTTTCATAATAATGACCTACCTGGGATCATGATGAGCAGCGCTGCACAACGACTCGTGCACCTTTATGCTGTCAGCCCTGGGTCTCAAGCAGTTATTGTTACTGGTAACAATGATGGCTATGGCACAGCCCTCGATCTTGACGATGCTGGTGTTAAGGTTAACGCCATCGTCGATTTGCGCGATAAACCAATTTATGACGATATAGCCAAGGCAGCAGTGGCTCGGGGCATTAGGATTGAAACCAGAATGACGGTCTATGCGGCCCACAGTAAAGGAGGAAACCATGTTGCCGAGGTAGATATACGCAAAATTATCAGCCAGGGTATCTGCGCCGTACAAGGTGAGGTAATCACCTGTGATCTACTCTGCATGTCAGTAGGTTACACACCGACGTATCAACTTGCTTGCCAGGCTGGAGGACAGCTAACCTATGATGATCAGTCAGCCATGTTTAGCCTGCAAAACTGCCCAGAATCACTTCAATTAGCAGGTTCAGTAAACAGCTTATGGACACTTGATGCCGTTTTGTTGGAAGCCAAAAGAGCCGCGACCATAGCCACTAATGCGCTGACATTTACCAAAACGCAGGTAGCTGACAGAGTTACTGAAAAGACTCTCAGCCCAAATCACCCTTGGCCTATATTTGCCCATCCAAAGGGTAAAGAATTCATCGACTTTGACGAAGACCTAACCATTGCCGACATTATCAATGCAACGGGTGATGGCTATGAGCATATTCAGCTAGTTAAGCGGTATTCAACCTGTGGAATGGGGCCCTCACAGGGTCGCCACTCAGCACTTGCTGCCGCTCGACTAGTCGCCGCGGCAACTAATCGGACTGTCGCTGAAACAGGCGTTACAACAGCACGTCCTCCATTTTCCGCTGAGCAGTTAGGCCACAGTGCTGGGCGCAGCTTTTATCCTGCCCGACGCAGCAATATGCACTATCGACATCTCGAAGCCGGAGCCGAAATGCTCCAAGCTGGTGCTTGGTATCGGCCAGCCTTTTATCACTCTAAAAATAACGACCGACAGACCTGTATAGACAAAGAAGTTAGCAATGTGCGTGACAATGTTGGCCTAGTCGATGTCTCTACACTTGGCGGCATTGAAGTCCGCGGTGCCGACGCGAGTGAGTTTCTAAATCGCTTCTATACTTTTGGGTTTCTAAAACAACCCGTTGGCAAAGCACGTTATGCTTTGCTTACCAATGAAGCTGGAGTGGTTATTGACGATGGCGTAGCCTGCCGTTTTGGCAACAATCATTACTATGTGACCGCTACCACCGGCGGAGTCGACCGCGTTTACCAAAATATGCTCAAATGGAATGCACAATGGCGACTGGATGTTGATATTGCCAACGTTACCTCAGCTTATTGCGGCGTCAATATTGCAGGACCTAATGCCCGCGCAGTACTCCGAAAGGTCTGCTCTGATGTAGATTTATCAGCAGAGGCATTTCCTTATATGGGTGTTCGTTTGGGTAATGTCGGCGAGATTCCTGCAAGACTCATTAGAGTCGGTTTTGTCGGCGAATTAGGTTACGAAATTCATGTTCCTCAGCAATACGGTGAGGCCCTCTGGGACGCTCTCATGAGTGCAGGCAATGAACACAATATTCAGCCGTTCGGTATAGAGGCACAACGAGTACTGCGACTCGAAAAAGGCCATATTATTATTGGCCAAGATACCGATGCAATGTCAAACCCGAATGAAGTGCAGATGGGTTGGGCTGTGTCCCGAAATAAACCATTCTTCGTTGGCGGTCGAACTATCGCTGAATTAGAGAAAAAATCTAGCTTGCGTTGCTTGGTCGGTTTTGTGATCGATGATAGCGAGGCACCAATGCCGAAAGAAAGTCACCTAGTCGTAGACGATGAACAGATGACAGGACGTGTCACCTCTTGCAACTTCTCTCCAACCCTAGGTAAAGCCATTGGACTTGCCTATGTACCCCCACAAAAGACCGGTGCGGGAAGTATTATCGAGATAAAATCGCTGGGTGGCGTACGAGTACTCGCCAAGGTCGTAGAGTTACCCTTCTTCGATCCCGATAATGCGCGGCAGGAGCTCTGACCATGACAACACTAGATCCCTCTAGGGGCGTACGACGTAGTCAGCTTTATCGCCGACATATCAACAATAATGCCGTATTTAAACAAATGGGTACCAACTTCATTGTCAGTCACTATGGCAATGGCAACTCTGAGCAAACTCAAGCGCGCTCTATGGCTATATGCGATTTATCAACGCTACCAAGAATTGGCTTTAAAGGTACCTGCGCGCCGAACTGGGCAGAGAGCCAGAGGTTAACACTACCTAATAGTGCCAACATGTCTGCCATTCAACCTGACGGCTGTCTGGTGGCTAAATTATCCGATCAAGAATTATTAATTCTTAGCGATATTTTTACTGACGGCCCTCAGGTGGCTACCCTGACAGAAAAATCTAGTCAGGATCATGCCGAGAGTGACACTCAGACATACTTGTTACCTAGAGGTGACAGTCATTGTTGGCTCGCAGTAACTGGAGAGCAGGCAGCTGAAATGTTCTCAAAAGTCTGTGGTGTAGATTTACGCCCCCATAAGTTTACACGTGGCCATATTGCCCAGACATCAGTTGCCAAAACCAATGCCATCGTTATTCGCCACGATCTAGGTCAAACACTCAGTTATTTCATTTTGTGCGATATAAGCGCCACAGAGTTTCTGTGGGATTGTCTACTTGATGCCATGCAAGAATATGATGGAAGCCCAGTGGGTATTTCTGCATTAGAGCAACTAGTCGCTAGCCAATAAGCAAATGTCTGGTAGCATCGAAAGAATATCGAGTTTAGTTTTTTAACCTAGATTTTAAGCTACACTAGCTTGATGAAAAACAACAAAAATATTGAAATAAGTGCCCTGCGTGTGTTCGCCGCTGTTGCTGAAGCCGAAAGCTTAACTCAAGCCGCAGAAAGACTCGGCATTACCCAATCGGCCGTATCCCAAACGATCAAGCAGCTAGAACTTCACGCTGAAACTCAGCTAGTTGTGACTCGCTCCAGACCCATCAAACTAACGCCCAGTGGCCAAGTTTTAAAGGGTTATGCCGAAAGCATAATCAATGATACCCAACGCATGCTGGTCGATATGCGCAAGGTAACCAAGGGTGGAAGTCTGCCGCTAAGTGTGGGGATGATCGATTCTTTTTGTGATGTTGCCGGACTGCAATTTATGCAAAAAGTAAAACCTTTTACTTCCAAGCTAGCACTGCGAACTGGGTTGGTATCCCCCTTAACTCAGGCATTATTAAACCGCGATCTCGATATGCTGATCACCAGCGATCCCATTGATGAACATCCCGAATTACAACGTTATCCTATCCTTAGGGATCCCTTTGTGATGATAGTACCTGAGCAATTTTCCCAGTCAGGTAAGGTTGGCTGCGAGTGGCTAGCTGACAACGTGCCCTTTGTGCGCTATAACCGTCAGTCTCGCCTGGGCGCACTGAGCGATCTAATTGCCAGACGTCTTAATATCGAGCTTAATATCAATTGTGAACTAGACAGTACCCAAACACTTTTACGTTTTGTTCAATCGGCCCAAGGTTGGGGTTTTGCCACGGGACTTTGCCTTGTACCTTACCCAGAGTTACTGCAAGGTGTTACTGTGATGCAGCTAGCCAAGGGCGCCAACGCTCGACATTTGACATTAGTTTGCCGAAAAGATGAATTAGGTGATTGGCCGGAGCAGATTGCCAATATATGCCGCTCCATCTACACGGAAGAAATCGTACCTGAAATGGCCCCTATCGCGCCTTGGCTCAGTCAGCAAGCCTACTCTATAACCCAAATGCCGGCCATTTGAGTCAGTCATGGATAATTTAGTTGTTGAAAATTTCCGTCGTGCTCTACTTGAGTTAAGAGCCCAGCTGACTGAGTTAGAGGCTATCTCCTGCGAGGCCACGAAACCGGTACAGTTGGACCAATCGATGGTCGGCCGTCTTTCTCGCATGGATGCCATGCAGGGTGTCGAAATGGCCAAAGAGGCCTCAAGGCGCCGCAAGCAACAACTAGCACGAATACCCGCCGCACTAGAACGTATTGCTACAGAAGATTACGGACGCTGCACCCTATGTGATGAAGATATCGTCATCGGCAGGCTCCATATCGATCCAACCTACACTCGCTGTATCAACTGTGCGGACCAACCCGTCTAACTGAGGTATAGGCTCGCCTAGATTATCCCCAGGCAAATAGAGGGCTCAAAAAAGTCCATATAATGAGAAATGTTTAAACAAAATCTCCTAAAACAATATGATTTGTATCATTTTAAGCGTATAGTGATTTCTCTGTTAATTTAAGACATTACGGGCCAAGAAGATTAGAAAAAGTCATAAATGACCAGAAAGGCCGCTTGTGACTTCAAAAAAATAAATATTGGAGTAATCATGTCAGCAAAAATAATTCTTCCTCAGACTTTACAGGTCGGCGCTGGGGCCAGTAGTGAGATAGGCAACATCCTAAAGAGCATGGGCTTGCATCGACCGCTCATTGTGACTGATAAAATCATGGTTCAACTTGGCTATATCAGTACTATTAGAGAATGCTTAAACGAAGTTGAAATAAGTTCCGAGGTGTTTGATGACACCGTTCCTGAGCCCACCGTACGCTCCATACAAGCCGGAGTTGATAAGGTTCGCAATGGCAACTACGATGCAATTATAGCCTTGGGGGGCGGTAGCCCAATCGACAGCGCTAAGGCGATTGCCATACTCGGGACATACGGGGGCGAGATGCGCGACTACAAATTCCCACGCATAGTAGACGAGCCCGGCTTACCCATTTTTGCTATCCCAACCACGGCGGGCACCGGTTCTGAGGTGACAAAATTCACTATTATTACCGATGAGACTACCGATGAAAAAATGTTGTGCTTAGGCACTGGATTCATGCCCACGGCGGCTCTAGTCGACTTCGAACTTTCCCTAAGCGTACCTGCACGGACCACAGCAGATACGGGTATTGATGCGTTGACTCACGCTATGGAATCCTATGTAAGTAAAAAAGCCAGCGCCTATACTGACACTCAGGCTATTGCCGCTATGAAGTTAATTGGGCCTAATCTACGCCGAGTATTCCATGATGGCAGTGATAGAGAAGCAAGAGAGCAGATGATGCTCGGGTCTACCTTAGCTGGAGTTGCATTTTCTAATGCCTCTGTAGCCCTAGTGCATGGTATGAGCAGACCCATAGGCGCGTTCTACCATGTGCCCCATGGCCTATCCAATGCCATGTTACTGCCTACGGTGACCGAATACTCTATTCCCGCTGCGGCAGAGCGCTATGCTGATTGTGCTCGCGCGATAGGTGCCGCTGATTCCAGCGACAACACCAAACAGGCCAATCAAAAGCTGATGGAAGAGCTATATGCCCTTAATGATGAGCTACAGGTGCCCACATTAGAAGCTTTTGGTGTCGACCGCGAACACTTTTTTAGTAATCTTGAAACCATGGCTACTCAAGCCTTAGCGTCAGGCTCGCCAAGTAATAATCCAAGAATTCCCGATGTGGATGAGATGATCGAGCTGTACAAAAAACTTTGGTAACAAAAACAACGAATTCACCATTAATATTATGAGGAACGACAAAATGACCACTATAGGACATTTAATTAACGGTCAATCAATTGAAGTAAACGAACGAACGCAAGATGTATTTAACCCATCCAATGGTGAAGTCAGCAAGCAAGTCGCCTTGGCATCAAAGGCCACTGTGGAGTCGGCTATTGAAGCCGCTCAAGCAGCGTATCCAGCCTGGCGTAACACTCCCGCTATCAAACGCGCTAGAGTGATGTTTAAGTTTAAAGATTTACTCGAACAAAATGCCGATAAAATTTGCCAGCTAATAGGTGAAGAGCATGGAAAGATATCTCACGATGCCGCTGGCGAACTGCAGCGAGGTATTGAAAATGTAGAATACGCATGCTGCGCACCGGAGCTTCTAAAGGGAGAACACAGCAAAAATGTAGCGCCTAATATTGATTCCTGGAGTGAATTCCAGCCTCTAGGTGTGGTTGCAGGCATTACGCCATTTAACTTTCCTGCCATGGTGCCCCTATGGATGTATCCCATGGCAATCGTTTGCGGTAACTGCTTTATTCTAAAACCCTCAGAGCGCGACCCAAGCGCGACACTATTTATTGCTTCGCTATTGAAGGAGGCAGGTTTGCCTGACGGTGTTATGAATGTAGTTAATGGCGATAAAGAGGCCGTAGATACCCTGCTCAATGACGAGCGCATCAAAGCCGTTAGTTTTGTTGGCTCTACTCCTATCGCGGAATACATATACACCACAGCCAATGCTAACGGCAAGCGTTGTCAGGCTCTGGGTGGCGCCAAAAATCACGCTATTGTGATGCCAGATGCTGATATGGATAACGCTGTTGCGCAACTCCTTGGCGCTGCCTTTGGTTCTTCTGGTGAACGTTGCATGGCACTGTCAGTGGCGGTAGCCGTTGGTGATGCCGCGGCAGATCAACTGGTCAGTAAGATGAAAGAAGCTATGAAGACCTTAAAGATTGGCCCTTGCCACGATGCTGATAATGACTTTGGTCCAGTGATTACAAAGCAACATCAACAAAAGGTATTTGGTTATATCGACAGCGCCGAAGAACAGGGTGCAGACATCGTAGTTGATGGTCGTAATCCGACTATTGATGGTTATGAAAATGGCTTCTATGTTGGCGGCACATTGATCGACCGCGTTACCGCAGACATGGATAGCTATGATGCTGAAATCTTCGGCCCCGTACTACAGGTTGTTCGTGTTGATTCCATGCAGCAGGCAATGGATCTCATTGACGCACATGAATATGGCAATGGCACCTGTATCTTTACCCGTGATGGGGAGGCAGCAAGATACTTCTCTGACCACATCCAGGTAGGTATGGTCGGTATTAATATCCCGCTTCCTGTACCTGTGGCTTATCACAGCTTTGGTGGATGGAAACGTTCACTATTTGGCGATTTACATGCCTATGGCCCTGATGGTGTTCGCTTTTATACCAAACGCAAGACAATTACTCAACGTTGGCCATCCGCTGGCGTTCGAGAAGGTGCCCAGTTCTCCATGCCGACACTGAGCTAAGACTAAGATAATCATGACCACTAATGGGAGAGAGAAAGGTTCAGCGATTGCCAGAGTAATGGTGATCATTGAAGCTGTAGCTAAAGCCGAGCGACCGCTATCACCAGCTGATCTCGCAATTTTCTTAGACATACCAAAGCCAAGTATCCATCGTCTTCTCAATCAGCTAGAAGACGATGGTTTTTTGCAGACTAATATGCGAGGCTTAATTATTCCAGGCAGCCGAATGCATGGTGTCGCTTGGGGTGTCTTGCATAGCGAACGTTTTAGCGCTGTGCGCAGAGCCATCCTTGAGCAGCTAACGGAGAAAATTGGTGAGACATGCGGTATCGCTATCCCCAACGGCAGTGAGATGGTCTATTACGATCGAGTACAATCAGACTGGCCTCTGCAACTTAACCTGCAAGTCGGAAGCCATACACCGGCTTGGTGCACAGCTAGTGGTAAACTATATCTGAGCTCTCTGCCCAGGCAGCGTCGCCAAAAAATCGTCAACCATTTACCCTTACATCAGTATGCGCGCAATACCATTGTGGATCCGGAGCATCTTGAAGAAAATCTTTTAGCGGTAAAGGCGAGCAATATCAGCACCGATAATGAAGAATTTGTCGATGGTATGGTCGGCTGTGCAGTGCCTATTCTAGACAGTGAGCAAAGACTTTGTGCCTGCTTGTTTATCCATGCACCTGTGGTTAGAAAAAGTCTCGATGAATTGATCAGTTATAGTGATATTCTGCATACCGCTGCTACTGAATTGGGGTCATTGATTGATGGCCACGACAGTACATCGAGCTAAACATTAGAGATAATTACAATGAAAAAAAGGCTTCCTCCTTTAAATTGGTTGCGCTCATTCGAGGCCTCCGCTCGGCACCTAAACTTTACTCAGGCTGCGGCGGAATTACACATGACTCAAGCGGCAATTAGTCAACAAATTAAAGGGCTCGAGGCTCAACTTGGTACATCCTTATTTAAGCGCCTTCCCCGAGGATTAAAGCTCACCGACGCAGGCCAATCCTATATTCCAGGGGTGCGTGAATCAATAGAACGCCTAGCTATGGTGACTGATGAGGTCTTTGGCAAAGAACGCAGTCGTACATTGACAGTTAAAGTTAATTTGGTGTTTTTTAACACCTGGTTGGCACCGAGGTTATCGAGTTTTCGAGAAGAACACCCTGAAATAGGCCTGCGCTTTACCAGCAGTAACTGGGTGGGTGATCTAGACAAAGACGCTGATGTAGAAATTCGCTACGGCAAGGGCATATGGCCTGGTTATACTAGCAATCAACTGACATGGGATTCTCTATTTCCAGTATGCAGCCCCGACCTCGTCGGTGGCGATGTATCACCTGAAAATCCGCCCACAAAGCCCAAACAATTATCTGATCATACCCTCTTACATGTCATGGGGTACGAAGAAGGCTGGGCTTTTTGGCTTAACCAATTTGGTTATCACAATGTTGATCCCTCCCAAGGGATTCACTTTGACTCGTCAATAACGATGATGGAAATGGCGGCACTGGGCCATGGCATCATGCTGGGTCGAACCTGCTTGGTAACCAACATGCTAGAAAGCGGAAGACTGGTTGCCCCATTTGAGGAATCAATCGCATCATCTGAAGCTTTCTTTCTAGCCACACCTGTGAACCAATATAGTCACCCTGATGTTGAGGCTTTTCGCTATTGGTTAATCACTCAAGCTGAAGGTGAGACTGTCTTGGTTGAGTAAAATACCAGGGTGACTGTGAACTAATCTCCGGCGCCTGCTCTAGAACTCTCGGTGGATTCAACCAGCACTCTGGCGACCAAATCATCTAAGGTTTGCCATAGGGCTTTGTCTATCTCTATTCCCTGCTCTACTGAATCTCTGTAACAGGCCAACATTTCTTCAGCAGAGTAGGTTTCAACTAAGCTGCCGAACTCTAGCTGCGCTGCATATTGCTTTTCAATAGCCACTAAATTTGTGTCGCAAAAAATTCTTAGGGATTGCGGCTCAACCGCTTCAATCATCGTAAAAGTCTTATACTCCGGAAGCTGGGCGCCTGCCTCAATAGAGACTTTTACGCAGTAATCAAGCTGACGCCAATAAGCAACGAACGCGAGATTACGCTGCGCAGCTTTAACCAGTCGCTGTATGACAAATGTGCGGTTATAACAGTTAATAAGCTCTAAACTTGCGCTGGAACCCTGCATTACCTGTGACCTAATCAGATCCACCGCTTCGCTGCCACACAACAAAATAGAAGTACCTCTGCCATCTAGCACAGAATTATGCGCATCTTCTTGCACTAGATCAGCATGGATAGGCGCGGTGGTATTCAAATAAACCAAAGCTGCCTGTAACCGATCAAACCCATCAAAACCATGGGCCTCTAACCAGACCACCATATCCGCAGCATCATAATAGTCACCGGGCTGAAATCCCAAGCCTTCAAATGCCTTTATTAACGAAGCCTTTAATTCATTTTTGGATACTTTCATGCGACTTAACTGGATCTCAATGCAGGTTTGATCGGGAACTGCCAGTCATCGACAAAAGATTTGCCAAAATCACTGATCAGCGGAGCGCCTTGGAACATGGTATTGCGCACCCAAAGGCGCGAGCGTGGATCAAATTTACTAACCCCAAAAAAGGACAGCTTGCAGCGCAATAAATGAATGGGTAGCACATCCGAGTGCACCAAATTTTCACGAATATCGCCATAATGACTCTGGGCCATGGTTTGAATACGGGCAACGATGCCACTATAAGTCGGGTTCTGCATTATGAAATGCGCGACATTCTGTTCCGATCGAGCTTGATTGTAGCTATAGACCTGGTCGTAACATTCACGTACTCGGCGACCAACCGCCAAAGGCATCTCTTTTTCCATACCCATATCAATATCGGTTTGGCCCAAGCGTGGCTCCATCTTCTCTTCAGAACGATACCAGAATGTCCCCTTAGACTCGTGCTTGCTAAAATCTATGGCAAGCGCCCAAGCATATTTATCTTCAATAACCTCTAACAGCTCAGCGACCGGCATTTCAGGTGTTATCTGGTGAGATTCATCCACCCCCATCTGCTCTTCTAAGCCATCAACCAGTTCGGGATAGAGCTCAATCAACAGGGTATTAATGACCTCTTGAGTTTCTATATGCCAGTGTTGCTCGGCATACTGAGTAAGAGAGGCCCACACATAGTGGTTACTCTCCAGCGCTGCACCCTGCTCTTCCAGCCATAGGTGCAGTAACTGTAATTCTTCCCGTAGCAGAATATTTGCGTTATTTTGCCGCTCATCAGAGGTGACAATTTCACCTAAGTGCTGAATCACTCGCTGAGTCGCAGTATCCAAACGCGCGCGAGTGGCCTCATCAACACCGGCCTTACTGGCGGCAACAACTGTAGCCAATGCAGTTTCACGCATTTCAATCCACTGATTGATTAACAGTGGATGATTAATTAAAAACGGCGCCATACCCAGACCCGTGGAATTACCAATACCTATATAGCGTTTAATATCTTCATGCAGAGACGCTGCACTCTCTGGCGCGCGCTGCGCGGCCAAATAATCGGCTTGCTGCATACTAAAGTGGCGCAACATATAGCAGGTGAACATCTCTGCAGCAAAGGGTCGACCAAAGTCGCGGTGCTTAGTACGAACTTTCTCCCAATCCGCCATGCCTAACTTGCCACTACCATAGACTGCAGTAGTACGATACAGATAACCCACTTCGGCAATCACATCGACATTCGGCTGATGGCCATGGGCCAACTCATTAACGACATACTCAAAAGTGCGTGCACTGCGGTTAGCGCGAGATAAAACGAGGACCCTGGAGTCGACTCGTCCCGCTTCCTGCTTGGGTACATTGTTACGCAAGAAATCGAGTTGTTTCGTATCCACTGTGCCCTCACAGAGGGCCATGGTCAAGTCCCACTGGTCAGCAATAACTCGATCATTGCGATTTTCTGGATCTAAATAATGAGAGAACAGCACATAGCTGAAAGTGCCGTATTTAGCCGCGATTTGATAGACTACAGTACCATAACCCTGCTCGTCGAGATCAAATACTGAGCTACTGATCTGCCAATTCTCCGACACCATGTGGCGCACCAATGTGCGCATAAAACTCAGCCGCGATTGATGAAAGCTACCTAGGCGTTCCAACTGCATAACCTGACTGGCAGGCCGCATCGGCAAGACAGTCATATCATCAGAGTTGTAGGTATTGTGAGCGCGGTTGTGCATGAGTTTTTCGCTATCTAGCCAATTTAGCTGATTTACAAATTAAGTATAGGAACCATGAGCTTACCAAAGTATTACGTTTTTCCTATTATAATGGTTCAGTATTATCCCGACTTGTTATAAGTCAATTTTCTAGGAGTTTAGCAGACTTCCCGAGAATGATTTTTCAAAAAACGACAGCCAGTTTTTACCCATGACTTTGGCGATGTCGTCATCGCTAAAACCTTGATCTTCAAGACCCTGAGCAACAATTTTTAGGTCTTTGGTGCCTCCAAACCAACTAGGCTGATCAGGCCAGGCAGGTCTTTCAGCCGACCCTTCACCGTGATCGACACCAGTTGTCCAGCGTCCACTGCGCATCCACTCTAGTACTTTATAATCCCAGTTAAGACACAAGTCAGAGCCAATCCCGACACGGTCAATACCAATCATTTCAACTGTTTGACCAATCATTTGGCAAAACTCTTCAAGGGTACAGTCGGGGCCATTTTTTAAATGAAAGGGATACATACTAAAACCTAACATCCCCTCTGACTCACCAATAGCGCGGATGACCGTGTCAGACTTATTTCGCAATGCAGTATGAAAGAAACTTGGATTGGCATGAGTAATGGCGATAGGACGCTGTGATAGCTCAATGGTTTCTAGGGTTGATTTTTCTGCGCTATGAGACATATCAATAACCATGCCTACTCGGTTCATCTCCTTAATCACTTGTTTGCCAAATCGGGTAACACCGCCGTCCTTCTCTTCATAACAACCTGTCGCCAACAGGCTCTGATTGTTGTAGGTTAACTGCATAATACGCACGCCTAACTGGTGGAGAATTTCCACCATTTTGACGTCATCCTCAATGGGCGAACAGTTTTGAAAACCAAAAACAATGCCGACCTTACCTAGGCGCTTAGCCTCAAGAATATCCCGAGCTTGACGAACGGGCATAATGAGATCGCCATGATTGATAAAATGACGATTCCAAGTGCCTATATTTTCTAGCGTCTCACGGATATTTTCCCAGTAAACAATAGTCACATGGATACAATGCACACCACTCTGCTGCGCGTCTTCAAACAACTGACGGTTCCAGTTGACGTACTGTAATCCATCGATCATGAGCATATCTTTGTGCATTAAAACCCCCTTAACGCCCAGCCAAGCTGAACCTAATACGGCTTACTGTAATTAGTTTTGATAATGGTATAGAAGTCACGCGCATACTGACCCTGCTCTCTTGGGCCATAGCTGGACGATTTACGACCACCAAACGGCACGTGGTAATCAGTGCCTGCAGTCGGCAAATTAACCATCACACAACCCGACTTGGAATGGCGTTTAAAATGACTCGCATGCTTCAAAGAAGCCGTCATAATCCCTGACGTCAAGCCAAAATCAGAATCGTTGGAGACCTCTAATGCCTCTTCGTAGCTATCGACTTTGATTACACAGGCAAGAGGTCCAAACACCTCATCTCGGTTAATTTGCATTTTATTGTTAGTATTGATGAAGAGCGCTGGCGACATAAAGTAGCCTTCGGTTTCAAGCTGCAATCTTTCACCACCCTGAACCAATTCAGCACCTTCTTGTTTGGCTGATTCTACGTATTTAAGGTTTTGTAATAGCTGCCGTTCATCGACGACCGCGCCTATATGCACCCCTGGGGTCATCGCGTTACCCACAACCAACTTGTCCAAGGCCTCAGTCATTTTGGCCACAAATTCATCATGTATTCCTGACTCTACGATGATGCGTGAAGAGGCCGTACATTTTTGTCCTGTGCCAAAATAAGCCCCTGCTATGGCGCAATCCACTGCGGATTGAAGATCAGCATCATTCAGCACGACAAGTGCATTTTTACTGCCCATTTCAAGCTGTATTCGCGACATGTTTTCGATGCAATTGCGCGCAATATGCCGACCTACATCGACTGATCCTGTGAAGGTAATTGCATCGACTCCGGCAGAGCTAGTCAGTTTTTCACCTACCTCACGACCCGAACCCATCACTAAATTAAAAGCGCCGTCAGGCAAACCGCTACGACTGATTATCTCCGCCAAAATCCAGGCGCTAGCTGGCACAAGTTCCGCGGGCTTGAGTACCACACAGTTACCATAGGCCAGCGCTGGAGCAACTTTCCATGCGGCAACCGCCATTGGGAAGTTCCACGGTGTAATAATCCCTACTACACCTAGGGGTTCGCGATGCACTTCAACATCAACCCCTGGTCGAACTGAAGCTGTATTTTCTCCCATCAAGCGCAATACCTCAGCACCATAATATTGGAAAAACTGGCCTGACCGACCCACCTCCCCTATACCTTCGGCAAGGGTTTTACCCTCTTCACGGGCCAAAATAGCACCAATTTCTTCTTTGCGCTCAATCAGTTCATTACCGATCATATCTAGGATCGTTTTACGTGCTTCAAGAGCGCTCTGAGACCAGCCGACAAAGGCTTTATTCGCTGCGGCAATCGCCGCAGTACAGTCATCTTCGTTGGCCCTAGAGTACTGGCCTACTACATCACTAATGTCCGAGGGATTAAGGTTCGTAGTGACGCTTTGACCCTCGAGCCACTGACCATTAATGTAATTACGATAAACTTCACCGCTCATTTTCTTCCCCTTGTGAAATATAAACTGAGCAACCAATTCTGGTTGTTGGACATGTATCTTAACGCGTTCAAATAATAAATCTATTTACAAATTTATATAGATATATAAACTTAGCTAATATATTAAATTTTAAAGACTACAGTCTGCCCTAACTCCAAGACTAATGATAAGGCCATATTGATGAAATACCTTAATATTACCCTCAAGCATCTCCGAACCTTCGTTATTGTGGCCCGTTATGGCAGTTTTAATCGAGCCGCAGAGGAACTATCTCGAACCCAACCGGCAATCACTTTAGCGATTAAGCAGTTGGAAGAGTTTATCGGCTTGAAACTTCTAGATAGAACAACTCGACGAGTCACTCCTACGGCTGAAGGCGAAAACTTCATTCCGATTGCAGAACGATTAGTCAGGGACTTTGACACGGCTATATCAGATCTCAAGGCCACAGCAGAGAGACGAGTGGGCAATATTAGTATGGCGATAGTTCCATCGGTGGCAACGAACGTACTACCTCCAATCATAAAGAACTTTTCAGCCAATTTCCCGGGAATAAATCTGCTTTTAAATGATGATACCTCTAGAGGAGTGCAACAAAAAGTCGAGCGCAATGAAGTGGATTTCGGCATCGGTAGTGTTTGGCAACAGAACAAGCTGCTGAACTTTCGTCCCTTATTTGGTGATAACTTGGAGTTGGTCTGTCACCGTGATCATTATTTAGCTGCTAGCAGTGACCCTATTCACTGGGATCAACTTAGCAACGAAACGTTTCTAGATACCGGAATCACTAAGACCATGCGCTCACGACAATCATTAGGCCCGTCTAAGTTTGATTTTCCAAATATTACTACCCTGATCGCCATGCTTAAGTCCAACTTAGGCGTCAGTATACTGCCATCACTGGCCATTCCAAGAGAAACGGGCGAACTAGTATCGAGACTTTTGATGCCGGCCGAGAAACGTGATATATGTCTGATTACCCGCAATGAGTGGACCTTATCACCAGCGGCCGAAGCGATGATAGATGCTGTTATCGCTGAGATGCCCCATCAAATTAAGCGCCTGGGACTAACCCCTCCTAGCAAAGCCAGTTCAAACTAACCCTACCCCTCTAGCGAGGAAAACCTATCCGCTAGTCTGGCAAAACTCTAAACATTTAGCATGAACTGCCTGCTTGACCAAAATACCCTCAACTGAATGCCTCTCTCGATTGGCGTACCGTCGGTCGCCCGGCATATGCGCGCCCTCCATTCTGCCCAGTAACTGCAAGAAAGATTCCGAATGCTTTAGCCAATTATCAGCATCACCAAATCGATTAGGGTCAATGGCCAGCATAAACTCTCCACCATTGGGTGGTCCACCATCATTATTATCATTTTCTTGAGCCTCAAAACTAAAGTCTTGCCCCGTGAGACCCGCGACTAATAACTCTATCATCATGGCAATAGTGGACCCTTTGTGGCCACCAAATGGGAGCAAAGCTCCGCCATTGATTATCTTATCTGCGTCAGTAGTGGGCACACCATCAGCGTCGACTCCCGTACCTAACGGGACAGGATGGCCATCCCGCGCGGCAATCATTACCTCCCCACGTGCCATTGACGCAGATGCCTGATCAAACACGAGTGGCGGCTGATCACCTCGAGGCCAACCAAAACACATTGGATTTGTACCAAATAGAGGCTCTTTCGCCCCAGCAGGGACAACAGCAGGCTTGTATGTAGTAAAAGCCATCGCCGCCAATCCAGCTTCGGCAATGGGCTCTACCTCAACCCACAGTGCTGCAAAGTGATGCACATTAACGAGTGCCATAGCAGCTATACCATTCTCTCGGGCAGCCTCAATAAGCGCCTCTCGGCCCATTTCCAATGCCAATGGCGCATAGCCATGGTCTCCGTCAACTTTGACCACGCCTGGCGATATGCGCGTGACTGTCGGTTGAGCCTTACCATTAACTTTGCCACTACGCAGAGATGCGACATAACCGGGCATGCGGAATAATCCATGAGCGGCACAGCCATCCAGCTCCGCAGCGGAAATAGTTCTACCTACCGCAGCTGCATTTTCCTTATTACAGCCGCTCGTTTCAAGCGCCAACTCTACGATTGATTGAATTTCTTGTTGAGTCATTGTTACGTCTGTCACTTTGCATCTCCTCGTCTTGCTAATTCTTTAAAATCGTCAATCAAATAGGGTATCGGTCTAACACCGGCCCTAGGGAATCTTTCAATGGGTCTAAATAATCCTCGAAATTCTTCCACTGCTCAA